>NZ_BAABEP010000084.1:0-22137 GCF_039540215.1 Streptomyces tremellae
CCGCCGGAGCCGCCCGAGCTCCCCGAGCCGCCACTGCCCCCCGACGACGAGCCGCCTGGCCGCGCGCACGGAACACCCGCAGGACAGGGCCGTTCGCAAACCGCCCGTACGGTTTTCGAACGGAGTGAACGCGGCAACCCGCCCGCATGGCCCCAACACCCTGACGAACGCGGACTTTCCACCCGTCAAGGTGCGGATACGTCCTTCGTGGACCCTCGCGTCGGGCGGCTCGGAAGATGTGCCAGAGTTGCCACGTCCGGCCTGTGAGCACGTACGGTACGGCACACAGGCGGGACTGCCGGGACACCGGAAAGGGGCAGCTGGGTTGACCACGCACGCACCGCAGACAGCACAGTCCGTGACGCTCCCGGCCTCGCTCGACGAGGCCGTGGCGGCGCTGGCGGCCATGCCCGCCGCGGTGCCTGTCGCAGGTGGGACGGACCTCATGGCGTCCGTCAACAGGGGGCAGTTGAGGCCCGCCGCGCTCGTCGGACTCAACCGGATGAGCGAACTGCGCGGCTGGCACTACCAGGACGGCCACGCCCTCCTCGGCGCCGGCCTCACCCACGCCCGCATGGGCCGCCCCGACTTCGCCGCGCTGATCCCCGCGCTCGCCGCCTCCGCGCGCGCCGCCGGGCCCCCGCAGATCCGCAACGCCGGGACGCTCGGCGGCAACATCGCGACCGCCGCGCCCACCGGCGACACGTTGCCCGTGCTCGCCGCCCTGGAGGCCGACCTCATCGTCGCGGGCCCGGACGGCGCGCGCCGCGAGATCCCCGTCACCCACCTGCTCGCGGGCCGCGAGATGCTCGCCCCCGCCGAACTCATCGGCTTCGTCCGGGTGCCGCTGCTGCACGCCCCGCAGGTCTTCCTCAAGGCCACGGGGCGCACCGGACCCGGGCGCGCCACCACCTCCGTCGCGGTCGTGCTCGACCCGGCGCGGCGCGGCGTGCGCTGCGCGGTCGGCGCCGTCGCGCCGGTGCCGCTGCGGCCCCTTGAGGCCGAGCAGTGGATCGCGTCGCTCATCGACTGGGACGGTGTGCGCGGCCTCACCCAGGAGGCGCTCGCGGCGTTCGGGGAGTACGTGGCGGCGGCCTGCGTGCCGGACCCGCTGCCGCCGGCCGACGGGGGAGAGGCGCCGGGGCCCTCGCCCGCCGTGCAGCACCTGCGGCGTACCGTCGCCACCCTGGCCCGGCGAGCACTGGGGAGGGCGCTCTCGTGACCGACAACGCACCAGGCGGCGTGCAGGGCGCCGACGACTGGCCGGAGCCCGGCCGTGAGGCGGAGGCCGGCCGGGGCGCGTGGCGCCCGGTGCCGCACGGCGGCGAGTACGACGCGGAGGCCACCGCCTTCGTCCAACTGCCGCCGGAGGGCGACGCCGACGCGCCGCTCGCCGCCCCCGGCCACGGCTACGTACCGCCGATGATCACTCCGCTCCAGCCCGACCCCGCGGTCGCCGGCACCTGGGGGGCGCCGGACCCGCAGGCGGACCAGGGCGACCAGCACCACTACGGCGGCGGCTACGGGCAGGACCCGTACGCGCAGCACGGTGTCCAGGACCCGTACGGCACCCAGGACATGTACGCGCAGGACCCGTACGGTCAGGCGCCCTACGGACACGACCCGGCCGCCCAGCAGTACGGGGCGTACGCGCCCCAGCAGCACGCCGTCCCGCAGCACGACCCCGGCGCGACCGGCCACTGGGACTTCACCGAGGCGCTCGACACCCGGGGGACCGGCCTCGACCCGGGCGCGGGGGCCGCGGACGAGCCCCCCCAGGAGGCTCAGGCACCCCCGCAGCCCGCGTCCGCCGGGCAGTGGCGCATCCCCCTCGCGACCGGCGACGTGCTGGACGACTCGGGCGAGTTGAGCGCCGCGCTCGCGGCGTCGCCGTGGAATGCGGGCGTCATGCCGCCCGCCACCCTGCCGGGCGGAGCCCGCGCCCCCTGGGCCCCGGAACCGGAACCCGAACCGGAACCCCAGGCGCCGTCCCGCGAGGAGGTCCAGCACGGCTGGGCCCCGACGGCCGACGCCGCCGCCGAGGCCCGCGAGGCCGTCCGCGACACCGGGTTCGCCCCCGCAGGGGACGGGACGGGCCACGAGCCGCCGCTGCCCGACGAGCGGGACGGCGCCGTCCCGGACCTCCGGACGCCGGACGGCGCCGCGGGCGGGGCAGCCGCGGCGGCCACCGGGGAGCAGGGCGCCGCGGAGCCCGTAACGGCGGGTGAAGAGGGCCTTGAGGACGCGGGGCAGGGCCCGGAGGACGCCGCCGGCCAGGGGCCGGAAGACGCGGGGCAGGACCGGGAGCAGGACGCGGTACGGGACGAGCCGGCGTCCGCAGGGGCCGCGGACGGCACGGGGGCCGGCGGGGCGGCTGACGGGCCCGGGACAGCTGACCGGGAGCCGACCGAAGCGGAGGCCCCGGCGGAGGGTGCGGACGGGATCGAGGACGGGGCCGGCGCTGTCGCTGTCGCTGTTGATGGGTCCGAGGGCGGCGCCGGGAGCGGCGCTGAGGACGGAGTCCTCCACGCCGACGGCGCCCCCGAGGCCGCCGGCGGCCCGGAACACTCCGGCACCCAGGGCCCTTCCGGCGGCCCGGAACACTCCGGCGCCCCGGGGCCCTCCGATGTGCCCGAGCCCGGTGGCGCCGCCTACGGCCGGGAGTTCGTGGCCGCGCAGGTGCCGGGACCGCACCCCGCCGAGGCGCCCGCGCCCGGCGAGGAGTCGGCCGACCAGCCCTTCCCGGACCACGACGAGGTCGAACACCCCACCTTCTCCTACGTGTTGCGGGTCAACGGCCAGGACAGGCCCGTCAACGACGCCTGGATCGGCGAGTCCCTGCTCTACGTCCTGCGCGAGCGGCTCGGCCTCGCGGGCGCCAAGGACGGCTGCTCGCAGGGCGAGTGCGGCGCGTGCAACGTCCAGGTCGACGGGCGGCTCGTCGCCTCCTGCCTGGTCCCGGCCGCCACCACCGCCGGGTCCGAGGTGCGGACCGTGGAAGGACTCGCCGCGAACGGCGAACCGTCCGACGTGCAGCGCGCGTTGGCCGCCCGCGGCGTGCAGTGCGGCTTCTGCATCCCCGGCATGGCGATGACCGTCCACGACCTGCTCGAAGGCAACCACGCCCCCAGCGAGTTGGAGACCCGCCAGGCGCTCAGCGGCAACCTCTGCCGCTGCTCCGGCTACCGGGGCGTCCTCGAAGCCGTCGACGAGGTCGTCGCGGAGCGCGCCGCCGCCGTCGAGGCCGCCCACGCCGCCGAGCCCGCCCACCTCGCGCCCTCCGCGCCCGGCGCGGGCACCCAGGGCACTGGGGAGAGCGGTGCGAGGATCCCGCACCAGGCCCCGCCGGGCGCGGGCGGTGTCCAGGCACCGCACGGCGCCCACGAGCCCCAGGGGCCGCACCACCCGCACGCGAACGACGGAGGCATGGCGTGAGCGACGACCTGGCCACCGAACCCGACTCCGCGGCCCAGGACGGCGAGGCCCCCACGCACGGGCTCGGCGCGTCCCTCCCCGCGGCCGAGGCCCGCGCCAAGGCGGAGGGCACCTACCCGTACGCGGCCGACCTGTGGGCCGAGGGCCTGCTGTGGGCGGCCGTCCTGCGCTCCCCGCACCCGCACGCCCGCATCGTCTCCGTCGACACCTCGGCCGCCGCCCGCATGCCCGGCGTGCGCGCCGTCATCACCCACGCCGACGTCCCGGGCGACTCCTCGTACGGCCGCAAGGTCGCCGACCGCCCCGTCTTCGCGTCCGACGTCGTGCGCCACCACGGCGAGGCGATCGCCGCGATCGCCGCGGAACACCCCGACGCCGCCCGCCTCGCCGCCGCCGCCGTCGCCGTCGAGTACGAGGTGCTCGAACCCGTCACCGACCCCGAAAAGGCCTTCTCCGCCGAGCCGTTGCACCCCGACGGCAACCTGGTCCGGCACATCCCGCTGCGCTACGGCGACCCGGCGGCGCAGGGCGACGTCGTCGTCGAGGGCCTCTACCGCATCGGGCGGCAGGACCCCGCGCCGGTCGGCGCGGAAGCGGGCCTCGCGGTGCCCCGCCCCGACGGCGGCGTGGAGATCTACACCGCCTCCACCGACCCGCACACCGACCGCGACCTCGCCGCCGCCTGCTTCGGACTCCCGCCCGAGCAGGTCAAGATCGTGGTCACCGGGGTGCCAGGCGCGACCGGCGACCGCGACGACCCCGGCTTCCAGATCCCCCTGGGGCTGCTGGCGCTGCGCACCGGCCGTCCCGTGAAGCTCGCCGCGTCCCGCGAGGAGTCCTTCCTCGGCCACGCCCACCGCCACCCCACTCTGCTGCGCTACCGCCACCACGCCGACGCCGAGGGCCGGTTGGTGAAGGTCGAGGCACAGATCCTGCTCGACGCGGGCGCGTACGCCGACCAGTCGTCCGAATCGCTTGCGGCGGCCGTCGCGTTCGCCTGCGGCCCCTACGTCGTCCCGCACGCCTTCGTCGAGGGCTGGGCCGTACGCACCAACAACCCGCCCTCGGGCCACGTGCGCGGCGAGGGCGCCATGCAGGTGTGCGCGGCCTACGAGGGCCAGATGGACAAGCTCGCCGCCAAACTCGGCCTCGACCCGGCCGAGTTGAGGCTGCGCAACGTTCTCGCGACCGGCGACATGCTGCCCACAGGGCAGACCGTGACGTGCCCGGCGCCCGTCGCCGAACTCCTGCGCTCCGTACAGGAGTTCCCGCTCCCCACCCTGCCGAAGGACACCCCCGAGGAGGCGTGGCTGCTGCCCGGAGGACCCGAGGGCGCCGGCGAGCCCGGCGCGGTGCGCCGCGGCGTCGGCTACGCCCTCGGCATGGTGCACATGCTCGGCGCCGAGGGCGCGGACGAGGTCTCCACCGCCACGGTCAAGGTCCACGACGGCACCGCGACCGTCATCTGCGCCGCCGTCGACACCGGCCAGGGTTTCGCCACCCTCGCCCGGCAGATCGTGCAGGAGACGCTGGGCGTCGAGGAGGTCCACGTCGCCGCGGTCGACACCGACCAGCCGCCCGCGGGCCCCGCCACCCACGGCCGCCACACCTGGGTCTCCGGCGGCGCCGTCGAACGCGCCGCGAAGATGGTGCGCACCCAGCTGCTCCAGCCGCTCGCCCACAAGTTCGGCATGTCGACCGAGCTCCTCCAGATCGCCGACGGCAAGATCACCTCGTACGACGGCGTGCTCTCCACCACCGTCACCGAGGCCCTCGACGGCAAGGAGCTGTGGGCCACCGCGCAGTCCCGGCCGCACCCCACAGAGCCGCTCGACGAGTCGGGCCAGGGCGACGCGTTCGTCGGCCTGTCCTTCTGCGCGATCCGGGCCGTCGTCGACGTCGACATCGAACTCGGCACCGTACGCGTGGTGGAGATGGCCGTCGCCCAGGACGTCGGCCGCGTCCTCAACCCCGCCCAGCTGCGCACCCGCATCGAGGCGGGCGTCACCCAGGGCATCGGCGCCGCGCTCACCGAGAACCTCCGCACCAGCCGCGGCCTGGTGCGCCACCCCGACCTCACCGGCTACACCCTGCCGACCGCGCTCGACGCGCCGGACGTCAGGATCGTGCGGCTCGTGGAGGAGCGGGACGTCGTCGCGCCGTTCGGCGCCAAGCCAGCGAGCGCGGTCTCCGTCGTGACGTCGCCCGCCGCGGTCGCCTCCGCCGTACGCGCGGCCACCGGCCGCCCCGTGGGCAGGCTGCCCATCAGGCCCCAGGCGGCGGTCGTCCAGGCGTGACGGCCCGGATGTAACGGCCCGGGGCGCCGGCCCGGGGCGCGAACGCCGTTGCCGTGTCAGCCCTCGCCTGCGTACTGTCACTGGCGGTCGATACAGTGGCTACGGCATGACGGTGCGCGGACGGCCATCCGCGCGGCGGCGGGACGGGGGAGACAGTCGTGGTAGCGGCGGCAGCGGACGGCGGCGGAGGCTCGGGCGGCCTCTTCGGGAACATGTTCAGCGAGCTGATCGGCAGCGTGCAGTCGGCGGTCGGCGACGTCGTGAACAACCTCGCCGACATGAAGCAGTTCAAGAAGGACGTCGACGGCCTGCTCACCGAGCTCCACGGCTCCCAGGCCGCGCCCACCCGCGTCGGCCAGGACCGCATGCAGCGCACCCACCTCGGCGGCGAGGGCTTCCACGAGGCCCAGTACCTCTACGCCTCCTACGACACCGTCCACACCGAGCTGGAGAACCTCTCCAAGGTCCTCGGCCTCCAGATCGAGAGCCTCAGCCTCGCGATCGAGACGTCCGGCAAGAGCTACAACGACCTGGACGACGACATCAAGGCGCGCATGCACAAGCTCAACAGCGAGATCGAAGCCCAGTACCACCCGGATCGGGATCCGTATGCCCACAAGCAGGGCCCCACGTCCGGCACGGGGGGCTACGGCGAGCACGGCGGCGCCTCATGACCGCGCCCGGCGGCGAGACGGATTTCGAGTCGATGTCGCATGCGGAGATGGTGGCGTTGTTGCGGTCGGCGGATGCGCGGACGGCGGCGGGTGTTTCGGAGAAGCTGGCTTCGGTTGCGGAGACGGTGAGCAAGATCGGTGAGCATCTGAAGGCGCATGTCAGGGCTTTGGAGTGGGAGGGTGAGGGGGGTGATGCGTTTCGTGAGTGGGGTGATCAGACGGCGAATGCGACGTTGAAGCTGGCTTCGTATGCGGGGGGTGCGGGCAGGTGGATGGGTCATGTGTCGCAGACGATCGTGGAGGCGCATGCGAATATGCCGGCGTTGTCGGTGACGGTGGGGGCTCGGTCGGATCTGCGGGATGCGGCGCGGGCGTTGGCGGACAGTGGTTCTCCGGGGTGGGAGAAGTCGGCGATGTTGGCGTCGTCGCGGATCGAGTCGGCGCGTGCGGATGCTGCGGTGCAGATGCGGAGGTTGGCGTCGTCGTATGTGCAGGCGGGTACCGAGATCAACAAGTTGAAGCCGCCCACGTTCCCGCCGCCGGCGAATGGGCTCGGTAACGATTGGATCGATCCGCACTCAGAGATCACTCGACCCGGCAGCAGCGGGACGGCCCCACGGTTTGCCAATTCGGAAGGCGGCAGAGAACCGGCGACTGGCGGCTCTCACGGCGGGCAGTTCGGTGCGCATCAATTGATTCGAGGATCTTCGGCGTTCAGCCACCCCTCCGCTCCTTCGGCTACACATTCCCCGGCGATCGGTGCCTCGCATGCGCCGGACTCACACATGGATATCGACAGCGCGGTGCCGACGGTTTCCCCGACGAGGACAGAGTCCCCTCTTGGCCCACCGCCTCACGGTCTCGACCTGGGAGGGGCGTCTCCGGGGGTTGTTCCTCCTGCTTTCGGCGGCGCGCCCGGAGCTGCTTACGGCATCGGCTCGCGGGGCAGCGATTTCGCGAAACGGCCGGGCGTGGGGAGTGCGGGCGCGGGGATCCCGCGCGTGCCGAACGCCGGTGAGGCTATGGCCGCGGGCAGGGGAAGCACGCTCCCGCGTGAGAATGGGATCATCGGTGGACGACCCGTGCAGTCGCCGAGCGGCAGACCGCCGGCGGGGCTGCCCCGCGGCCTGGTCGTCGGCGGTGAAGAGGGCACCAACGGCGCCGGCGGTCAACGGCCGATGATGGGCCGCGGTATGCCCGGCATGCACATGGGCGGGCAGGGCGGGTTCGCCGCAGGCCGCAACGGTCTCGTCGGCGGGCGTCGACTGGCCTCGGAAACCGGTGGTGCCGTGGGTCGGCCCGCGCAGTCTGGGCGGTTGGGTGAGAGTGCTTTCACCCGCGGAGGCTCTGGGCTCGTACGTGAAGGCTCGGCCCGGGACCAGGGAACCGCCGGGGAGCGTCCCGGCCAGGCAGGTCGGGCCGGAGCACCGCCTCATGGCGGCTCTGGCTCCCGACGCCGTAAGGGTGACCGGTCAACGGAGCGTCCTGACTACCTGATTGAGGAAGAAGAGACCTGGCAGCAGGGCGACCGGCGGGTCGTGCCCCCTGTCATCGACTGAGTCCGCCGGATTGGCCAGAGGGAAGATGCGCAGAACACGCCCACGATCGCTGTGTTACCGGGCCGCCGCATGCGGGATGGGCGGGCTTCTCCTGGGGGCGACGGCAGTACCCGCGCAGGCCGCGGACACCGTCCGCGAGATGCAGTGGCACCTCGACGCCATGGAGGCCAACCAGATCTGGAAGATCACCACCGGAAAGGGCGTGGCGGTGGCGGTCATCGACTCAGGTGTCGACACATCACTTCCTGATCTGCGAGGGCAGATCCTCCCCGGGAAGGACTTCTCCCAGCAGAAGGGAGACGAGTACACGGACGTGGCCGGGCACGGGTCAGGTATGGCGGCCCTGATCGCGGCCACCGGAAAACTCGGACCTGCTCAGGGTTCGTGGGGGCTGGCTCCGGGAAGTAAGATCATTCCGGTTCGCATTCCCTATGCGGATGAGGAGTTCGCCAAGGGCGGGAAGCCCTTCGACACCAGCATGGCCGAGGCCATTCGATGGGCCGCGGACTCGAAGGCGCGGATTCTCAGCATTTCTGTCGCAAGGGCCACGCAGGACAGTCCCGAGTTGCAGTCCGCCGTGAAATACGCTCTCGGCAAGGGGAAACTGATCTTTGCAGGGGTCGGCAACAGCGGCGAAAAAGGCAACCCTGTTGAGTACCCCGCCGCTACTCCCGGCGTCGTGGGCGTCGGCGGCCTGGACCGTAAGGCGGTCTCCCTCCCGCTCTCGGAAACCGGTCCTCAGGTGGACATCTCCGCACCGGCTCAGGACATCGTCAAGGCGTGTGCGGGCAAGACGGGGCTGTGCGGCGGCAGCGGCACCAGTGACGCCACCGCACTGACCTCCGCGTCGGCCGCCCTTCTCTGGTCGAAGCACCCGGACTGGACGAACAACCAGGTCCTACGCGTGCTGTTGAACACCGCAAGCGGCGTCGAAGGCGGTGCGCGGCACAACGAGGAGGTCGGCTACGGGGCCGTACGCCCCCTCGTGGCGCTCAAGAACCCCGGCGACCCCGGTCCCGCCGACGTCTACCCGCTGCCGGACCTGGCGGCGTCGGAGAAGTCGGCCGACCCGTCGTCGGGCGCAGAGGGCCGCACCGGCCAGAGCGCGTCCCCCGCGGCGAGCCCGTCGTCGAGTTCCGGCGGCCACACCGCACTCTGGACCGGCACAGGCGTGGCCGCTGTGATCGTCGCTCTGGGAGCCGGCTTCACCGTGACCCGCGCCCGGCGCAAGGCGCCCAGCGCGCGCTGACGGCGACCCCGCAGACCGGGCCGTACCAGGGGCGTGGGGCCAGGCCCGAGCCCTGAGAGGCTTGCCATGAACAGTTAAAGTATCTGGGACCGTGGCGCTGGTTCCTCGTGGTTCAGCGTGGAGCCGCGTGGCTGCGTGCGATGGAGCGGGTGATGGGGGAGCGGCATGTCGTTCGATGAGGAGTGGGCGTCCGCGCGCGAGCAGGCGGCGCGGAATGTCGGCATGGAGCTGAACCACATGGCGCCGGAGCCCAGTGGGCCGGGCGGGCCGTTGGGCAAAGACCTCCAGGTCAACCAGGACCACCTCGGGGCGCTGGGAAACGCCGCCTACCACCTGCACGACCGTCTTTCGGCGGACGGGCGGATCGCCGACGAGAGCACACAGACCGCGGCGACGGCCATGAGCGGCAGCAACTACCGCACGGGTGTGGCGTTGCAGGGCGTGCACGACACCTGGAAGTCGCAGGTCGGCACCCTGCTCGGCGCGTGCGCTCTCATATCGAACCACCTCGACTACAGCGCGTCGTCCCATGCGAAGGAGGAAGCGACCATCCAGACGTCCATGCAGGTGACGGCCATTGACCACTACTTCGGGTAACCCACGGGCAGCCATGTTGACCTTCGACGACGTGTACTATGCCCCGCTCGGCAAGCTGTCCAAGGCGATGGACGAGTGGTCGACCATGGCCGGCAGGCTGGAGAAGCTCGCCGTCACCGCGCGTACGACGATGGCGGACAAGGCGAAGGACGACTACTGGGCCGGGGCCAACGCCGACGTGACCAAGCCGATGATCGACAAGACTGCGAAGGAGTTCGGCGACGCGGCCAAGGAGGCCAAGGGCATCCACGCGATCATCTCGGAGGCGTACGCCGCGTTCAAGAAGGCGAAGGACGAGCTCCAGAAGCTCATCGACCATGCCAAGGACCAGCATCTGAAGATCGGTTCCGATGGCAGGGTCGAGGCGCTGCACCCCGTCGAGCAGGACAACGACGCGCGCCACGATCCGGACTTCGCCGACATGTACCGCCGGCAGCAGAACCGGATCGCCGCACTGCAGAAACAGGTCGACGCCGTTGTGGAAACGTGTGATGACGCCGACCTGTCGGCATCCAACGCCCTCAAGGCCGATGCCACGCGCGACAAGCACCAGTTCAGCGCGCCGGTCTACAGCAGTCTCGATGCCGAACAGGCGCACCGAGCGGCCGAACTCGCACGCAGGGGCGCTGACCTCTCCCACACTCAACTCCAACAGCTGAACGAGCTTCTGCGTGACAACAACACATCCCGTGAGTTCTCAAGGGACTTCTACAGCAACCTGGGGCCGAAAGAGTCCTTGGTCTTCTACGGGCAGCTCGCGGCGAGCCCGTACGGCCCGGGCACGGATCTCGACACGACCAGACTCAAGGACGTCCAGGCGTTGCAGAAGAACCTGGGGATGACGCTCGCCACCGCGACGCAGCCACAGGGCAAGGATGATGACTGGGCATCCAAGTGGTCAGCGCGCATGCGGCAGTTGGGAACTCAGCAGCTGCCACTCACGAAGAACTCCATGAACCCCAGCGGCGCCCCGTACGGGTACCAACTGCTCGGCGGCATCCTGCGGTACGGCGACAACTACAACCCGAAGTTCCTTGATCCCATCGCGGAGCACGTGACACAGCTCCACGCCAAGGACCCGTACATGTTCTTTCAGAACAAGCAGATCAATGCCCCGAACGATCCCGCGTTCTTCAACCCCTCGGGCAAGGACGGCGCTGGCTACGACCCGGTGACCGGTGTGCTGGAGGCGCTGGGGCACAGCCCGGACGCGTCGAAGCACTTCTTCCACGACGTCCCGCACGCGTACGACGAGGACGGCCACCTGGTGAGCGGTCCCCCGAAGCGCGCCGACGGCAAGGAGATCTCGGACTATCTGAAGTTCTACGCCAACGTCGGCTACCAGACGGCTCCGGACACGACGAGCCTGGACCCCAAGGCCCTGAAGGCGTCCGCCGACTACACGTCGGACGCGTTGGGCCACGCATTGGAGTCGGCCACGCTGGGGTACCCGTACGACGACCCCGAGCCCGACCCCGCGGAGGCGCTGAAGCACCGGGACGCGATGTCCGCGAGCATCATGAAGCAGGTCATCACCACGTACGGAGGCGACTCCGGCGCGGAGTTGATTTACAAGCGACAGCAGGCTCTCTCCGACAGCCTGGGCAACATGGCCGGCGGCTACGTGGACGATCTGAACTGGGCGACGTCCGGCGATCACCAGGACAGCGCCTTCGCTCCGTCATCCAACCCCCACGCGCACGTGAAGATGACGAGTTTCGAGGCGAAGGGCTTCCTCAGCACCCTCGGGCAGAGCCCTGATGCCTATTCCACCGTCTCTCAGGCGAACCGGCTGTACGCGGACTCCGCGCTGGAGCGTTTCGCAGGTACGGACGGGCATCCCGAATGGGGCCGCCTGGATGAGATATCGCGGTACACGTCAGGTGTCCAGGGGACACTGGACGACGGTCGTGCCGCCGAGATATCGGCGCAGCACGGTCATACGGCCGACGAGTACAGCAAGGCGATGGAGAAGCGCTCGGGCTGGATCGATCTGGGAGTGGGGGCTGCGGTCGGGGCCGGTGCGGCGTTCTTGCCGATCTCGGCCCCCGTTGCCGGGGTCGGGGCGATCCTCGTGCCGCTGGCGATGGACAACGGACAGGAAGTCGTGAACAACTACGTGGGTGACCTCACCGGTGGTTGGATCGATTCCAGCGCGGACAACCACAACGACCAGGTGGCACAGGACGGCCGCGACCAGGTGCGTGCCGTGATGCAGGACGGTCAGAGCAATGCGGACAAACCGCTGCAACTGTTCCTGCAACGGCACGGACTGAGGACCACTGATCCCCAAGTGGAGCAGTTTCTCGGTGCGGGCAGAGACGAATACAACACCGCGTCGAACATCTCACAGTGGACGCGTAGTGAGCCGCAGACGGATGACTGAGCGGACAATGAGCGGCGGCGTGGGGAAGGGATCCTCCGTGAGGCAGATGTGGCGGGCCGGCGCGCTGTTGCTTGTGCTCGCGTCCACCGTCGTGGGGTGCGAGGACGGCGGCGGCAACGCGAGCGGAGGCGACGGGCGTTCGCAGGGCTCCGCTCAGGTCGGCGCGGACAGGGTGTGCCACGGCGCGTTGTCTGCGGAGGGCGTCAAAGCGCTCGGAGTCATGACCGCCGTCAAGAAGTACGCGCCGGACGATGTCCGGACGGATCCCGCGCGGGCCGTGGCGGAGCTGGTTGCCTCGTACGTTCCCGGTACGCCGACGGATCCGACGACCTTCACCCAGGAGGCGAAAGGGCGGGCGTGCAAGGTCACTCCGGCCGGCGGTCCCCTGTGGGACGCCGAGGTGGACCTGTCGTTCGTCGCGAAGGAGAACGCGAAGGGTACTTATCGACTGGGACCCAACGTGGCCTATGCCGACGAAGTGATGGCCGAACTCTACTTCCCCTGCCAGAGCCCCCGGTTGCCCGGCAATGAGGACGGCCCACTGGTGGTGAAAGCCGCGTTGAGATCGAGTCCGCACAGTGGGAAGCGCACGCCGGGGTCGGCTGCGGAGACGGAGCGACTGCGGCGGGCCAATCTGACGTTCCTGAACTCGGTCGCCTATGCGGCTGCCAAGAGCCTCCGCTGCTCGGGAAACGGGGGCGTGCGGCAGGTGGCAGCCGTGGAGAACGCGCCGAGCCCGGAGCCCCCGAATACGTCCCCTCCGGTCGCCGGATGAGGAACGCGGCGAGGCCAAGGTGGCCGGTCGACCGGTCTCTTGGGCCACGGTGTGCGACGGGATCGTGCAGGCCGAGACGCGCTTATCTGGTCAAGGACGCGAACGCCGGTTTCCGCCGCCGGTTTCATCCCCGAGAACACCGTCTACGAGGCTGGTCCTGGCAGCGGGAGACAGCAGGTCGCGCAGGTGTGACCCATGTGAGCAAGACATTTGCCTGTTTGTGGGTGAATGTGTATCAGCGGCAGGTGAACATCGGCTGTCGGCGGCCGGGGAGTACGCCGGCGGGTGGGCATCCGGCGACGTTGCACGGTGGCCTGCGTTTTCGGGACGGGTTCGACGACCGCTCCGCGACGCAGGCCCTGTATGTCTCGGCGGCGCGGATCCTGCCGGCCGTGGGCTGCACCAATGATGTGACCGTTCCGGCCACGCTTCCGGACCGGGACCCGCGGATGACGTGACGGAACGCAACGGGGCAGGCCGGAGGCGCCGCTGCGGGAGCCGACCGTGGGGCAGTACCATCCGGTCGGGACCTGTACAAGTCGATGGCCAAGGCCCGCTGATCGGTACGGGCGGACAGTTCGAAGCACGGGGGAGGCGCTTCATGGGCTCACCGGGTGGTGGAAAGCCGGTACCGGGCGAGACGGATTTCGAGTCGATGTCGCATGCGGAGATGGTGGCGTTGTTGCGGTCGGCGGATGCGCGGACGGCGGCGGGTGTTTCGGAGAAGCTGGCTTCGGTTGCGGAGACGGTGAGCAAGATCGGTGAGCATCTGAAGGCGCATGTCAGGGCTTTGGAGTGGGAGGGTGAGGGGGGTGATGCGTTTCGTGAGTGGGGTGATCAGACGGCGAATGCGACGTTGAAGCTGGCTTCGTATGCGGGGGGTGCGGGCAGGTGGATGGGTCATGTGTCGCAGACGATCGTGGAGGCGCATGCGAATATGCCGGCGTTGTCGGTGACGGTGGGGGCTCGGTCGGATCTGCGGGATGCGGCGCGGGCGTTGGCGGACAGTGGTTCTCCGGGGTGGGAGAAGTCGGCGATGTTGGCGTCGTCGCGGATCGAGTCGGCGCGTGCGGATGCTGCGGTGCAGATGCGGAGGTTGGCGTCGTCGTATGTGCAGGCGGGTACCGAGATCAACAAGTTGAAGCCGCCCACGTTCCCGCCGCCGGCCTCTCGTCTGGGTGACCGTTGGAAAGATCCCGACCCGCACGTATCGCCGCTGGGCGTCTCCGGTGGAGGCGTTCGCCGCTCGACGGCGGACGGCGGTCGTCTGGCTGCGACGGTCACGGGTGGGCCTGCGGGCGGTGGCGTCGTGTCCCGTGATGACTCGTCCTCGGTCGCTCACGCCACCTATGGCGGAGGTGCCCATGTGGGGCCGAGCTCGTTTGCCCACAACCCGCGCACCGAGATTGACGGTGTGACGTCCCAGACCATGCCCAGGGATGGGCAGCAGACTCTGCCCCCTCCCGTACCGGACCGGGCTTCGCGCCCTCAGCCGGTGCCCAGCGTCGTTCTCCCGCCCTTCGGTGGTACAGGTGCCGGGCCGAGCGGCCTCAGTAGCCGAAGGAGTAGCGGTACTCCGGTAGGGCAGCTGCCCCGGGCGGGTGCTTTGGGTGGTCCTTCCGATGGCATGGCGCAGACCGGCGGTCGGTCGTCTCTCCCGCGCCAAAGCGGGATCATCGGGGGGCGGCCTGTGGAGTCGCCTGCCGGTAGACCGCCCGCGCGTCTGCCGCGCGGCACGGTGATCGGCTCTGAAAGGGCGGATGGCAGCAGCGGACGGCAGATGATGGGACGTGGGGTGCCGGGCACGCACGGGGGGAGCGGCGGCGTACCGGACGCGGGACGAAACGGTCTGGTCGGAGGACGTCGTCTTGCTTCCGAGCCCGGCGGAGTGGTGGGACGTCCCGGACAGCCCGGAAGGATGGGCGCTCGTCCCTTCACGCAGGGCGGGGCGGGGTTGTTGCGGCAAGAGGAAGCGGCTTCGTCGCAGCGGAGAGGCCAATTGGACCGTACGGGGCCTCTGCCCCGTGCCGGAGTCGGTGCGCGACGTCCCGTGAGTGAGGGCGATGGCGAGCGTCCGGACTACCTGATCGAGGAAGAAGAGACCTGGCAGCAGGGCAACCGGCGGGTTGTACCTCCTGTCATCGACTGAGCCCGCCGGATTGGTCAGAGAAGATGCGCGCAGCACGCCGACGTTCGGCGCTTTCCAGGTCCGTGGTGGTATCAGGGATCGCCGCCTTGCTGTTCGGCGTGGCCGCGGTGCCCGCGGCGGCCGCAGGAACGGTGCGCGATCAACAGTGGCACCTCAATGCCATGGAGGCTGACCAGATCTGGAGGATCACGACTGGCAAGGGCGTGTCGGTGGCCGTGATCGATTCGGGCGTCGACAAGTCCTTGGCGGATCTCCAGGGACGGATGCTGCCTGGCAAGGATTTCTCAACGCAGAAGGGAGACGAGTACAACGATGTCGCCGGCCACGGCTCTGCCATGGCTGCGCTGATAGCTGCCACGGGAAATCTCGGTCCTACCCGGGGGTCGTGGGGCCTCGCGCCCGGGGCGAAAGTGATTCCCATTCGGATTCCCTACGTGAACGAGGAGTCGGCGAAGGGCGGCGTGCCGTTCGATACCAGCATGGCGGCAGCGATCAGGTATGCCGCAGATACATCGGCCAAGGTCATCAACATCTCGGTCGGCGACATAGGGCACGACAGTTCGGAACTCCAAGGGGCGGTGAAGTATGCCCTCTCCAAAGACAAGCTCGTCTTCGCTGCTGTCGGGAATGAGGGGGAGAAGGGAAACCCGGTCGAGTATCCGGCCGCGACTCCCGGAGTCGTCGGGGTCGGTGGGCTCGATCGCAAGGCGGCGCAGCTTCCTCTTTCGGAGACCGGGCCGCAGGTCGACATCTCGGCGCCTGCCCAGGACATCATCAAGGCTTGTCCCGGCGGGTCCGGGCTGTGCGGCGGCAGCGGCACCAGTGACGCCACCGCACTGACCTCCGCCTCGGCCGCCCTTCTCTGGTCGAAGCACCCGGACTGGACGAACAACCAGGTCTTGCGCGTTCTGCTGAACACGGCGAGTGGTGTCGCCGGTGGTGGGCGGCACAACGAGTCGGTGGGGTACGGGGCCGTTCGGCCGCTGGTCGCCTTGAAGCACCCGGGGGATCCCGGGCCCGCGGACGTGTATCCGCTGCCCGACCTCGCCGCGTCGGAGAAGTCGGCCGCCCCGTCCGCCTCGGACGGTGCTCGGGCGAGCGGCGGGAGCAGCGGCGGCGGGCAGGGCCACGCGCCCGCCGCGAGCACCGCCTCGGGCTCGGGCAGTGGGGGCGGCACGGGGCTGTGGATCGGAGTCGCCGCCGCCGTGGTCGCGGTGGCGGGCGCGGCGGCGTTCGCGGTCTCGCGGGCCCGTCGCAGGTCCGCGGCCGTCGCGCCGCCGCAGCCGCCGGGCCCGTACGCGTACACGACGCAGCTACAGCCGGGTGACCCGCCGCAGGCCCCGGGGCACCCGGACCGGCAGGCCTCCCGGTACCCGGGGCAGTAGCCGCCGCCTCCGGCGGGAAGGGAGCCCGCCCCGCCGGGCAGCGGTGTCTGACGCGGCGGAAATCCCGGCAGGCGAGTTGCCACTGCTTTCATCGACTGTCCGGAAAGCTCGAATAGGGCGATTCCTCCCGGAAATCGGCACCCCTGGCATATCAAAGGAATGATAAAGTGCCCGGGACTATGAGGAGCCGGGTGGCGTTCTGGCGCACGGCGACACGGGGGAGCGGGGGCGCCTTGTCATGCGACGGCGGGCGGGTGTCTGACCGCGCTCGGGGCGGGCGGAACGCCAGTGTGACGTCGGAGCGTGCGACCCCGGGCCCTGTCGGCGGAGACGGTGCGGCGGCCGGTCTCGGTTCTCACTGACGGGGGCATCATGTCGTTCGATGAAGAGTGGGCGTCCGCGCGGAGCGCCGCGGCCGACAACGCGAGAATGCGGCTTGCCGGTGCCGCAGGCGGGGGCGCCGGCGCCGACTACAAGGTCACCTCGCCCGACCTCAAGGCCGTCGGGAACGACGCCCAAAGCCTGTTCCACCAGTTCGAGTCAGACGCGTTCCACGCCGGAGCGAACACGGGTACGGCCGCCGACACGCTCAGTGCTGACGGCTTCGCCACCGGCTCCGCCCTGTGGACCGCGTGGGACACCTGGCGGACTCAGGCCGAGACACTGCTGAGTGCCTGCGCGCACATCCACAACCACCTCGAAGACACCGTGGTCAGTCACAAGAACCACGAAGAGACCCTGATCAGCAACTTCTCGATCGCCGAGATCGACAAGCACTTCACGTGAGGGTCGGGCATGTTGACGTTTGAGCAGGTCCTGCATGCGAACCTGAGCGGCCTCGACGACGCGGTGAAGGACTGGGGCGCCACCGTCACGAAGCTTGAGGCGCTCGAACGGTCCGCCGACGCCATGAAGGCCAAGGCGGAGAAGGCCGACTGGGCCGGGGAGAACGCCGGGGTGACCCGTGAGTTCGTGCGGAAGACGGCCAAGGAGTTCGGCGACGCGAAGACGGAGGCGAGCAGTATCCGCAACATCCTCCGTGACGCGCACACGGAGTTCGCGGCAGCCAGGAAGGCCCTCAACACCGTCGTGGACGAGGCCCCCGCCAAGGGCATACGCATAGACCCCGACGGTGTCGTCAGCTATCTGGTCCGTCCCGACAGCAGGTCGAGCGATTACGACGGGCCCAAGCCCACCGAGGAGCAGTTCGCGGCCACCAGGTCCGCCATCAAGGCGGCCGTCGAACGGGCGAACGACGCGGACGGGATCGCGTCCCGTGCGCTGCGCACGCTGGTGGGCAAGGACAAGAACGACTTCTCCGGGACCGACTACAGCTCCCTCAAGTCCGCCTCCAAGGCACAGGACACCGAAGACGCCAAGAAGGCCGCCGCGATCGTGGCGAAGGGGGACGACGCGACCCCCGACGAGGTCAAGCGGCTCAACAAGTACCTCGCGGACAACAAGGGCGACCAGTATTTCGCCGAGCAGTTCGCCCTGGATGTCGGCGCGAAGGGGAATCTGGACTTCTGGGCGGACATCGGCGACCCGAGTGACGGGTCGCGTCTCGGCGCCGACCACAAGGACCTGCTCAAGGACCTCCAGAAGAACTGGAGCCTGACGCTGGCCAGCGCCACACACTCCGACAGCCCGGCGATGAACCAGTGGAAGACCGACATCATCAACGCGGGTGCGGAGCCGATCCACACGCGCGGCACCTCGCCCTACGGCTTCCAGGTCATGAGCAACCTGATGCGGTACGGGAAGTTCGACTCCACGTTCCTCCACGACTACGGCGACGCGCTCGTCGTCACCGAGAACAAGATGACGAAGAACGGCCTGGGGAAGCCCAGCATGTTCTGGACCTCCTCGCTCGGTGGCATGTCGCATCTCAACTGGAGCGGAACGGACATCGGACACGACCCGATGGAAGGCTTCATGGAGTCGCTCGGACACAACCCCAAGGCGTCCGCCGACTTCTTCAACAGCAGTATCGACCTGACGCCCGGCGACACGACGGACGACAAGAAGGTCGACGCCTTCGACTACCTCACGAAGGACCGGGACTGGCCCAAGGACGTCGTCGACGGTGGCGAGAGCAACAAGTTCGGCTACGACAGCCTCGGCCACGCCCTGGAGTCGGCCACCCTGGGTCACTCGTACGACGACCAGCACGCCGCACTGGTACGCACCGACGACGGCGCCAAGGTGATGCAGAAGGTCGTGGCGCAGTACGGGGGCGACGCCGAACTGCTCAAGAAGCAGGAGTCGTTGTCCGACAGCCTGGGGAACATGGGGGCCGGGTACATCGACGACCTGGACTGGGGACTCGACAAGAACGCCGACGACAGTGTCTTCGCGCCGGGCAAGAACCACGGCGCGCACGCCGAGTTCGGCAGGTCGGACACGCGCGGGTTCCTGAGCTCCCTCGGCCAGCATCCGGACGCCTACGCCTCCGTGACCGATGCCCAGCGCGTCTACACGACCTCGGTGCTTGAGGCGCAGGTGAATGCGGACGGCACGGTCACCAACGAGGGCCTCGCCCGTCACGCCGTGAACATCGGCGCCCAGACCCAGGGCATTCTCGACCAGTCCCGCGCGGACCAGATCGGGGCCGAGTACGGCAAGACCGCTGATGACTATGCGAAGGCCATGGAGAAGCGGTCGGGGTGGATCGATCTGGGTGTCGGGGCTGCTGTGGGGGCGGGCGCCGCGTTCCTGCCGATCTCGGCGCCCGCCGCCGGAGCGGCGGCGGTTCTCGTCCCGCTCGCGGTGGAGAACGGCCAGGGCGTCATCGAGCAGTACGCGGGGCAGATGATGGGCGACTGGTCGGACGCTTCGCAGGAGAAGTACACGGACGGCCTGGGCGACCAGGCACACCAGGAGCGGGCTGCTGTCTTCAAGGCCGGCGAGGAGAACGTCGAGGGTCCCGCGAACGTGTTCATCGAACAGCACAACCTCAACCACGTCGGCGACGGCAACTTCGCCGAGGATCTGCGGCAGAGTGCCCAGGACGGGTACAACACAGGCAATCTCCGGGAGGTCCAGCAGGGCAATCAGCCACAGACGGGCTGAGGCTGACGGTGGCAAGGGCTGGTTCGAGTTGATCGATGGGAATTGACGTGCGTGCATGGAGGGCGGTCGGGGCCGTCGGGGTGGTCGTCGGGATCGGGGCGGGTGTCCTCGGCTGCGGTGGTGGCGGCGATGACGGCGGCCGAGCGCAGAAGACGGTCTCGGCGGCCGAGGTCTGCGGCGGTGCGCTCTCGCCGCATGCCGCGAAGTCGTTGGACTTCCTGACGGGTTCGAAGGAGTACCTGCCGTCCAGCGGCAGTGACGCGGATCTCGCGAGGGCCGCCGCCGAGCTGCGGGACGGGTATGTGGCCGGTGTCGACGCCGAGGACCTCGACGTGAAGCCGGCCACCGCGTGTGCCGTGCCCAACCTCAGGACGGTCGGCACCTCGGACCTGCGCGTGCAGTTCAGCTTCGCCACGGCGCAGGAGGCCGACAGGAAGACGTTCTCCGGGCATGTGCGCTACGGGATCGGGCGCAACGCGTTCGTGAACCCCGACTGGGCGTACCTCTACTTCGACTGTGTCAGCCCACGGCTCAAGGGCAGCACGGAGAAGCAGCCCGCCATCGTGGAGTCCGTCCTGTCGAACGCCGCGCTGAGCCAGCACAGGAGCGAACCGGACGGCACCCGGCGGCAGATCGACGAGGCCAACCTCTCCGTGCTGAACTCGGTCGCGCTCAGGGTGGCGGGGAAGCTCCAGTGCGCGGACAGCGGCGGCCTCACCTCCGACCCGGCGCTCCGCCCCGCCGGTGGCGCGTGACGGACGCCGTGCGCGGCTTCCTCCTCCCGGCTTCTGTGGACGGGCGCCGCGGCGCGCGGGGCGGGGGGACCTGAGCTGCCGGTCTGAACTGCCGTAGGGGTCCAGCACCACGACGGCCGGGTCCGCCAAGGGGCCCGCGGACGACACGCTCACGAAGTACGGCGTCGGGAGCGGTGCGTACGTCGGTGTCGCGCGTGCGTATCCGGGCACAGGGCCCGTCCGGTCTGTCCGGGGCTCGGGCCCGCCGCGCCCCCGGGGGCGTACGTCCAAGGGACCAGGTGGGACCCGTCGTCGGACAGGGGCCATGGGCGGCTGTGACCCTTACGCTGGCGGGGTGGAGACGCCTGAGCCGCGCGACGCCGATGTCGCTGCCTTCGAGCCCGCCGAGCCGGCGGGGCCGCCCGGGACTGCGGGGTCGGCGGGGCCGGCGGGCACGAAGGAGGGCGCGGGGACGGGCGCGCCGGCGGGTGACGGGGTGCTGCGGGCGCCGTATCGGGCGCTGAGCGTCGGGATCGTGTCGGCCGTGCTGCTCATCGCGTTCGAGGCGACCGCCGTGGGGACGGCGATGCCGGTGGCGGCGCGGGAGCTGCACGGGATCCCGCTGTACGCCTTCGCGTTCTCCGCGTACTTCGCGACCAGTCTGTTCGGGATGGTCCTCGCCGGGCAGTGGGCGGACCGCGCAGGGCCGCTCGCGCCGCTCACCGCCGGGATCGGGATGTTCGCGGCGGGGCTGCTCGTCGCGGGGACCGCCGCGGGCATGTGGGTGTTCATCGTCGGCCGCGCCGTGCAGGGTCTTGGCGGGGGCCTGGTGATCGTCGCGCTGTACGTCGTCGTGGGGCGCGTGTACCCGCGGCGGCTGCGGCCCTCGATCATGGCGGCGTTCGCGGCTGCCTGGGTCGTCCCGTCCGTGGTGGGGCCGCTCGCGGCCGGCACGGTGACGGAACAGCTGGGCTGGCGCTGGGTGTTCCTCGGCATCCCGGTCCTGATCGTGCTGCCGCTCGCACTCGCGCTGCCCGCGATCCGGCGGATGGCCGCGGGCCGCGCCGATCCGCGGGCGCCCGCCCCGCGCTTCGGCCGGCGCCGCCTCGTGCCGGCGCTCGCGCTGTCGGCCGGCGCCGCGCTGCTCCAGTACGCGGGCGAGGACCTGCGCTGGGTGTCGCTGGTGCCGGCCGCGGCGGGCGCCGCGCTGCTCGGCGCCGCCGTGCCCAGGCTGCTGCCCGCGGGGACCTGGCGGGCGGCGCGCGGGCTGCCCGCCGTGGTGGCGCTGCGCGGGGTGGCCGCGGGGTCGTTCATCGCCGCGGAGAGCTTCGTGCCGCTGATGCTGGTGACGCAGCGCGGCCTGTCGCCGACCATGGCGGGCCTCTCGATCGCGGTGGGCGGGGCGACCTGGGCGCTCGGCTCGTACGCGCAGTCGCGACCGCGACTCCAGCCGCACCGGGAGCCGTTGACGGCCCTCGGCATGGTGCTGGTGACGCTGGGGATCGCGATCGCGCCCGCGGTGCTGGTCCGCGCGGTGCCGGTGTGGGTGGTGGCGGTCGCGTGGGCGGTCGGCTGCCTCGGCATGGGGACCGTCATCTCCTCGACGAGCGTGGTCGCGCTGAGCCTGTCCGCGCCGGACGAGGTCGGCGCGAACTCCTCTGCCCTCCAGATCTCGGACGGCCTGTCGAACGTCCTGATGCTGGCCGTGGGCGGCGCCGCGTTCGGTGCGTTCGGCGGCGGCGGGGTCGGCGCCGGCGGCGGCGCGCCCGTCGCGGGGGGGTGCCCCTATGGGTTTCGTCAAGCTGATGGGGCGGGCTGTGGGTCG
>NZ_BAABEP010000085.1:0-21995 GCF_039540215.1 Streptomyces tremellae
GGGCTCCGGCGCAGCGGTCTCGGGGGGCGCCGCGCTGGGCGCCGCCGGGGTCTCGGCCGTGACCTGCGCGGACTCGCCGCCCTCGGCTCCGGCGGGCGGGCCAGCGGGACGCGAGGCGACGCGGCGCCTGCGGCGCGGCGGCAGCGTGTCGCTGGGGCTGTTGTTCTCTTCGGGGTTCTCTCCGGCCGTGCCGGAGGACAAGGTCTCGTTGGACATCCGGGCGTTTCTCCCGTCACGTTCCCGGGCGCCGCGCCTGGTTCCGGTCCGGCGGCGGTCCGCGCGCTGCGCGTCCGCCACCGCCCGGGGCGCGGGCGCCGCACGGGAACTCTGTGTCTGGCTCGCCGGTTCCCTACCCGCTTGTCCCGCGGGCACGGCCTGGCGAAAGTCTTCTGGTCTGTGCGCTGCCCGATCCAGGTGGCTCCCGGATTCGAGGGCGGCGCGCGGCGACGGTCCTACGCGGGGACCGGGTCCCCTCCCGCCGTCGCGGCGGCGGTCCCGGGGGCCGTGGTGCGGCCCGCCGGCTCCGCCTCGCGGTCGGGCGCGAGCGGGTCGGTCACCGTGCCGGACTCCTCGTCGAGGGGCCCCTGCGCCAGCCTGGTCACCGCTGCGGGGACCGGCGGCGCCAGGTCGGCCACAGCTCGGAGACCGGACAGGACGTCGTCGGGTCGTACGGCGGGTGTCGCGTGCCGAACAACCAGCCGCAGTATCGCACAGGGGGCCGTACCCGCGGAGCCGCCGCCCTGGCGGGACTCCGCGACGACCCGCAGGTCGACGACCGCGGCGCGGGCGTCGAACGTCCGCATGCCGTTCTTGGTGCGGCGCTCGACCTCGACGCTCTCCGCCGCGAGGAACGCGGCGACCGCGCGCTGGGCGGTGCCCTCCGCGACGCCGTCGAGGCGCAGCTCCCACACGGAGGCGGTCAGCCGCTCGGCGAGCCCGGGGACCCTGGCCTCCACCGCGTCGACGACGTCGAGGCCCGCGGGCAGCGACGCGTCGAGCAGGTCCCGCAGCTCGCGCGGGTCGCGCGGCTGCGTCAGGGCGATCTCCAGGAACTCGGCCTCGCTGCCCGTGCCGGTGGGTGCGGCATTGGCGTACGACACCTTCGGGTGCGGTGTGAACCCCGCCGAGTACGCCATGGGCACCTCGGCGCGGCGCAGCGCCCGCTCGAAAGCGCGCTGGAAGTCGCGGTGGCTGGTGAACCGGAGGCGGCCGCGCTTGGTGTAGCGCAGTCGGATGCGCTGCACCGCGGGTGCGGGCGGCGGGCCTTCGGGCTGTCGCTTGCCCAGTGGTTTCTCTCCTCGGTGCGGGGCCGCGCGGTCTGGCGCGGCCCTCGGGGTCCTCCCCCTCGGATCGCGCCGGGCTCTGGTGGTCCGGCCCGGTCCGAACGCGGGACCCCGGGCGTGCGGTGGGCTCCGTCTCCCGGCGTCGGTCCTGATCGCTCAGGACGACTTCGGGTGCGGGCGCCGCGCCGGGGACAGTCGTTGTACTACCCAGAGTACGCGCACGGGCCCCGTTCGGTTCCCCGGCCTCCCGCGCCCGGCCGTACGCCCACCCCGCGGGCCCCTCGCACACCGCGCGCATCCCCCACACCGCGGGCCCCGCGGAACACACCGCCGCACGCCGGTCACACCGACATTCCCTGTGGCCTCTCTTTCTCAACACACCTCGTATGGTGCGGAGTTGACCGGAGAAACACACCGAAGGGCCGCCGACCTGGCCCGGCCGCCCGGGGGGTGAGGGGCGGCCGGGCCGGAGCGCGGGCCGGCCCAGACGGCGGGGCGCGCCAGGGGACGCCGGGCGCTTCCCCGGCCGGGCGCACGGCCGCGCGCACCGACCGTAGGTCCCCGGCCGCCCCCGGCGCACTCCGCTGCCCGGCCGTCACTCGACGCGGTGGCGCGCCGTGGCGGCAGTGCCGCGCGTGGCGCACGCCCGCCCGGCCCCCGCACACGCGAGCGACCGGGCGCGCCGCCCCCGGGCCTACTTGACGACCGTGAGCGGCAGCAGCTTCTTGCCCGTGGGGCCGATCTGGATCTCGGTGTCCATCTGCGGGCACACGCCGCAGTCGAAGCACGGGGTCCAGCGGCAGTCGTCGACCTCGGTCTCGTCGAGGGCGTCCTGCCAGTCCTCCCAGAGCCAGTCCTTGTCCAGGCCGGAGTCCAGGTGGTCCCAGGGCAGGACCTCCTCGTAGGAGCGCTCGCGGGTGGTGTACCAGGCCACGTCGACCCCGTAGGCGGGCAGGGTCCGCGCGGCGGCGTCCATCCAGCGGTCGTACGAGAAGTGCTCGCGCCAGCCGTCGAAGCGGCCGCCGTCCTCGTAGACGGCGCGGATCACCGCGCCGACGCGGCGGTCGCCGCGCGAGAGCAGGCCCTCGACGATGCCGGGCTTGCCGTCGTGGTAGCGGAAGCCGATGGAGCGGCCGTACCTCTTGTCGCCGCGGATGCGGTCCCGCAGCTTCTCCAGGCGGGCGTCGGTGTCCTCGGCCGACAGCTGCGGCGCCCACTGGAAGGGGGTGTGCGGCTTGGGCACGAAGCCGCCGATCGACACCGTGCAGCGGATGTCGTTGGATCCTGAGACCTCGCGGCCCTTCTGGATGACGTTCATCGCCATGTCGGCGATCTGGAGGACGTCGTCGTCGGTCTCGGTCGGCAGGCCGCACATGAAGTACAGCTTCACCTGGCGCCAGCCGTTGCCGTACGCGGTGGCGACCGTGCGGATCAGGTCCTCCTCCGAGACCATCTTGTTGATGACCTTGCGGATGCGCTCGCTGCCGCCCTCGGGGGCGAAGGTGAGGCCGGAGCGGCGGCCGTTGCGCGTCAGCTCGTTGGCCAGGTCGATGTTGAACGCGTCGACCCGGGTGGACGGCAGCGAGAGGCCGATCTTGTCCTCCTCGTACCGGTCGGCGAGGCCCTTGGCGATGTCGCCGATCTCGGTGTGGTCGGCGGACGACAGCGACAGCAGGCCGACCTCCTCGAAGCCGGTCGCCTTGAGGCCCTTCTCGACCATGTCGCCGATACCGGTGATGGAGCGCTCGCGCACCGGCCGGGTGATCATGCCTGCCTGGCAGAAGCGGCAGCCGCGGGTGCAGCCGCGGAAGATCTCCACGGACATCCGCTCGTGCACGGTCTCGGCGAGCGGCACGAGCGGCTGCTTCGGGTAGGGCCACGCGTCGAGGTCCATGACGGTGTGCTTGGAGACGCGCCACGGCACGCCCGACCTGTTCGGCACGGTGCGCGCGATGCGGCCGTCCTGGAGGTACTCCACGTCGTAGAAGCCCGGCACGTAGACGCCGCCGGTGCGCGCGAGCCTGAAGAGGACCTCGGCGCGGCCACCGGGGCGGCCCTCGGCCTTCCAGTCACGGATGATGTCGGTGATGGTCAGGACGGCCTGCTCGCCGTCGCCGATGACGGCGGCGTCGATGAAGTCGGCGATCGGCTCGGGGTTGAACGCGGCGTGCCCGCCGGCCAGCACGATCGGGTGGTCCTCGGTGCGGTCGGCCGCGTCCAGCGGGATGCCCGCGAGGTCGAGCGCGGCGAGCATGTTGGTGTAGCCGAGCTCGGTGGAGAAGCTCAGCCCGAACACGTCGAAGGCGGAGACCGGGCGGTGGCTGTCGACCGTGAACTGGGGGACGCCGTGCTTGCGCATCAGCTCCTCCAGGTCGGGCCAGACGCTGTACGTGCGCTCGGCGAGGACGCCCTCGCGCTCGTTGAGCACCTCGTAGAGGATCATGACGCCCTGGTTGGGCAGGCCGACCTCGTACGCGTCGGGGTACATCAGCGCCCAGCGCACGTCGCACTCCTCCCACGGTTTGACCGTGGAGTTCAGCTCGCCGCCGACGTACTGGATCGGCTTCTGTACATGCGGGAGCAGAGCTTCGAGCTGCGGGAAGACCGAATCGGCAGGCATCGCGGATCTTTCGTGGGCCGGCTGTGTGGTACGCCCGCCGTGCGGGCGGCTCGCCCGCACGGCGGCAGGGGCCGCGCCGGGGCGATTAACCAGCGTACCGCGCGCGGCGGGCCCGGCAGGCCGCCCCTGGGCCTGCCGGGGCTCAGCCCGCGGGCGCCCCGCGCTTCGCCACCTCGCGCCACACCCGGGGCAGCTCGCGCTCGCAGGCACGGGCCCGCGCGTCCTCGTCCGCGTGGAGCAGCCCCCAGGTGAAGGACGGCTCCCCCGCCGCGTGGGCCTGGACGGCGAGTTCGCGCACGGCCGCGCGGGCGACGACGGCGTCCTGGTGCTCACCGAGGAGGCGCTGCACCTTCTTGACGCGCTTCGCGAACCTCGCCGCAGGCCTGCCGATGCCGGGCACCGCGGCCTGCGCGGCGTACCTGACCCGTTTGGCCGCCTTGCGTGCCGAGTGCAGCGCCAGGTCGCGCTCCTCGCCCGGCGGGAGGGCGAGCGCGCGGTCGACGCGCCGGGCGAGCCCGCGGTACTCCTTCGCCAGGGCCTTCGGCAGCGCCTTGCGCGGCGGCTTCGCCGCGGCCCCCCGCAGCGGCGGGTCGGCGAGCAGCGCGGCGAGCGCGTCGAGGAGCGCGGTGTGCCGGCGGTCGTCCAGGGTGGTGAGGGTGAGGTCGCGGGCGTGCGCGCCGCGCGCCACGCTCCACAGCCGCAGCCGCGCCTCGACCGGGCCGAGCAGCAGGGGCGCGGGCAGCGCGTCGATGCGTTCGCGCAGGTGCCCGGTGAGCACTTCGGTGTCGCGGTCGGCGCCGAGCGCGGCGCCGAGACGGCGCAGTTCGGCCTCGACGGGCCGGGTGGCGCCCCGGTCGAGTACCGAGCCGTACACGCGCAGCACGGAGCGCAGTCGGCGGGCCGCGACGCGCAGTTGGTGCACGGAGTCGGGCTGCCCGCGGCGGACCGCCGGGTCGAGCGTCTGGAGCGCCTCGGCCTGTTCGCGCAGGTGGGCGAGGAGGTGGTCGCCCGCGGTGCGGGGCGGCGGGCCGTCCTCTCGCGGGGGCACGGGCGGCCCCGTCTCGGCGAGCGCGCGGGCCAGCTTCGACGGGGACCGCGCCGGTATGAGGCCGGCCCCACGCAGCCGCTTGTCGACGCGGCGCAGGATGTCCGGGTCCGCGCCGGGGGCGAGTTCGGCCTCCGCCTCCATCCAGGAGGTGACGGTGAGCCGGCCGCCGAGGCGTTCCGCTCGTACGTCGTCGACGGCGAGTTCCACGAGCGGTGTGCCACCCTTGCCGAGCAGCCGGGTCACCGTGCGGGAGGTGACGAGCCGGACGACGGGCGCGAGGTCCGCGCCCCTGGTCCGCGACCGCACCAGCCGGGCGAGTTCGTCCGGCAGCTCGGCGGAGAGGGGCGCGTGCAGCTCGTCCCGTACGCCGGGCGCGACGGGGAACTTCAGGTGCCAGCCCGCGTCGTGGCCGCCCTCGCGCCGCCGCAGGGTGACATGGCCCGCGGCGAGCCGCAGGTCGGCCGTGTCGTGGTAGACGGCGTCGAGGCCGACCGTGCCCTCGGCGCGCGCCTCCGCGACGCCGGGGACGCCGGTCAGGTCGGGCAGGGCGGGCGGGCCGCCCGTCGCGCCGCCCGGGGAGTCGGGGAACACATACGTCCGTTCGACCTCGCGCGTGGTGTCCGTCATGTCCTCCGGGTAACCGGAAAGGGCCGCCCCCAAGCCCGGGGGCGGCCCTTCTCACGGTCGTGCGCGTACGGCTCAGACTCCTATCGGCCGCTGCACCTTGATCGACTGCAACAGGCCCACCGCCATCCACACGGCGAACATGGAGCTGCCTCCGTAGGAGACGAACGGCAGCGGCAGGCCGGCCACCGGCATGATGCCGAGCGTCATCCCGATGTTCTCGAACGCCTGGAAGGCGAACCAGGCGATGATGCCCGCCGCGACGACCGTGCCGTACAGCTCGCTCGACTCGCGGGCGATGCGGCACGCGCGCCACAGGACGACGCCGAGCAGCAGCAGTATGAACCCGGCGCCGAGGAAGCCGAGCTCCTCGCCCGCGACGGTGAAGACGAAGTCGGTCTGCTGCTCGGGCACGAACTGCCCGGTGGTCTGCGAGCCGTGGAAGAGTCCCTTGCCGAGCAGTCCGCCGGAACCGATCGCGATGCGCGCCTGGTTGGTGTTGTAGCCGACGCCCGCCGGGTCGAGGTCCGGGTTGGCGAACGCGGCGAACCGGTTGATCTGGTACTGGTCGAGGATGCCGAGCGCGGTCACGGCGACGGCGCCGACGACGCCCGCGCCGATCAGCCCGAGGATCCACCGCTTCGGCGAGCCGGACGCCAGCAGGCAGCCGAGCACGATCACCGCCATCACCATGACGGAGCCCAGGTCGGGCATGAGCATGACGACGGTCATCGGCACCAGCGCGAGGGCGAGGGCCTTGGCGACCGTGCGGTGGTCGGGGTGTTCTGTGTCGCCCGCGTCGACCCGGGAGGCGAGGATCATCGCCATCCCGAGCAGGATGGTGATCTTGGCGAACTCCGAGGGCTGTACGGAGAAGCCGCCGCCGATCACGATCCACGAGTGGGCGCCGTTGATCGTGGAGCCGAGCGGGGTGAGGACCGCCAGCATCAGCAGGATCGACAGCCCGTAGAGGATCGGCACGGCACCGCGCAGCGTGCGGTGGCCGAGCCACAGGACGCCGGCCATCAGGGCGAGGCCGATGCCGGTGTTCATCAGGTGGCGTACGAGGAAGTAGTACGGGTCGCCGCCGTTGAGCGCGGTGCGGTTGCGGGTCGCCGAGTACACCAGCATCGAGCCGATGAGGGACAGGGCGACCGCGGAGAGCAGCAGCGGCCAGTCGAGCTTGCGCAGGGCCGAGTCGCGGGCCGCGAGCCGCGCCCAGCCGGTACGGCGCGGACCGTAGCCGGAGACGGAGAAACCACTGGTACCGGCCATCGCTCAGTCCCTCCGGGCCGGGGTCGCGAGCGGGCCCGCGGCCACCTGCTGGGTGCCGCCGCCGGTGCCGGCGGGCTCCGCCGGCTGCTCTGAGGCGTTCGGGTCCGCCGGGGCGCTCGGGCCCACCGGCTCCTTCTTCTTCGGCGCCTTGTACGGCTTGAGCTCCGGCGCGTCGATCGACCCGTCGGACTGGATCTTCGGCAGCGCGGAGACCGGCTTCGGCAGGATGCCCGCCTTCGGGTCGATGGAGCCGTCCGCGCCGATGCCGTACATGGCCTCGTAGATCTTGCGGACCGCGGGGCCCGCGCCGCCCGATCCGGTGCCGCCCTGCGAGATCGTCATGATGACCGCGTAGTCCTTGGTGTACGTGGCGAGCCAGGCGGTGGTCTGCTTGCCCGCGACCTCGGCCGTACCGGTCTTGGCGTGCAATGTGATCTTGTCCTGCGGCCAGCCGCCGAACTGCCAGGCGGCGGTGCCGCTCGTGACCACGCCCTGGAGCGCCTTGTTGATGTACGAGATGGTCTTCTTGCTGTCGGGCAGGTGCCCGGAGACCTTGGGCCTGATGGGGGTGACCTTCTTGCCGTCCGCGCTCACGACGGCCTTGCCGATGGTCGGCTGGTACATCGTGCCGCCGTTGGCGATCGCCGAGTACATGACGGCTTCCTGGATCGGCGTGAGCAGCGTGTCACCCTGCCCGATCGCGTAGTTCAGCGAGTCACCGGGGCGGATCTGGTAGCCGTCCTTGCAGTTCTCGAACTCGATCTGCTGGACGTACGAGCCGTTCTTCTTTCCGTCCTTGCACCACGCGGCCTTGTTGGCGTCCCAGTAGGCCTGCTTCCACTGGCGGTCGGGGACCCGGCCCGAGACCTCGTTGGGCAGGTCGATGCCGGTCTTCTTGCCGAGCCCGAACTGGTGGGCCGTCTTGAAGAACCAGTCCTTCGGGTGCTTCGCGTTGATCCCGCCGTCCTTCTTCCACTGGTCGTAGGCGACGTTGTAGAAGACGGTGTCGCAGGAGACCTCCAGCGCCTTGGCGAGGCTGATGGCGCCGAAGTTCTCGCCCTCGAAGTTCTTGAAGACGCGGCCGCCCACGGTCATCGAGGAGGTGCAGGGGTAGCCGCCGTCCGGGTTGTACCCGGCGTTGACCGCGGCGCTCGTGGAGATCACCTTGAAGGTCGAGCCGGGCGCCGACTCGCCCTGGGTGGCGCGGTTGAGCAGCGGGTAGTTCGACTTCTTGTTGGTGAGGTTCGTGTACTGCGCCGACGAGATGCCGCCGGTCCACACGTTCGGGTCGTACGTGGGGTTGCTGGCCATCGCGAGGACGCGGCCGGTGTGCACGTCCATCACGACGGCGGCGCCCGAGTCGGCCTTGTAGTTCTCGCCGGTGACGGAGTCGTACTGCTTGCGGAGGTTCTTCATCGCCTCCGCGAGCTCCTTCTCCGTGACCGCCTGGACGCGGGAGTCGATGCTGGTCACCAGGTTGCTGCCGGCCTGCGCCGGGGTGGCGCCCGCCTTGCCGATGACGCGGCCGAGGTTGTCGACCTCGTAGCGGGTCACACCCGACTTGCCGCGCAGCTGCTGGTCGTACTCGCTCTCCAGGCCGGCGCGGCCGACGCTGTCGGAGCGCAGCAGCGGGTTGTCGGTCTTCTCGGAGGCGGCGACCTCCTTGTCCGTCACCGGGCCGAGGTAGCCGAGGACCTGGGCGGCGTTGACCCCGACGGGGCCCGGGTAGCTGCGGACCGCGGTGGGCTCGGCGGTGATGCCGGGGAAGTCCTCGCGGCGCTCCATGATCTGGAGCGCCTGCTGGGTGGTGGCCTTGTCGGTGATCGGGATGGGCTGGTACGGGGAGCCGTTCCAGCACGGCTTGGGCGTCTTCGCGTCGCACAGCCTGACCTTGTCGACGGCGTCCTTCGGCTTGATGCCGAGGACGCCGGCGAGGCGGGTGAGGACTGCCTTGCCGTCGTCGGGCTGCTTCAGCAGTTCGGTGCGGCTCGCGGAGACCACGAGCCGGGTCTCGTTGTCGGCGAGGGGCACGCCCCGGTCGTCGACGATGGAGCCGCGCACGGCGGGCTGCACGACCTGCTGGACGTGGTTGTTGTCCGCTTCCTGCGTGTACTGCTCGCCGTTGCGGATCTGGAGGTACCAGAGCCTGCCACCGAGCGTGAGCAGCAGGGAGAAGACGAGGATCTGGATGACGATCACCCGGATCTTCACCCGGGGCGTCCTGCCGGTCTCCGGAATGTTGCTCACAGCCGCTTGACCCCCTTGATGCGTCCCGCCTTCGCCGCCCTGTTGCGGGCGGCCCGCACGCGCAGCCCGCCGCGCTGGCCGCCGATCCGCAGCCCGGTGCCGTAACCGGTCCAGCCGGCCGCGACGTCGGCGCCCGCGCCCCCGCCGCCGGACTTCTGCGACTCGGCGAGCGGATCGTTGTCGGCCTTTCTCGCGAGCGCCATGATCCAGGGCACGGTGAACGGCGCGAGCAGCAGGTCGTACACGGCCGCCGTGAACAGCAGCCCCCCGAGCCCCACATGGCGGGCGGCCGTGTCCCCGACGAGCGCGCCGACGCCCGCGTAGAGCAGGGTGGAGCCGAGGGCGGCGCAGACGACCGCGAACATCGGCAGCAGCGCCGAGCGGACCTGCCCGTTCTCCGGGCGTACGAGCCCCGCCAGGTAGCCGATCACGCAGAGCACCAGCGCGTACCGCCCGGCCGCGTGGTCGGCGGGCGGCGCGAGGTCGGTCAGCAGGCCGGCGCCGAAGCCGACGAGGGCGCCGCCGACGTGCCCGTACACGAAGGCGAGCGCGAGGACGACCAGCAGCATGAGGTCGGGCACCGCGCCGGGCAGGTGGAGTCTCGCGAGGACGGAGACCTGGAGGACCAGGGCGACCACGACCAGCGCGGCCGAGAGCAGAATCCGGTTGATGCGCATGGAGCGGCTCTATTCCTGATTGTCGTCGGCGGTGCCGGTGTTCGCGTTCGGATCGGGTACGGCGTCCCCGCCGTCGCCCGCGCCCTGGCCGGTGTCCTGCCCGGTGCCCCGGCCTTCGCCCGCCGTGTCGTCCTGTCCTGTGCCCTGTCCCTCGCCCTGGCCCGCGTCGGCGGACGGGCTGACCGTGACGGTGACGGTCGGGGCGGGCTTCGCCTTCGGCTTCGGCGGCAGGACCGTGTCCCGCGGGTCCTGGTGCGGCGCCTGGACGACGACACCGACCACGTCGAGCTTGGTGAAGCCCACGAACGGCTTCACGTACACCGTCCGCGTCAGGCCGCCGCCCGAGGGGTCGACCCGCTCGACGGTGCCGACGGGCACGCCGGGGACGAACGGCTTGTCCTTGCTCGACCCGAAGGTGACCATCCGGTCGCCCGGCTTGACCTTCGCCTTGGCGTTCAGCAGCTGCACGGAGATCGGCCGGTCGCCCTGCCCCGTGGCGAAGCCCAGCTCCCCGGTGCGTTCGAGGCGGGTGCCGACCGTGAAGTCGGGGTCGTTGGCGAGGAGCACCGTCGAGGTGGTGGGGCCGACCGTGGTGACCCGGCCGACGAGCCCGTCGCCGTTGAGCACGGTCATGTCCCGTTTGATGCCGTCACGGGAGCCGATGTCGAGGGTGACCGTCCAGGAGAAGCCCTGCGCGGCTCCTATCCCGACGACCTGGGCCCCCTTCACCCCGTACTGCCCCGCGCCGGCGACCCGCAGGATCTTGTCCAGCTCCTTGGCCTTGGCGCGGTTCTGGTCGTCGCTGCCGAGCTCGCGCTTGAGCTGCGCGTTCTGCTGTTCGAGTTCGGTGATGCGGTTGTGCCGGGTGTCCGAGTCCCGGACCGCGCTTATGGCGTTGCCCACCGGGTTCACCGCGCCCGCCACACCGTTCTCCACGGGCCCGAGCGCGGCGGCCGCCGCGTGTCGCGCGCCGTCGACGGGGGAGTTCTCTCCCCCGCGGATGTCGACGGTGATCAGGGCGAACGCGACGACGATCAACAGCACCAGGAGCAGCCGGCTCTCCTTTGTGTCCCTCACGTGCGGCGGCCGTGCCTTCCTCGTAGGAATGTCTCTGCCTGTGTATCAACGAGCCGCCGTACGGGACGGCAGCGGCCGCACGGCGGTTTCCTTCGGATGCCGGACATCCGACCGTCCGCATTCAGGGGACACCGCGCGGCCCCGGGACCGCGGCCGGTCAGCGGCGCGGCTGGGCGTCCAGCACCTGCTGGAGCGCCTCGAACTCCTCGACGCACTTGCCCGAGCCGAGCGCCACGGAATCCAGCGGGTTCTCCGCGATGTGGATCGGCATGCCCGTCTCGCGGCGCAGCCGCTCGTCGAGGCCGCGCAGCAGCGCGCCGCCGCCGGTGAGGACGATCCCGCGGTCCATCACGTCGCCCGAGAGCTCGGGCGGGCACTTGTCGAGGGTCGTCTTGACCGCGTCGACGATGGCGTTGACGGGCTCCTCGATGGCCTTGCGCACCTCGGCCGCGGAGATGACCACGGTCTTCGGCAGCCCGGAGACCAGGTCGCGGCCGCGGATCTCGGTGTGCTCGTCCTTCTCCAGGTCGTACGCGGAACCGATGGTGATCTTGATACTCTCGGCGGTCCGCTCGCCCAGCAGGAGCGAGTACTCCTTCTTGATGTGCTGGATGATCGCGTTGTCCAGCTCGTCGCCCGCGACCCGGATGGACTGGGCCGTGACGATGCCGCCGAGCGAGATCACCGCGACCTCGGTGGTGCCGCCGCCGATGTCGACCACCATGTTGCCGGTGGCCTCGTGGACGGGCAGGCCCGAGCCGATGGCCGCGGCCATGGGCTCCTCGATGATGTGCACCTGGCGGGCGCCCGCCTGCGTCGACGCCTCGATGACGGCGCGGCGCTCGACCCCGGTGATGCCGGAGGGCACGCAGATGACGACACGGGGCCGGGCGAGGTAGCGGCGCTTGTGGATCTTCAGGATGAAGTACCTGAGCATGCGCTCGGTGATCTCGAAGTCGGCGATCACACCGTCCTTCAAGGGCCGTACCGCCACGATGTTGCCGGGCGTGCGCCCGATCATCTTCTTCGCCTCAGCGCCTACCGCGAGAATGCCGCCGGTGTTGGTGTTGATGGCGACGACGGACGGTTCGTTGAGGACGATCCCCCGGCCTCTGACGTACACCAGCGTGTTGGCGGTCCCGAGGTCGACAGCCATGTCACGGCCGATGAACGACATGTTGTTCCCCATGAGGATGCGTCTGGCCTTCCCAATCGAAGCGTTGATGGCTTTTCAGGACGGCGAGGTGGGTGGTGGAGCGCGCGCGAAGCCCCAGGCTTGCCCGGCTTGGGCTCATCGTAGTGCCGCCAGCCCCTGATCGGCGCGGTGGCCCACCTCAGTATGGGTGACGAAGTGTCTCCGCGATGCGTTCCCGTAAGGGCGCGGAGCAATCCCTCGGGCGACCGAATTCCTCCGGTCGCCCCAGGCCACAGGCTATTCGGCTGACAGCCGGTCAGGAAAGTCCGGGAAAGAAAATCTTCAGTTCCCGAATGGCGGACTCCTCGGAGTCCGACGCGTGGATCAGGTTTTCCCGGACAATGGTGCCGAAGTCCCCCCGGATGGACCCGGGCGCCGCGGCGATCGGGTCGGTCGGGCCCGCGAGGCCGCGCACCCCCTCGATGACCCGCTCGCCCTCGACGACGAGCGCGACGACGGGTCCTGACTCCATGAACGCGACCAGCGGTTCGTAGAACGGCTTGCCCTCGTGCTCCCCGTAGTGCTGCTCCAGGGTCTCCCGGTCGAGGGAGCGCAGGTCCATGGCGGCGATGCTCCAGCCGGCCTTGCGCTCGATGCGTCCGATGATCTCGCCCACGAGGCGGCGGCGCACGGCGTCGGGCTTGAGGAGGACAAGGGTGCGCTGGGTCGTCATGGGTGCGGCTCCTTGGGTAGGGGGTGACTGTGAGCGAAACGGTGGTGTGAGGCTACCGGTGCCGCTCGCACCGCCCGCACGCGGCCGTGCGGATGACGTGCGGGTACGGGACCGGGCCGGGGCCCCCGTACCCGTGGACGCCTATTCCCCCGGCACGGTTTCGCCCGGGGCGCCCTCCCGCTGCTCGGCGGGGGCGGCCCAGCGGGCCTTGTGCGCGTCGACGATGCGGCCGTAGTGCACGGACGCCCACCACAGGGCGGCGAACGCCGCGCCGAGGATGAACATCATCGGCACCGCGAAGCCGCTGAGCAGCAGTGCGGCCTGGAGCACCCAGCCGAGCTGCACCCCGCCGGGGCGGGTGATCACGCCGCACAGCGCGAGCGAGAGGAACATCGCGATGCCGCAGACCGTCCAGACGGCCGCCGTGGACAGCGAGGCCGACTTCATGGCGACCAGGCCCGCGAAGCCGATCACGAAGAACTCGGCGAGCAGCGTCGATGAGCAGAGCGTACGCATGGCCGTGTGTCAGCCCCTCCTGAGCAGCAGCCGGGCCTCGCCGACCGTCATGACGGAACCCGTCACGAGCACCCCCGCGCCCGCGAACTCGCCCTCTTCCTCGGCGAGCGTGATCGCCGCCTCCAGCGCGTCGTCCATCCGCGGCTCCACCTGGACCCGCTCGTCGCCGAAGACCTCGACGGCGACGGCGGCGAGCGCGTCCGCGTCCATCGCGCGGTAGTGGGAGTTCTGTGTGACGACCAGCTCGGCGCAGACCGGTTCGAGCGCTTCGAGCAGCCCCCGCACGTCCTTGTTGGCGCTGGTGCTGACGACACCGATCAGCCGGCTGAAGTCGAACGCCTCGCTGACCGCGTCGGCGGTGACGCGCGCGCCCGCCGGGTTGTGCGCCGCGTCGAGCACCACCGTGGGCGAGCGCCGCACGACCTCCATGCGTCCCGGCGAGGAGACCGCGGCGAACGCCTTGCGCACCGTCTCCCCGTCCAGCGGGTCCGGCCGCGCCGAGCCCACCCCGAAGAACGCCTCGACCGCCGCGAGCGCCACCGCCGCGTTGTGCGCCTGGTGGGCGCCGTGCAGCGGCAGGAACACCTCGCCGTACTCGCCGCCGAGGCCGCGCAGCGTCATCAGCTGCCCGCCGACGGCGACCTCCCGGGAGAGCACGCCGAACTCCAGGCCCTCGCGGGCCACGGTGGCGCCGCGCTCCGCGGCCTTCTTGAGCACGACCTGCGCGGCGTCCACGGGCTGCTGGGCGAGCACCACGGTCGCGCCGTCCTTGATGATCCCCGACTTCTCCCCCGCGATCTCGCCCGGTGTGTCGCCGAGGCGGTCGGTGTGGTCGAGGGAGATGGGGGTGATCACGGCGACGCCCGCGTCGATCACGTTGGTGGCGTCCCAGGTGCCGCCCATACCGACCTCGACCACGGCCGCGTCGACCGGGGCGTCCGCGAAGGCCGCGTACGCCATCCCGGTCAGCACCTCGAAGTACGAGAGCCGGTGCGGCTGGTCGGCGTCGACCAGCTCGACGTACGGCTTGACGTCCCGGAACGTCTCCACGAACCGCTCGGCGGAGACCGGCGCGCCGTCCAGGCTGATGCGCTCGGTGACCGACTGCACGTGCGGGCTGGTGTAGCGGCCGGTGCGCAGGTCGAACGCGCCGAGCAGCGCCTCGATCATGCGGGCCGTGGAGGTCTTGCCGTTGGTGCCGGTGATGTGGATCGACGGGTAGCCGCGCTGCGGGTCCCCGAGCAGGTCGAGCAGGGCGCGGATGCGCACCGTCGACGGGTCGAGTCTGGTCTCCCCCCAGCGGTCCGCGAGCTCCGCCTCGACGGCCCGCAGCGCCGCGTCGGCCTCCGGGTCCTCCGGGCGCCCCGGGACGTCCCCCGCGGGGGGCCCTGCCTGGGCGCGCAGCGTGCGGCTGCCCGCCTCGATCACGGCGAGGTCGGGGTCGCGGGTGGTCTCGTTCGCGACGATGGCCTCGAAATCGTCGTCGGGGCCGTCGTGCGCGTCGTGCTCGGGGGTGTCACTCACGGGCCCCAGTCTACGGAGCCGCGCGGGGGCGCAGGGCCGCGGGCGGGGCCCCGCACGCGAAGGGGGCCGGGCCCGCCGCCCGGCCCCCTTCACCGCTCGTGTCGCCGCCCGCGCGTCACGCCCGGGGCAGCGCCGCGCGCTGCGCGGTGATGCGGGCGATGTCCGCCTCGGCCTTCGCGAGGCGGCCCCTGATCTTGTCGACCACCTGGTCGGGGGCCTTCGCCAGGAACGCCTCGTTGGCGAGCTTCGCCTCCGCCTGCGCCTTCTCCTTCTCGGCCGCGCCCAGGTCCTTCGTGAGGCGCTTGTGCTCGGCCGCCACGTCGATGGTGCCCGACAGGTCGAGCGCGACCGCGGCACCCGCGATGGGCAGCGTCGCCGTCGCCTGGAAGCCCTCTCCCTCGGGCTGGAGCCGCAGCAGCGCGCGGATCGCGGGCTCGTGCGCGGCGAGCGGGGTGCCGGACAGGTCGAGGCGCGCGGGCACCCGCTGACCCGGCTGGAGCCCCTGGTCGGCGCGGAAGCGGCGCACCTCGGTGATGACCTCCTGCAGGTGCTCGATCTCCCGCTCGGCCGCCTCGTCGCGGAAGCCGCCGTCCGCGGGCCACTCGGCGACGACGACGGACTCGCGTCCGGTGAGCGCCGTCCACAGCGTGTCCGTGACGAACGGGATCACCGGGTGCAGCAGCCGCAGCGTGACGTCGAGGACCTCGCCGAGGACCCGGCGGGAGACCGCGGCCCCCTCGCCGCCTGCCGCGAAGGTCGTCTTCGACAGCTCGACGTACCAGTCGAAGACCTCGTCCCACGCGAAGTGGTAGAGGGCGTCGCTGAGCTTCGCGAACTGGTAGTCGTCGTAGTACGCGTCGACGGCGGCGACCGTGCGGCCGAGCCGGGACAGGATCCACCGGTCGGTGGCGGAGAGCCGCTCGGGGGGCGGCAGCTCGCCCTCGACGGTGGCACCGTTCATCAGCGCGAAGCGCGTCGCGTTCCACACCTTGTTGGCGAAGTTGCGGGACGCCTGGACCCAGTCCTCGCCGATGGGCACGTCGGCGCCAGGGTTGGCGCCGCGCGCCAGGGTGAAACGCACCGCGTCGGCGCCGTAGGTGTCCATCCAGTCCAGCGGGTCGACCACGTTGCCGAAGGACTTCGACATCTTCTTGCCGTGCTCGTCGCGGACGAGGCCGGTGAGCGCGATGGTGTGGAAGGGGGGCGTGCCGTCCATCGCGTACAGGCCGAACATCATCATCCTGGCGACCCAGAAGAAGATGATGTCGTGGCCGGTGACCAGGGTGTCCGTCGGATAGAACTTCTCAAGCGACGGGGTGCGCTCGGGCCAGCCCAGGGTGGAGAACGGCCACAGCGCCGAGGAGAACCACGTGTCGAGGACGTCGGTGTCCTGCGTCCAGCCCTCGCCCGTGGGGGCCTCGTCGTCCGGTCCGACGCACACCGTCTCGCCGTTGGGGCCGTACCAGACGGGGATGCGGTGGCCCCACCACAGCTGGCGCGAGATGGTCCAGTCGTGCATGTTGTCGACCCAGTCGAAGTACCGCTTCGACATGTCCTCGGGGTGGATCCTGACCCGCCCGTCGCGGACCGCGTCGCCCGCCGCCTTCGCCAGCGGCTCGACCTTGACCCACCACTGGAGCGAGAGCCGCGGCTCGACGGTGGTCCCGCAGCGCGAGCAGTGGCCGACGCTGTGGACGTAGGGCCGCTTCTCCGCGACGACCCTGCCCTGCTCGCGCAGCGCCTCGACGATCGCGGAGCGCGCCTCGAACCGGTCGAGCCCCTCGAAGGGCCCTGGCACGGTGATCACACCGCGTTCGTCCATGATCGTGAGCGATTCGAGGTCGTGGCGGCGGCCGATCGCGAAGTCGTTCGGGTCGTGCGCCGGGGTCACCTTGACCGCGCCCGTGCCGAACTCGGGGTCGACGTGGGCGTCCGCGACGACGGGGATCGTGCGGTCGGTGAGCGGCAGCTTGATCCGCCGGCCGACGAGGTGCGCGTACCTGGCGTCGTCGGGGTGGACCGCGACGGCCGTGTCGCCGAGCATCGTCTCGACCCGGGTGGTGGCGACGACGACGGTCTCGTCGCCCTCGCCGTACCGCAGCGAGACCAGCTCGCCCGCGTCGTCCTGGTACTCGACCTCGATGTCGGAGATCGCGGTCAGACAGCGCGGACACCAGTTGATGATGCGCTCGGCGCGGTAGATCAGGCCGTCGTCGTAGAGCCGCTTGAAGATCGTGCCGACGGCCTTGGAGAGGCCCTCGTCCATGGTGAAGCGCTCACGCGTCCAGTCGACGCCGTCGCCGAGGCGGCGCATCTGGCCGAGGATGCGGCCGCCGTACTCCTCCTTCCACTGCCAGGTGCGCCGGACGAACTCCTCGCGGCCGATGTCCTGGCGTGAGGTGCCCTCCTCCGCGAGCTGCTGCTCGACCTTGTTCTGCGTGGCGATGCCCGCGTGGTCCATGCCGGGCAGCCAAAGCGCCTCGTAGCCCTGCATGCGCTTGCGGCGGGTGAGGGCGTCCATCAGCGTGTGCTGGAAGGCGTGCCCGAGGTGGAGGGAGCCGGTGACGTTGGGCGGCGGGATGACGATGGTGTACGGCGGCTTGTCGCTCGCGGCGTCCGCCTCGAAGTAGCCCGCCTCCACCCAGCGCTCGTACAGCTTCCCCTCTACCTCGGCCGGCGCGTACTGGGTCGGCAATTCACGGGGAGCTGGTGGCTGCTGCGCTGAGTTCTCGGTCACGAAGCCAGTTTAGAGGTGTCCCCGGGCCGCCCCGAAACGGATTGCCGGGCGTAACGGTGTGGCCCCGGGGGCCCCGTGCCGTGCCCCCATCCGTCAGGATGTGGGACAGCTACATCCCTATGGGAGGGGAACGGACCGCAATGAGTGAGAACCAGCTCGGGCCTTACGGGGGGCCGCAGCAGCAGCCGCAGCAGCCCGGGTACGGCTACCCGCAGCAGCCCGGCCCCTACGGGCAGCCGCCGCAGCCCGGCGTCCCGCCGCAGCAGCAGCCGGGGTACGGCTACCCGCAGCAGCCCGGCCCTTACGGGCAGCCGCCGCAGCAGGGCGGGCCCGCCGGCGCCCCCAACCCGTACGCGCAGCCGGGGCCTTACGGACAGCCGGGACAGCCGCCGCAGCCGCCGTACGGACAGAACCCCTACGGGGGGCCCGGACAGCCGGGCCAGCCGCCCTACGGGGCCGGCCCCTACGGCGCCGGCCCGGCGGGCGGGCCGCAGAAGAAGAAGCGGACGGCGCTCGTCGTCACCGCCGTGGTGGTGGCGTGCGCCGTGATCGCGGGCGGCGTGTACGTCCTCACCTCGGGCGGCGGCGGGTCCGACATCGCCGACGACGGGCCGCACAAGCTCACCGCACCGGACCGGGTGCTCGACGGGCAGTTCGTCAAGAAGCCCGGCAGCGGCGGGAGTTCGGCCTCAAGTGACCTGAAGGACGCCAGGAAGGCCGGGGTCCGGAACCCCAAGGACATCTCCGCCGAGTACACCAAGGGCGACAAGGACAACCCGCTCACCGAGGTGGTGCTCGACTACGGCGGCGTCTACGGCACGATCGACGACCCCGAGAAGACGCTCGACACGTTCTTCGCCGGCCTGAAGAAGGAGTCCTCGTCCGACAAGGAGGGGCAGGGCAAGCTCGTCGGCAGCCCGCGGGCGGTCACCCCCCAGGGGCTCAAGGGCGCGGTCATGAAGTGCCAGAACCTCACGGTGCAGGGCGACACCTCGGGCGCGGGGCCCAAGGAGATCACCCTGCCGATCTGCGTCTGGGCCGACCACAGCACGCTGGGCTTCGCCACGTCGACCGACGTGGCGTCCGTGCTCGCGGGCAAGCCCACCACGATCGCCGACGTCGCGGAGACCACCACGAAGCTCCGCGACGACGTCCGCGTCGCGTCCTGACCCGCGGCGGCGGCCCGCGCACCGGGAACCCCGGGAAACGCGGGCACCCCGGGAGCTCCCGGGGACACGGGGACCCGAGAAACACCGAGGCGCCCGGCAGGTCGAGCTGATCGGCCTGCCGGGCGCCTCGTGCGTGCCGTGCCCGCGTCAGGCGGACTTCTCGTGCCGCCCGTCGTTCTTCACGATCCTGGGCTCGCGCGGCACCAGGGTCGGGTTCACGTGCGAGTGGACGACTTCCTCGGTGATGACCACGCGGGCCACGTCCTTGCGGGACGGGACCTCGTACATCACCGACATCAGGACCTCTTCGAGGATGGCCCGCAGGCCGCGCGCGCCGGTGCCGCGCAGGATCGCCTGGTCCGCGATGGCTTCGAGCGCGGACTCCTCGAACTCCAGCTCCGCGCCGTCCAGTTCGAACAGCCGCTGGTACTGCTTGACGAGCGCGTGGCGCGGCTCGACCAGGATGCGCTTGAGCGCCTCGCGGTCGAGGTTGTGCACGGAGGTGATCACCGGGAGGCGGCCGATGAACTCCGGGATCATCCCGAACTTCACCAGGTCCTCCGGCATGACCTCCTGGAACATGTCACGCGCCTCGATCTCGCGCTTCGAGCGGATCGTCGCGCCGAAGCCGATGCCCTTCGCACCCGCGCGCGCCTCGATGATCTTCTCAAGGCCGGCGAAGGCGCCGCCCACGATGAACAGCACGTTCGTCGTGTCGATCTGGATGAACTCCTGGTGCGGGTGCTTCCTGCCGCCCTGCGGCGGCACCGAGGCGGTGGTGCCCTCCAGGATCTTCAGCAGCGCCTGCTGCACGCCCTCGCCCGAGACGTCACGGGTGATCGACGGGTTCTCGCTCTTGCGCGCGACCTTGTCGATCTCGTCGATGTAGACGATGCCCGTCTCGGCCTTCTTGACGTCGTAGTCGGCGGCCTGGATGAGCTTGAGGAGGATGTTCTCGACGTCCTCGCCGACGTACCCGGCCTCCGTCAGCGCCGTCGCGTCGGCGATGGCGAACGGGACGTTGAGCATGCGCGCGAGCGTCTGCGCGAGGTGCGTCTTGCCCGAGCCCGTGGGGCCGAGCAGCAGGATGTTGGACTTGCCGAGCTCGATCGCGTCCTCACGGCCCGAGCCGCCGCCGTTCTCGCCCGCCTGCACCCGCTTGTAGTGGTTGTAGACGGCGACCGAGAGGGACTTCTTCGCGGGCTCCTGCCCGACGACGTAGCCCTCAAGGAACTCGTAGATCTCGCGCGGCTTGGGCAGTTCCTCCCACCGCACCTCGGAGGTCTCGGCGAGCTCCTCCTCGATGATCTCGTTGCAGAGGTCGATGCACTCGTCGCAGATGTACACACCGGGCCCTGCGATGAGCTTCTTCACCTGCTTCTGGCTCTTGCCGCAGAACGAGCACTTGAGCAGGTCGCCGCCATCACCGATGCGTGCCACGAGGTGCTTCCCCTTCGCCTGGGAGCAGCTTGGTTCAGCGGCTCCTGTGCCTCATATCCGACGGTACCTTGCCCGGCCCGGTGTCCGGGCCCCTCTTGGCGCGGTTCGCCGTGCCCCCCGGACGACCGTACGACATCCGTACGGCCGCCGTAACGGCCCCGGACGTACCGGGCGGGTGCGCGACGCGACCGCGCCAAGGGCGCGCGCCGGTCAGGCCGCTGCGGCGGCCGTGGTCTTGCGGGTGGAAACGATCTGGTCGATCAGGCCGTACGAGAGCGCTTCCTCGGCGGTGAGGATCTTGTCGCGCTCGATGTCGTCCCTGACCTTCTCGATCGGGGTGGTGGAGTGCTTCGCCAGCATCTCCTCCAGCTGCATGCGCATGCGGAGGATCTCGTTGGCCGCGATCTCCAGGTCGGACAGCTGCTCGCGGCCGGTCTGGCTGGACGGCTGGTGGATCAGGACGCGCGCGTTGGGCAGCGCGAGCCGCTTGCCGGGGGTACCGGCGGCGAGCAGCACCGCGGCGGCGGAGGCGGCCTGGCCCATGCAGACGGTCTGGATGTCCGGCTTCACGAACTGCATCGTGTCGTAGATGGCCGTCAGGGCCGTCATCGAGCCGCCGGGGCTGTTGATGTAGATCGAGACGTCGCGGTCGGGGTCCATGGACTCCAGGCACAGCAGCTGCGCCATGACGTCGTTGGCCGAGGCGTCGTCGATCTGCACGCCGAGGAAGATCACGCGCTCCTCGAACAGCTTCGCGTACGGGTCGTACTCGCGGACGCCCTGGGAGGTGCGCTCGACGAAGCGCGGCACGACGTAGCGGTTGTCCACCTGCGGGCCCGTGTAGAGGCCGCTCGCGGAGTAGTTGTTCATGTCGGTGTTCACCATTCCTGTGACCTGGGAGACCTTCGGGGGACGGACCGGGGCGCGGACGCTCAGGCCCCGGTGCCGCCGCCGCCCGGGACGCCCGAGGCAGCGGAGATGATCTCGTCGATGATGCCGTACTCCTTGGCCTCCTCGGCGGTGAACCAGCGGTCGCGGTCGCCGTCGCGGATGATCGTCTCTTCGGTCTGGCCGGTGTGACGAGCGGTGATCTCGGCCATGCGCTTCTTGGTGCGGAGCAGCTGCTCGGCCTGGATCTTGATGTCGGACGCGGTGCCGCCGAGGCCCGCGGAGCCCTGGTGCATGAGGATGTCGGTGTTCGGCAGCGCGAAGCGCTTGCCCGCGGCGCCGCCGGTCAGCAGGAACTGGCCCATGGACGCGGCGAGGCCCATGCCGATGGTGACCACGTCGTTGGGGATGTACTGCATGGTGTCGTAGACGGCCATGCCGGCCGTGACGGACCCACCGGGGCTGTTGATGTAGAGGTAGATGTCCTTCTCGGGCTCGGCCGCGAGAAGGAGGAGCTGCGCGGTGATCCTGTTGGCGATGTCATCGTCGACCTGCTGGCCGAGGAAGATGATCCGCTCGCCGAGCAGCCGACTGTAGACCTGGTCGCCGAGGCCCCCACCGATGGACGGGTCTCCTGCGGCGGAAGGCATCAGATTCGTCACGTGTCCACCTGCTCGTCTCTGACGGCCTCGGCCGTCTCAGCGTCTTCGTCCCGAGATGTGGAGGCCGGGCCGTACCGCGCCCGGACGACTTCTCCGGCTCTCGTACTCATGGACCCTAACCCCCAGGTCGGCGGGCGCCATCCTGGTTCCGTAGCTGTTCGCTCGGAGCGCAAGGTAGTTGGCCCCCGGCGAAGGGTGCCGCCGACCGTACCGCGTGCCGTGCCCGCGCCGTGGAGCGGGGGCCGCTCCGGCGGCTGACCGGCCGGGACCGCGGCTGACCGGCCGGAACCGCGACCGCGGCACGGCCGGCGGCACACGCCGCGCAGGGCGCGCAGATGCG
>NZ_BAABEP010000086.1:0-8180 GCF_039540215.1 Streptomyces tremellae
CGCAGGCCGCGCCCGCGCCTGCGGCGCCGCCGGCCCCGCAGGTGCCCGCCGCGCCGCAGATCCGGCTGGAGTTGGGTGCGCCCGCGCCGGTGCCCGCCGCGCAGGCCGGGGACGGCGCCCCGCCGGTGGTGAACGGCGCCGAGCCCGCTCCCGTACCTCCGGCCGTGAGCCCTCAGCCCGCCGCGCCGGGCGCCCCCGCGGCGCCCGCGCCCGCACCGCAGCGCGCCGCCGTGCGGGTGCAGCCCGTGCCGAAGGCGGCCGCCTGCGCTGCGCCGGGCGACCGCGAGGTCGGCAAGGAGCGCGACTGGGTGCGGCGTACGTTCAGCGAGCAGTACAACGCCGTCGCCGGCTCGGTCTCGCGCGTCATGTCGGAGTCGCCAGGACTGCGCGGCGCCTCCCGCAGCGACGCGGCAGAGGCGCTCACGGACCTCGTCGCCGTGAAGCTGTACCTGTCGGGTGACAGCGGCCAGGTCGACCGGGCCGTGCGGTCCGCGACGGTCGGCCCGCACGTGCCGCTCGCCCGCTGCGTGGCGTCAGGACTGCGCAGGCTGCCCTCGTACCGAGGCCCCGCGCTGCTGCGCGCCCGCGCGAGCGGCGCCGAGCGCGCCTGGTTCCGCGAGGGCAGGCTCGTCACGGAGTGGGGCTTCTGCGCGGCGCGCACCAACGTGGCGCTCGCGGGGGAGGGCGACACCGACTTCCTGATCTGGTCGATGACGGCCCGCCGCACCAGCCTGGTCGACGCCGAACGCCCCGACCAGATCATCTTCGTGCCGGGCACCAGCTTCAAGGTGCTGCGCGGGGTGGACCCCGACGCCGGCAGGCCCACGGTGCTGCTGCGCGAGCTGCTGCCTTCGGAGATCGACTCGGACGGCCGGGTCGACGTGGCCCGCGTCCCGCTCGACGACATAGCGCTCGCCGGCCTCGAACAGGCCATGGGCATCGTCGAGAAGATCGAGAAGTCCGAAGGACCCGGTGGCAGTTCCGCCAAGTCCGCGGAGAAGAGCGTGGACGCGGCGGGCGAGCCCAAGACCGGCGGGCCCGGCAGCGGCTGGCCGCCCGGCCTGGTCTCCGGCCGCAAGGAGACGTCCGTACGCAACGAGGGAGCGAAGCCGTGAGCCGGCAAGTCCTGTTGGTCTCCCCGGACCGACCCGGTGCCCACCGGTCCATCGCGCAGGCGCTGGCCGACGCCACCGACGGCGCGCTGATCACGATCGCGCCCGGCCGCTACGAGGAAGCCCTGCACATCACCAAGCCCGTGAGCCTGGTCGCCGAGGGCCGCAGCGGTGTGGAGATCCGCGCGGCCTCGGGCACCACGGTCGTCGTCGACGCCGAGGTGCAGCTGTCCGGCCTCGTGCTCTCCGGCACGGACCGCGAGGCGCCCGTGCTCGACGTGCGGCGCGGGCAGGCCGCGCTCGACGGCTGCGCGCTGTCGGGCGAGGCGTGGGCCGCGGTGCTCGCCTGGCAGGACGGCGTGCTCGCGCTGCGCGGCTGCCGGGTCACCAACACCCAGGGCGCGGGCGTCGTGGTGACCTCGGGCGGCGGGAACGTGCTGGAGGGCTCCGAGATCACCGACGTCGGCTCGTCCGCCGTCGTCGTCGCCGAGCAGGGCCGCCTCACCGTCCGCGAGTGCGTCCTGAACCGGCCGCGCGGCAACGGCGTCTGCGCCAACGGCCGCGCCACGGCGGTCGTCGAGGCCACCCGCATCGACGGCAGCGGCAAGCCCGCGCTCGCCGTCGAGCAGCAGGCCACGGCCGAGCTGCGCAAGGTCGAGGTGAGCGGCAGCGCCGCGCTCGACGCGTACCTCACGAGCACCGGCGAGACGGTGCTCGCCCACTGCTCCTTCACCGGCTCGGGTGGCCAGGGCGTGCACATCAGCGGTGGCGCCGCGCCGCTGCTGCGCGACTGCACGGTCCAGGGCGCCTCGGCCAGCGGCCTGCAGGTGACCGGCGCGTCCAGGCCGCGCATCGAGGAGTGCACCGTCGCGGACTCCCCGGTGGGCGTGGTCGTGGAGGCGCGCAGCGAGGCGACGTTCACCGCGCTGACCGTGCGGGACGCGAGCGGCGCTGCCCTGCGGCTCGCCGACGCCGCCACGGCCCGCGTGGAAGGTCTCACGGTCTCCGGCGGTTCCGGCGCGGGCGTGGTCGCGGGCGGCGCCTCGACGCTGTCCGTCCGCTCCGGCGACATCGCGGCCGGCGGCGCCGCCGTCCAGCTCGACGAGAAGTCCGAGGGCACGCTGATCCAGGTCAAGCTGCGGTCCACGGGCGGCGGCCACGGCGTCGAACTCGCGGGCGGCGCGCACGCCGTGCTGGAGGCGTGCACCGTCGCCGAGTGCGGGGCACTCATCGGCGCGGAAGCCGAACTGACCGCCCGCGAGAGCGAGTTCACCGGCTCGGACGCGGACGGTGTGCGGGTCGTGGGCGGCGGCTCGCTGACCGCGGTGGGCTGCCGGGTGACCGGCGCACGCGGCCACGGCGTGAACGTGCAGGCGTCGTCCCGCGCGGAACTCGACCACTGCACGGTCTTCGACAACGCGGGCGACGGCGTCCGCTGCAACACCGAGGAGCCCGTCGCCGTCCGCGACTGCGAGGTGCGCGACAACGGCGGCCGCCCGGTGCACCAGCTCACGGCAGGACCGCACGTGACCGTGGAGCGGCTCGAAACGGGCTCGTCCGGCGGCGAGGACGGCGAGAAGCCGGGCAAGCGCGCCCCCGCCGAGGAGAGCGCGGCGCAGGAGGGCGGCTACGCGGGCGCCCACCACACCGGCACCGGGCCGCTCGCCGAACTCGACGCGCTGGTGGGCCTGGAGAGCGTCAAGAAGGAAGTCACCGGCCTCATCAACCTGAACAAGATGACGCAGCGGCGCATGGAGATGGGCCTGCCCATGCCGCCGATGAGCCGCCACCTCGTGTTCGCGGGACCGCCGGGAACGGGCAAGACGACCGTGGCGCGGCTGTACGGCGCGGTCCTCGCCGAACTCGGCATCCTCAGCCAGGGCCACATCGTCGAGGTGGCGCGCGCCGACCTGGTGGCGCAGATCATCGGCGGCACGGCCATCAAGACCACCGAGGTGTTCAACAAGGCCCTCGGCGGCGTCCTGTTCATCGACGAGGCGTACACCCTCACCAACCAGTCGCGCGGCACGGGGCCCGACTTCGGCCAGGAGGCCGTCGAGACCCTGATGAAGATGATGGAGGACCACCGCGACGAGGTCGTCGTCATCGTCGCCGGGTACTCCGAGCAGATGGACCAGTTCCTCGCGTCCAACCCCGGTATGGCGTCGAGGTTCGCCCGGACCGTCGAGTTCCCCAACTACACGCCGGAGGAACTCGTCACCATCGTGCGCGGCCTGTGCGCCAAGCACTACTACGAGCTGACCGAGGACGCCCTCGAAGCGCTCACGCAGTACTTCGTGGAGATCCCGAAGACGTCGACCTTCGGCAACGGCCGCGTGGCCCGCCAGGTGTTCGAGCAGATGATCAGCAACCAGGCGTCGCGGCTCGCGATGAACCCGCCGGGCGACGGCGCGGAACTGAGCCTGCTGACCGCCGCCGACACCGGCTTCGACCTCGACGCCTACGAGGACGGTCCTGAGGGCGCCGACGGCGAGGCGGGCGGCAAGGGCCGTGCGCCGCGGGCGCGCGCCGACAGCCCCGGCATCCGCAAGCTGACCGAGATGACCGGGCAGGACGCGGCCCGCGAGGCGCTGCGCACCCGCCTCGACACCCTCGTACGGCTCACGCAGCGCAAGGAGCGGATCGCCGGGCTCGCCAACGTCGTCCTTGAGGCGCCGCCGGGCACCGGCCGGCGCACCCTCGCCCGGCTGTACGCGCGCAGCCTCGCCGAACTCGGCCTCGCCGCCACGGGCGCCGTGCACCACCTGCCGCTCGCCTCACTGCCGGTGCGGTGGGCCGAGCAGCCCAGGTTCCTGTTCGCCGCGGCCTTCGAGGAGGCGGCGGGCGGGGTGCTCGTCCCCGAGATCGACCCGGCGTTCGACCGCCGCTCGGAGCCCGAACGCGCCGCCGTCCTCGACGCGTTGGCGCATGTGATGGCCGCCGTGCCGGAGACCCCTGTGGTGCTGCTCGGCAGACCCCCGCACCTGATGGACCTGATGCGGGAGCGCATCGACCTGGCGCAGGCGTTCGCGACCTACCTGCCGCTCGACCCGTACACCCCTGAGGAACTCGCGCGGTTGACGGAGCGGCGGCTCGCCGCGCTCGGCTTCCGGCTCGCCGCCGAGACCGGGCAGGCGCTGGCTGAGCGCTTCGCGCAGGGCACGCCGGGCGGCGCCGCGTACGGGGCGCACCGGCTCGCCGACCGGCTCGCCGCGGTGGCCCGCACCCGCACGGTCGGCCCCGAGGACCTGGAGCGCGCACTGGCGCAGCCGCAGGGCCAGGCCGCAGCCCGGGGAGCCGGGGCGGCCCGTCCCGCGGCGGGCCAGGACGCGGCCCGGCAGGCGCAGGCTCCGCAGGCCGCGCCCGGAGCGCAGGACGGCGCGCCCGAGGGCGCCGCGGCCGGCGTCCCCCCACAGACCACTGCAGGGACGGCGGATGCGCCGCCCCGGCAGGAGGACACCCCACCCCTGGTGCACACCTGATGAACGACGTGCACCGGCAGGACCCGTGGGGTACCGACACCCGGCGGGAGACCGGAGTCCGCGAAGCGGGCCCGGCGACCGCCTCACCAGAGAGGAATCAAGGTGGCAGCCAACAGCAACACCTCAGTTGACATTGAGGGCATGAAGCGTGCCCAGGGCACCTTCCAGACCGCCGTGGACGAGTCGTCCAGCTCGTACTCCAACATGGAGGGCCAGATCGAGGCCCTCGGCCCGGCCTGGACCGGCCAGGCGGCGACCATCTTCCACGGCGCCATGGGCAAGTGGCTGGAGGACTTCCGCACGGTGAACCAGCAGCTCCAGCGCATGCTGGAGACGCTGTCGCAGAACACCGGCGTCTACGCGAACGTCCACTCGGACACCGAGGACAAGGCGCAGCAGGTGCAGCAGCTGATCTCCTCCGGCAACCTCGGCGGCCTGCCGGGCTTCATGTAACAAGCCGCCCACCCACACACGACCTCACCAGGAGCCACCAGCATGACCACGTACACCGTCCAGATGGAGCAGGTCGACTTCATCGTCGGCGAGATGCAGAGCATCACGCAGCGCATCGCGCAGACGCTCCAGCAGCTGGACGACCAGTCGAAGAACGACCTGGCCCAGTGGCAGAGCGACGCCCGGGACACCTACTACGACGCCAAGGCGAAGTGGGACGCGGCCGCCGCTGAGATGCAGACCATGGCGACCCAGGCCACCCAGCAGCTCGGCACCATCAACGAGGCGTACGGCCAGGGCGAGCGCAACGGCGTGAGCCTCTGGCAGGGCTGACGGGCCCGGACCGCCGGACCCACGGCTTTTCGAAGGGCTGAGTCATGACTTACGGAACGCTCGACGGCACGTTGCCGCCGGACCCGCCGCCACCCGAGCACAAGGCGCAGGAGTGGGACGGCTCGTCCGACCTCGGCACGGGGCACGGGACGTACGCCAACAAGGACCCCTTCTCCCCGCCTGCGGTGCCCAAGAAGGGCGGCGGGGGCAAGGGCACGTCGGTGGACACCCCGTCCATGGACGTGTTCGCGTCCAACATCGACCTGCTGCTCAAGCCGGTGCAGAAGGCGAGTGACGCGCTCACGCCCGTCACGGTCGCCTCGGGTGCCTTCTACCACGCCAACCAGATCCGGACGAAGGTCACGGGGACGAACGGCGACGACGGCCTCAAGGCGCAGTACATCAAGGTCCTCAACGACCTCACCAACGGTCTCACCGACCTGCGGGAGGGCGTGAAGACGCTGGCGGCGAAGTACAAGACGCTGGACGACGCCAACGGCATGAAGGCGAAGGACCTCACCGACGCCATGGACGGTGTCACCGAGGACTTCAACACCATGATGTCGGACAACGGCGGAACCGGGGCGGTCAACACCCCCGGCCTTTCGCCCACGGACGGCAACGGGAGCTGAGTCTGAAGTCCCCTTGACCGTCGGCCTCCCGCCCGTCCCCCTCCCCGGCTCTCCCGTACGGGGCGGGGCCGGGCGGGCGGCCGGCGGCGCAGGGTGCGGGTGCGGGCCGCGGTGCGGCGCGGGTGTCGACAGGAGAGTGTGAGCGGGATGGGAACTGACTACGACGGCGGCGGGTTCAAGGGCAGCGACGACGGCGTCTTCGGTGATCCCGGCCAAGGCGGCGGATCGGTCTCGGACTACGACAGCTGGGACTGGAAGCAGATCATGGCCGCCATCGTCGGCATGTCCGCTGGTACCGAGAGCGACGCCAACGAGCAGCACGCGCAGTCGGTCTCCGACCCGCAGTCCCTCCAGGACGCGGCGGACGCGTTCTACCAGGTGCAGATGACGCTGAGCGGCGTGGCGAAGGCGCTCAGCGACCAGGCGAAGGCGCTCGCGGGCGACGACGGGCCGTGGAAGGGGGCCGCGGCCGACGCTTTCCTCGACATGATGAACACCTTCTCCAAGCAGGTGCAGGCCAACGCCGATGTGCTGGGCGGCGGTTCGGGCGGCGGCCACTCCGTGCCGCAGCAGCTCGCCGACAACGCGGTGAACCTCACCAACGCGATCAACAAGATCCACGACATCGACCACTGGTACGCGGACCAGGCCATCCAGATGGGCGTCACGCCCATGGACAACGGACTCATCCCGATCAGCAAGAAGCCCCAGCTGGTCGAGATGATGAGCAACGACATGCGGGCGGTGCTCAAGAGCCTCGCGAGCGAGTACCAGGTCACCATCGACTCCGTGCACTCGCCCTCCGGTGTCAACTCGCCTGTGGGCAACCCGAATACGGACGGCGGACCGGACACGACCGGCGGTCCTGACATCGACGTTCCCGACTACCAGCCGGCGTCGTTCGACGCGCCGACGCCCGCCGACCTCACTCCGACCGACCTGAACGGCATGCCGTTCCCCGGCGCGACCGACACCACGGGCAGCGGTTACGACCCCACCGGCGCGGACGGGCTCAACCCCAACGGCTTCAACGCCCTGAGCGCCAACCCGTCACCGTTCACCGGTGGCCTCGGCACCGGTGGCTCCGGCACGCCCTTCGACACCAAGAGCGCGCTCGCCACGCCGAACGGCAGCGGCCTGGGCGGCCCCGACTCCGAAGCCCTCGACCCGAACGCCCTCGACAGCCTCCTCAACCCCAATTCCAGCCCGGCCGGCTTCCCCGGCTCCACGGGCGTCGGCGGGGACAGCGGCCTCGGCACGGGCGACGGCATCCCGTTCAGCCCGACCGCGTTCGGCGGGGCCAAGGGCACGAACGGCTCGGGCAGCCTGCCCAACTACAAGTCGCTGGCAGCGACTTCCCCGAAGGCATTCACGTCGGACCTGCCCGCGGAGGAGTTCCCCGGCTCGACAGGAACCGGCGGCAAGGGCCTCGGCATGCCGGACACCGACGGCATTGGCAGTGGCAGCGGCATCGGCAGCGGCATCGGCAGCGGCCTCGGTTCGGTCAAGCCCGCGTCCTTCCCCGGCAGCAAGTCGACGGAGTCCGGCCTGCCGTCCTCGCTCGCCAACCCCGCGGGGCTCAAGAACAACGCGCTTGAGTCCGATTCCCCCTTGGCGTCCCCCTACGCCGGCGGTACCGGTACCGGAGGCAGCGGGATGCCGTTCTCGCCCATGGGCGGCGGTATGGGCGGCGGCGCCGGCCAGCCGGGCACCGGCGGTGAACCGTCCGACGCCTCCGGCCTGTTGGACCCGAGTGCGGAGCCGTGGACGGGTGACCCGGCCACGGACGGTGAGGCGGGCTCCGATCTCGGAACGCTCGCGGGCGGTGAGGGTCTGAATCTGCCGCACAACGAGCGGCTCGCGGCGACGCCGTTTGCGGGGAGTACGGACACGGGTGGTGCCGGGATGCCGTTCATGCCGGGCATGGGCGGCGGTATGGGCGGTGGTGCGGGTCAGCCGGGCACGGGTGGTGAACCGTCCGATGCTTCTGGTTTGTTGGATCCGAGTGTCGCGCCGTGGACGGGTGACCCGGCCGTGGACGGCGAGGTCGGCTCCGACCTGGGTACGGACGCCGGTGGTGAGGGTCTGAATCTGCCGGGCGGGGAGAGCCTGGCGGCGACGCCGTTTGCGGGGAGTACGGACACGGGTGGTGCCGGGATGCCGTTCAT
>NZ_BAABEP010000086.1:8278-11913 GCF_039540215.1 Streptomyces tremellae
GGTGACCCGGCCGTGGACGGCGAGGTCGGCTCCGACCTGGGTACGGACGCCGGTGGCGAGGGCCTCGGCCTGCCGGACGAGAACGCGGCCGCGTTCCCCGGACTCGGCGACGAGGAGACCGCGGCCGGGACTCCGGGCGCCGGGATGCCGTTCATGCCGGGCATGGGCGGTGGCATGGGCGGCGGCGCGGGCCAGCAGGGCACGGGCGGCGAGCCGTCCGACGCGTCGGCCCTGCTCGACCCGAGCGCGGAGCCGTGGACCGGCGACGCGGACGGCGACGTCGAGGTCGGCTCCGACACCGGTGCGGCGCCTGGCGTGCGGACCGCGTTCGCGACGAGCGACGGCGAACCCGCGACGGCCGCCGCGGGCGAGGGCGCCCCGTACCTCCCGTACGGCGGCAGCGGCGCGGGCGCGCCGGCCGGCGACCAGAGCGAGCGCTCCGACGCGTCGGCGCTGCTCGAACCGAGCGACGAGGCGTGGGCCGGCGACCCCGGTGGCGAACTGGCCACGGGCGGCGCCCCCGCGGGCGGCGAGGGCCTGACCGCGACCACCGACGGCATGAGCACCGGGGCGGCGGTCGCGGGCGCGGCGGCCGTCGCGGGCGCCGTGGGCGCGGTCGCCGGGGCGGCAGTGGCCGCCTCGGGGGCCGGTACGGGCACGGGTGCGGAGGCTACGCGTGCGTCCGCCGTGCCGGGGACGGCCGCGGCGGCCTCGGAGCCCACCGGGGCCCCGGGGGCCTCGGAGCCAGGCGCGCCGAGCGCTTCCGCCACGCCGAGCGGGCCCGCGGCCCCGGCCGCGCCGACCGCTCCCGCGGCGGCGGTTCCGCAGGGCACGCCCGCCGGGGCCACCGGCCCGGGGGCCGGCCAGACCGTGCAGGCCACCACGGAACCGCAGGGCCCGGCGGGCTCCTTCGACGACGACGCGGAGTGGACGTCCGAACTGGACGCCCCCGGCGCCCCTGACGCGACCGGCGGTACCGGAGCGGAGGAGCCGGCCGCGTCGACGGCCGCAGCCGCGACGGCGGGCGCGGGCCTCGGGGCGGCTGCCGCGGCGGCCGGGTCCGTCCCTGCGGGCTCCGCTGCGGCAGGTGTGGGTACGGCCGGTTCCGGTGCGGGCCGCGGTGCCGGCGGCAGTGCCTCCGGCACCGGCGGCCAAGGGGCAGGTGCCGGGGCCCGGGGGACCGGCGCCTCCGGCGCGGATGCCGAGGGGTCGGGCCGCGAGGCGGGCGACCCGGCGGGCGAGAGCCGCGACGGCGCGGCCGGGGCCGGGGAGCACCACGACCGGCAGCGCCCCGACGGGATCGTGCTCGTCGGCCTGCCGGGCGGCACGTCCCGCACGGCCGAGGACGAGGACGACAAGGACGGGAAGCGCGGCGCGGCCGACGACGAGAAGGCCGAGGGCCGCCCCGACGACGGGGGCGGGGACGACGACCCGCCCGCGGGCGGCGACCCCGAGACCGCGGACGAGTTCGACACCGAACTCGACGACCCGGACGACCCGGACGGCCCCGGAGGCCCGTACGGCGACGAGCCCGACGACCGGGTGGCGGTCCTGCGCGCCTCGACCGACGAGGTGCTGGAGGAGGACACCGCCGCCTGGGACGCCGGAGGCGGCGCCTTCGTGCCGGGACTGTGGTCGGGCCGCACCCAGGACGAGCGTGACGTGCGTACGCCCGGCTACGCCTCCGCCGACGAGGGCACCTGGGGCGAGACCCCGCCGCCTGCCCCCGCGGCGGCGGTCGTCGACGACGAGGAACCCGCGCTCGCGACCTGGAAGCCCAGCCGTTCCGGGGCGGGCGGCACGAACGGCTCGGCCTCCGCCTCCCTCCCCAGGCAGGTCTACCGCTCCTCCGCCGCCCTGCCCGACGTACCGGAGGAGAGCGAGGAGCCCGAGGAGGAGGCCGCTTCCGGCAAGGACGCGAAGAACGGAAAGACCGCAAAGACCGGGAAGGCCGCCAAGACGGGCAAGGCCGCCAAGAACAAGGGCAGGAACGAGGACGACGAGGACGAGGAGAGCCGCGGCATCGCGGACCTGCTCGTCCAGGACGAGAACACATGGGGCGCACCGCCCGCGGACACAGGGGTGATCGGATGACCTCGCCGTACGACCAGCCGATCGAGGACCTCCTCGCGCAGTACCGCGCCCAGCGCGAGGCGGCCGTCGAGACGCGCCGCCGCATCAACGAGACCACCGGCACCGCGACCGCGCCCCGCCAGACGGTCAAGGTGACGGTGGGCGCGCAGGGCGAGGTCACCGCGATCGAGTTCCCGACGTCCGCCTACCGCAGGCTGCCGCCGAAGGAGCTGGCCGAGGTCCTGATGACCACCATCGCGCAGGCGAGGGCCGACGCGATGGAGAAGGTCGGGGACCTGATGTCGGGGCAGCTCCCGCCGGGTGTCAGCATGGGCGGTCTGCTGAAGGGCGAGGTCGACCCGACGCAGCTGCTCGCCGAGGACCCGACCATGCCGGACTCCGTGAAGGAGTACGTCGACAAGGGAGGGCCGGAGAGCTCGTGAACGACAGGGCGCACACGGCACGAGTGACACGGCCGAGCCGAGGAGGCTTCCATGGGTGACAACAACTCGTTCTCGGTGGACACCGAGGGCCTGTCCCACGTCATTCCCGATGTGGAGAACCTGGCGAACAGGATCAGGAGCATCGGCACGCAGTTGCAGGGCAAGCTCGCGTCCCTCGGCGAGTGCTGGGGCAACGACAAGAGCGGCGAGCAGTTCCTCAGCCAGTACGCGAAGCCCAAGTCGGAGCTGATCGAGGGGATCACCAGCAGCGGCGAGGTGCTCGACAGCACGGTCGAGGGCATCTACACGATGGCCAAGCAGTACGACCGGCTGGAGCAGGAGAACATGCTCGCGCTCCAGCGGCTCAAGGTCGCCGACCCGGACGTGGACATCACGGGCAGCGGTTCCGGTTCCGGCGACGGCTCCGGTGGCGACAGCCAGCTCCAGCCGCAGCACGCGCTCCTGCGGCGCACGGAGACCGAGAAGCCTGCCGAGAAGACGCTGCGTAAGGCCGGGACGCCGGCCGAGCCGTTGCAGCCGACGCACATGCTGCGTGCGCGGCGGCGGGAAGCGGACGCCCCGACTGAGCCGTTGCAGCCGACGGAGAAGGTGCGGCGGCGGGAGGCGGAGGTTCCTGCGGAGCCGTTGCAGCCGACACACATGCTGCGTGCACGGCGGCGGGAAGCGGACACCCCCACTGAGCCGTTGCAGCCGGAGCAACAGGGGGAACGCGCTGAGGAGCCCCGCCAGTTCGTGCGCTCCACGCGGCCCGAGGAGCCCCTCCAGCCGCTGGAGGGCGAGCAGTTGTCCCCGCGCATCCCGGCGGAGCCCGCCCAGCCTGGGCACCCCCTGCTGCCGCTCGAAGGCGAGCGGCTGACGCCGCAGACCCCGGTCGAGCCCCTCCAGCCCCAGCATCTGGTGGAGCGCCGCGACGCGGAGGTTCCCGCGACGCCGTTGACGCCGACGCAGGAGACGCCGCGGCACTTCAGCGTCGGACACGAGCCTGAGATGCAGGGGACTCCCGCGCACGAGGCGCCCTCGCACTTCAGTGTGGGGCGGCGGGAGGAGGTTCCCGCGACGCCGTTGACGCCGACGCAGGAGACGCCGCGGCACTTCAGC
>NZ_BAABEP010000086.1:12013-21575 GCF_039540215.1 Streptomyces tremellae
GGCGGGAGGAGGTTCCCGCGACGCCGTTGACGCCGACGCAGGAGACGCCGCGGCAGTTCGGTGTGGAGCGCACGGCCGAGGTTCCGGCGACCCCGCTGACGCCCACGCAGCAGACACCCGTACATTTCAGTGAGGGCACGCCCGAAGTGCCCGCGCACCGACTTGAACCCCTGGAGCCCGAGACCATGCTTGAGCCGCGGATCCCCGCGTTCAGGACGACCGAACGCGTGGACGAGCCCGATCAGGCATGAGCGTCAACCTGCCCCCAGAACTCAGCTGGGTCGCCTATCTCGCCGTCGGCCAGGCATGGCCCAAGGGCGACGAGGACAAGCTGCTCGAACTCGGCCGTGCCTGGGACGAGGCCGCCGAGCAGCTGTCCAACATCGTGGGCGAACTCAGCCCCGCGGCCGCCGGCGTGCTGAACAACGTCGGTGGGCAGGTCGCGGACGAGTTCAAGGACTTCATCCAGCAGCTCCAGGGCAATCTGCCCCAAATGGCGACATCCGCCAAGCAGTTGGGTGATCTGGGCAGGAACACCGGGGTTCAGGTCGAGTACTCGAAGTACATGATCCTGGCCCAGCTGATCTGGCTCGCGGCCGAGATCGCCCAGTGGGCGTTCTTCGCGCCCGAGGCCATCCCCGCGATGATCACGGCGGCGCGGGTCGCGGTGCAGATGATCCTGCGTCGCCTGCTGATCTCCATCGCGACGGGCGTCGGCATGATGCTCGGGATGGACGCGGTCATCCAGGGCATCCAGATGCTCAAGGGCGACCGTACGAAGTGGAGCACGCAGAACACGCTCCAGGCGCTGGAGTCCGGCGCGATCGCGGGCGCGATCGGCGGCGGCATCTTCGGCGGCGCCGCGGCCTTCGTGCCGAAGTTCGAGGCCGGGCTGATCGGGAAGCTGGCGCTCGGCGGCCTCACCGGCATCACCACCACCGAAGCCATGAACGGCATCTTCGGTACCAGCGAGGAGGGCGTCGCGGGCGCCCTGACCTCCGGCGCGATCGGCGCGCTCGGCGGCGGCGGGCGCCGCAGGTTCGGCGGCGGGGACGAGACCAAGGTCGATCCCGTCAACGTGCACACCCCGACGGACATCAACTTCGACCTGCCCAAGCCGCCCGACCTCCCCCCGGTCAGCGGCCTCGGGGACGTACCGACACCGATCGACCGGTCCAGCATCCACACGGAGAGCAGCGACGGCGACGACTTCGGCGACGGCGCGCACACCGGCGGCACAGGCGGACACGGAGGCCGCCCGGAGACGGTGGCGTCGGGGCCGGACGAGGTGACGTTCCACAACAGCGCGCCGCCGCACGCACCGGCGGAGTCCGAGGGACCCGCCACGACCTCCTCGACGACGGGTTCGACCACGTCGGCCCCGCCTCCGCACACCACCGCGGCCACGACGACCGGCACCGGCACCCCGCACACCGAGACGGCGGGTGCGCAGCCCCCCGCGACGGGCCTGACCGGCTTCGACACCGTCCTGACCAATGGTGACAACAGCAACACCGGCGCGTTCACGGGCACCGGGACCGGCACCACCGGCACGGGTACGGGCAGCACCGGCACGGGCACGGGCGCGACCGGTACGGGTACGGGCGGCGTGCGCGCCCAGACGCCCGGCACGACCACGACGTCGACCCCGACCAGCGGCACGACCGGCCGCGGCCCGGCCACCTCCGAGCCGCCCGCGACGTCCGCGGCCCCGCGCCCGGTGACCGGTACGTCGGGTCCCGCCGACACGCGTCCGGTGACCAGCACGTCGGGTCCGACCGACACGCGTCCGGTGACCAGCACGTCGGGTCCGACCGACACGCGCCAGGTCACGGGCACGTCCGGTCCGACCGACACCCGTACGGTCACCGGCGCGTCCGGCGGCCCCACCGACACCCGACCGGCCACCAGCGCGCCCGGCCCCGAGGAGACGCACCAGGCGCCCTCCACGGCCACCGGCCCCGCGGACTCCGCGCCCGTGCACCAGGCGCCCGCGACCACGGACACCGCGACCCCGCACGACCCCGCGACGCAGGACACGGGGAACACCCAGGACACCGGCAACACCGGCAACACCCAGGACACCGGCAACACCGGGGACACCGCCAACACCGGGAACACCGGAACGACCACCGACACCCCTGGCCCCACGCACTCGGAGACCACCAGGCCCACCGAGAGCACCCCGGACACGCAGCAGGCGCCCGCTTCGAACGGCAGCCCGGCCATCACGCAGCGCCCGGACGGCCCCGACACCACCACGACCCAGGCGACCCCGCCCCCGCGCGAGACCCTCGGCGGCGGCCAGCACACCGACACCCACCTGTCGGCGCCGCCGCCCGAGGCGCCGCGCACCGCCCCCGCCGACGGCACCCCCGTACCGCACGAGCCCGCGACAAGCGGGACCGGCGGCGACCACCTCGACCTGCCGAGCGTGCCCCACACGGAGCCCGGCAGCCCGGTCGTGCACGAACCGACCGCCAACACAGGCGAGTTCACCGGCGGCGGCCCGCACGACACGGACACGACGGCGCAGGAGCCGCCGGCGGTCACCGGCTCGCGCGGCGGTGCCGACGAACTGAACCTGCCGAGCGTGCCGCAGACGGAGCCCGGCGCGGTCGGCCTCCACGAACCCACCACTGGCGACGGCGCACACGGCGGTGACGAGCACACCACCGGGTCCGACACCACGCAGACCGGCCCCGTCGACCAGACGCCCACCGGGCAGGCACCGCCCCCGACGCAGGTCAGGCCGGGAGCCGGCACGGGCACCGGCAACGGCGCCCAGGGCACCCACCAGCCGCCCCCCACGCAGGGCGCACGCCCGCCCGCCACCACGGGCGACACCACCGCGTCCCCGCGGCCTTCCGGTACCGGTCAGGACGCGCCGCGCCCGGTGACGACCACCAGCACGGAGAACACCCAGGGGAACACTGGTCCGAGGACCGAGACCGGGACGCCGAACGGCACCGGCACGGACGGCGTGCACGGCGGCGGCGACACGGTCCAGCAGGCGCGGCCCGCCACCGAGTCCGCGACCGACCGCCCGGCTCCCTCCGGACAGCAGCCGCACACCGACACGAACACGCCACAGGCGCACACCGAAACGGCACCCCGCACCGAAACGGCACCGCACACCGACGCGGACGCCGCGGTCCACACCGACCAGGAAGCCCCCGGGCAGACCGGGACCGCGAGGCCGGACGGCCCGGACACGACGAGCGACGCCGTCGCGGACACCTCGAACCCCGAGTCCCGTGACTCCTCCGAGGAGACGCCGCCCGCCTCCGACGGGACACGCCCCTCCTCCGAGGACGAGCACCCCGACCCCTTCGCGACGCTCGACGACCTCAACGTCCCGGACCACGACCCCGGCAGCGAACTGGGCCCCCTGCGCGACGCGCCCGAGGCGCCGACCGCGGCCCCGGTGTCGCCGCGCGCCCAGGTGGACCGGCGCGCCGACGCCCTCGACCAGGTCGCCAAGGACGCCGGCATGTCCGGTACGGCGCGCCGGATGTACACGGACTCCATCAAGGACGCCGCGCGGAACAACGACTGGAGCGAGGCCACCCGCAAGCTGGCCGAGTTCCGCGAGATGATCGACGTACGCTCCCTCAACCAGCGGCTCGACGCGTTCAACGACCATGTCGCGGGCGGCTTCGACCGCTTGGGCGACCTGGGCGCGAACCGCGCCGAGTGGCAGGCGAAGGTCGACGCCGTCGACAGCGCGCGCCGCAGCGGCGACCCGGACCTGATGGACAGCACGCTGCGCGAGTACACCAACTACGTCGAGCAGCACGTCCCTGCCGAGGTCCTGACGGGCAAGGACGCCGCCCGGCCGTTCGACTCCGACCTGGAGCGGGTGCGCCAGGAACTCGCCGGCGCGACCGGGCGCGACGCGCAGCGGCTCCACGACGAGCTGCGCGACCTGTTGAAGACGGCCGCTCTGCGCGACCGCCTCGACCGGCTGCGCGCCGACGAGAACGCGGACACCGAGGAGGCCGCGCTGCGGCAGCGGCTGGCGAACGCCTCCTCGCAGGAGGAGGCGGAGCGCGCCCTCCAGCAGCTCGAAGAACACCGCGAACTCCAGGAGTTGCAGGACAGGATCAACCGGCTCAACTCCGACGAGCCGGCCGAGGACAACGGCACGGGCCACCCGCCAGGCTCCGAGGAGGACCTCCAGGCACGCCTCGACCGGTTGCGCGAGAGCCAGGACGACCGCACGCGCGAACTCCAGGAGCGCCTGGCGCAGGCGCACACCGAGGAGGAGTCGCAGCGCGCCCTGGAGGAGCTCCAGGAGCACCGCGCGGAGCAGGAGCTCCAGGAACGGCTCGACCGGCTCAAGGAGTTCGAGCCGTCACGCGACGAGGACGGCAGCGGACCGCGCCCGGAGGACATCACCGAGGAGGAGCTCAACAGGCGCCTCGAAGCCCTCCACGAGGGTGACGACGCCAGGACGGCGGAACTGCGGCAGCAGGCCAGGGACGCGGAGACGCCGGAGGAGGCCGACCGGGCTCTCCAGCAACTGGAGGAGCACAGGGCGCAGCAGGAGGCCGACCGCCTCGAACAGGTCGAGCGGCTGCGGCAGGAGCTCGACTCGCTGCGCGACCAGCACAGCGAGCAGTTCCTCACCGACCGGCTGGAGGACGCGGCACGCACCGGGGAGCGCATCGAGGAGGTCCAGCGCAGGCTGGACGACACCCTCACCTACGACGAGCGGACCAAGGCGCTCGACGAGGAGCTGCACCAGGGCGTGGAGCGCCCCGAGGGCGACGGCAGGCTCGACCGCATCGTCTCGAAGGGCCTCGACGCCCGGCCGGGCGGACGAGGCGACGACGACGGCTCGGAGCCCGGCGAGGGCGGTGGGCCCCGCACGCCCGAGGAGCTCGAAGACCTCCTCAACTCCCTGAACCTGCCCGACGACGGCTTCGACCTGCCGTCCGTCCCGCACGACGGCCCCTCGGACCACGACAACACCTCCGCAGGCCCGCCGGACGAGCCCACGGCGCCGCCCGTCCTGCCGTCCGTGCCGCACGATCTGCCGTCTGTGCCGCACGACCTGCCGTCCGTCGACCGCCTCGCGGACCCCGCCGCCGAGCACGGCGGCTCCGCGCACACCGGCGACGCGACCCGCACCGGCGACGAGTCCCACTCCGGCGGTACGGAGACCACGAGGCGCCCCGACCCGTCCCGTGGCGACGACACCCGCCAGGACGGCGACGCGCACCCGCCCGCGCAGCGCCCGGCCCCGCACACCGAGACGCCCGGCTCCGAGACGCTCCAGGCCCAGCGCGAGCATCCGGCCGAGAACCCGGAGAACACCGACACGAGGACCACCCCGGACGACGACTTCGGCCTCCACCGCGTACCCGACATCCGGGACCTGGACGACCTGCGCGCCGCCATCCAGTCGCACTCCGACGACGACGGCGTCACCACAGGCCCCCAGGACCACGAGAACCACCGGCCCACCGAGGACGCCCCGGCGCCTCGGGACCACGAGCCCACCGACGACCACGAAGCCACCGCGCCGCCGCCCCGCAGGTCGGACGACCACGAGGCGACGCGGACACCTCCGGCGACGGACGACCACCAGAGCACGGAGCCCCGTCCGGGAACGGAGGACCACGAGGTCACCGGCACCCGTCCTGGCACCGACGACGACGCGACGTACGACGCCGTCGCCGACAGCACGGGTGGCCGCGGGCAGCAGGAGCACCAGCCCCCGGTGCGGCAGGACGACACGGACACCGAGCAGTCGGACCACAGCGACGGGGAGGAGTCGGTCCACGAGCACAGCGACTCCGAGTCCGAGCACAGCGACTCCGAGTCCGAGCACAGCGACTCCGAGTCCGAGCACAGCGACTCCGACTCCGAGGCCGGCGGATCGACCGTGTCAGGCCACGACTCGACGTCCGCCGAGACCGGGTCGGAACACCCGGGCGAGGACGGCACCACCCACCGCTCGGAAAGTACTTCGGAGTCGGAGGGAGCGGCGGCGCCCCTCCACATCGACACGGACGAGGCGCAGCCGCACATCGAGCAGCAGCTCGCCGACTTCGACAAGGACCTGGCCAGGACGCTCGACCAGCACAACTGGGGCGACCCGAAGGAGACCGAGGCGGCGGCGCGCGGTGTCATCACGCGGCTCCTCGACAGTGTCGACCCCGACGACCACGCGGCGGCGCTCACCGAGGCCCGCCGGCGGATCGACACGCTGCCCGACTACCTCTCCGACGGCACCGTCAACGCCACCCTGAAGGCGCTCAACAAGCTCGACCCGAACCGGCCCGCCCTCAACATCCCCGGGGCCACCTACCTCGGCGCGAGCCACGTCACGGACGGTCCAGGACAGGGGTACATCAACCGCGACATCCCCGCGGTGGTCACCATCGAGCACGAGCCGTACGTGCCGATCTACATGGCGGTGTACGGCGACCAGACGCACAGTCCTGTCCCGTCCTTCAAGGACGTCGGGCAGGACGAGGGCGGGGCGGTCCAGATCCACACCGGCGAGCCGGGGCGCGGGGACCGCGCCCTGTGGGTGAGCGTCGGCCAGCCGCTGCGCCAGATCAAGTGGGTGGAGAAGTACGCGGGCGACAACGCGCCCAACCCGATGATCCGTTCGTTCCTCGTGCCGTTGAAGGTCGCCAACGACATCTCGCGCGACGCGGTGACCGAGCACGGCTCGGGCGGTCACCCGCTCGACCTGAACGTGGACAAGCACTTCGCGTCCAACCAGTTCGGCATCATCAAGCCGGAGTCCCTGGAGCAGCTGCGCTCCTCCGCCCTGCCGAACTCCCTGCGCACGTACACGGACGACGTGTCGTCGGGGCGCGAGACCTGGGGCGACGTGCGCCCCCTCGACGAGCTGCGCGGCAAGGTGGGCGTACCGCCGCTCAGGCTGAAGGACTTCCCCGTCTTCACCCAGGACAAGGAGTTCCTCAACCAGAAGCAGTACCACGAGACGACCCAGAAGCTCCGGATCGTGGTCGCCGCCCACTACCAGAACGAGGACCTGCTCTCCCCCGGGGACACGCTGCCGAGCCCGGACGCCGTCGAGCAGTTCTACCGCGACCACGCCCCGGACGAGCTGGGGCCGCTCGACACCAAGGGCCCCGACGAACGGGAGCGCGCGCTCGACCAGTTCGTGGAGGAGTACGTCGCTCCGTGGGCCAGCCAGGCGCGTATCGCGGAGACGATCTACGAGAACTTCGACGACCGCATCGCCGAGGGCGCGCCCGAGTCGCCCGTCGAGTACACCCTCAGCACGGACGACCCGACGCTGCGCGGCGAGCGGCGCGCCGACGACGTGGACGCCTCCGTCAACCGGCGCATCCTCATGGACGTGCGGACGGCGATCAGGTCGGGCTTCGAGCAGCTCAAGCTCGACGGGGACACATTCAGGGACGCGGGCCCCGGCATCAACGGGCGGACTGTGCTGGGGCAGTTGCGCACGCAGCGCGACGAGGCGCTCAACGACTACGCGTTCAAGGTGGGCGACAGCACCGCCCTCCCGGACAAGCTCGACCACTACACCGACGTCGCCGCACAGTTCCACCGGGACCTGTCCGCGGCCTACCCGCCCGGGGAACACGGCCGCCCGGACGCCGTCCAGTCCATCCTCGACACGCTCCACCGGATCGAGACGGCCGGGCACAGCTTCCCGGAGAGCACCGGGGCCGTGCACGAACTCCCTCCGGAGGTGCACCTGCTGCACGAGGTGCGCAGCGCGCTCGCCGACGTACCCGACCGGCCGCAGGTCACGCCGGAGGAGGTCGCGGGCTGGCACCGGCAGCTGGCGGACCGCGGGCTGACCGTCCAGCGCACCACCCGGCAGATCGCGCAGGACGTGGCGGCGCTCGCGCTCGGCCACGAGCCGCCCCGCCTGCGCGGCGGCGGATGGTTCACCTCCGCGCCCGCGGTGATGATGTCGTCGGGCGGCATCCACTTCGCGAACCTGTCGTCCGAGCGCCCGGAGTTCGTGGAAAAGGCGGCGCAGGTCGTGGACCTGCTCTCGTCCCACCCGGGCATCACGGAGTTCCTCGGTGACGGGCAGGCCAGGATCATCCTGGAGAACCGGGCCCTCGACACGCCGGCCGAGGTACGGCCGGACGGCCGGGGTGGGTACGAAGTCCAGCTGGCCGCCTACTACTTCGAGAACTACAGCATCGGCTATGTCGCGGGGATGCTGGCGCACGAGTTCGGTGTGCATCCGATGGCGAGTGTCCGGCGTGATGTGCATATCGAGGACGAGACGTTCCGCGACATGCCGATGCCGGTGCCCGGTCTCGACGGCCGGTTCATGGACGCGTCGCAGGCGAGGCAGTCGGACCATGTGCTGGGTGCGATCCAGGGCAACGCGCGGTACGAGGTGTACCGGCAGGCGGTGGTCGACATGGCCCGCGTGGTGCTCCAGCAGGCGCACGCCTCGGTCGGCGGCATCACGCACCGCGACGTCTCCGACATCCTCGACTCGTACTTCATGGACCTGGCGTCCATCGGGGCGACGAACGACAACCGCCTCCTCGGCGTCCCGGGGCGCGGCGGCAGCACGCAGGTGCGCCAGGACATCGCGACGGTCTACAACGCCTACCGGCAGTTCATGCACGACGACCCCGCGCTGAGCGACCTGCACCCGCACATGCCGCCGCCGAAGACCGAGGCGGACGTCGCGGCCGACTACCGGACGCTGCTGAAGCAGGTCGCGACGGCCAAGCTGCTCAGCGGCGCGAGCGTGAGCAAGGAGATGCTCGCACCGCCGCCGCGCCCGGTCACCGCCGCCCCGCCTGCCACCGTCGACCGCCCGGTCACGGAGTCCGCCCACGCGGAGCCGGCCACCGGCCACCCGGACACCGAATCCGTCCAGGAGCACGGACCGGGGGACAGGACAGGCGGGAAGCAGCCGCAGCGCACCGGGCAGGGCGGCCAGGACCTCACGCAGCAGCGCACGACGCCTCCCGAGGACCGCGACGGCACCGAAGAGGAAGGCCCGCACGAGGAGTACGGCGACGCGCTGCGCCGCGTCGCCGACGCCCAGGCCGACCTGGACCGGGCACAGGAGCTGGACGCGCGCGGCATCGGCACCTCCTCCGACGTGCACGGACAGGCCCACACCGCACAGGAGCGGCTGCGGGCCGCCGAGGAGGCCCTGGCACGCGCCGAGTTGCGCCGACAGGCCCAGGAGGGCACCGGCCCGCTGCCGGGCCTCGACACACGCCAGGGCTCCACCGAGGCGGCGGGACGGCAGCAGACGCCACCCGCCACGCGGCGGGACGGGCATGAACTGCCGCCGGACGTCGCGCTGCTGCACGAGGTGCGCAGCCTGCTCGGTGACCCGGGAGACCGGCCGCAGATCTCGGCCGAGGAGGTCGCGGAGCACCACCAGGAGCTGGTGGACCGCGGGCTGACCGTCCAGCGCACCACGCGGCAGATCGCGCAGGACGTGGCGGCGCTCGCGCAGGGCCAGGAGCCGCCGAGACTGCGGGGCGCCGGACTGCTCGGCGACTGGTTGAAGCCCGCGCCTGCGGTGATGATGTCGTCGGGTGGTATCCACTTCGCG
>NZ_BAABEP010000087.1:0-21100 GCF_039540215.1 Streptomyces tremellae
GTGGAGCCGGCCGCGGGGGAGCGCGGCGACGACCAGCGCCCGCAGGACGGCGAAGGGGGGCCGGGGGAGGGCGCCGGATGATCTCGGAGCCCGAACTGGAGGACGACGGCCGGCCGGGCGCCGCCGCAGCCCCCGGCATCCCGGGCCAGCGCGGCGGTGCCGCCCGGCCGGGACCCGGCGGCGCCGCCCCGGACGGCGGGGAGCCGCCGCCGGTCGTCGTCGGCGACGGCAGGCCGCCGCCGACGCCCCGCAGGACGGCCGTCACCTGGGGCCTGTGGGGCGCGCTCGCCGCATCGGTGCTGTGGGGCGCCGGCCTGACCCTGTACCACTCGGGCGGACCCGACCTCGGCGGCTACGGCCCCGAGCGTGACCTCTGCCTCGACGCCCCGCTCACCGCCCTCTCCCAGGTGCTCGGCGGTCCCTCGATGCCGCAGGCCACGTCCGACGAGACGGAGGCCGTCGACTCGGCCGTGTGCAGGACCGACCTCGGTCCGGCCCCCGCGGGCAGCCCGCTGGACGCGCCCGACGACCGCGGCGGGACGCGCGGGCTGGTCGACCTGCGGTACGTGCTGCACAGGAAGACCGACCCGGCGCCTGAGTTCGACGCCCTGCCCGAGGCGAAGTCGCCCGGCTCCGCCCTGCACCTGCTGCGGGTGCCGGGCCTCGGCACCCGCGCCTACCTGGTCACCGACAGCGTGGGGGACCTGCCGCCCACGCTGCGGGTCCTCGACGGCAGGGCCGAGTTCACCCTCTCCGTGCGCGTCTACTCCTCCTACCGGGGCCACCCGGCGGCGCCGTCCTCGGTGCGGCCGCGGTACGTGGCGGCGCACCTCGTCTCGGACGTGCTCGCGCCCGCCATGGCGGACGACCTGCGCACGGTGCTGAAGACCGTCAAGTCCCCCGAGTAGGGCCGCGGCAGGGGCCGTGGGCCTCTACAGTCACTCCGTGCGCAGCCCGTCCGCCCGCATCATCCGCCACAGCGGCGGCAGGCTCGCCAGCGTCACGACGAGCACCAGGCCCGCGCCCGCCCCCGCGTGAGGACGCGGGGCGAGGTGACGAGGGCGCGCGCCACCGCGACGCGCTGTCCCTGCCCGCCGGAGACCTCGCCGGGGCGCTTGCCCGCGACGTCCGCGACTTCGAGGCGTTCGAGCCACGCGCGGGCCGCGGCCTCCGCGGCCCTGCGGCGGGTCCCGCCGAGCCGCAGCGGAAGCGCCACGTTCTCCACGCAGGTCAGCTCGGGCACCAGCTGGCCGAACCGGAAGACGAAGCCGAAGTCGCCGCGGCACAGCGCGCTGCGGCGGGCGTCGGAAAGACCCGTCAGTTCACCGCCCCGGTAGGTGACCGAGCCGGCGTCCGGTACGGCGATCCCGGCGAGGCAGTGCAGCAGCGTCGACTTGCCGGAGCCCGAGGGGCCCATCACGGCGACGACCTCGCCGGGCGAGACGGAGAACGACGCCCCGGCGAGCGCGGCCGTGGGCCCGTAGGACTTGTGCAGGTCGACGGCGGTCAGCAGCGGGCCCGTCATGGGCGCACCGCCGTGGCGAGCCGGTCGAGCCGCGCGGTGGTCAGTTCGAGCCAGCGCAGATCCGCTTCGAGGTGAAAGAGGGCGTGGTCGCAGATGAGCTGGTCGGCGAGGTCGCCGTGGCGCTTGCGCTCGGTCAGCTCGCGCATCGTCCGCAGGTGCGAGGCGCGCTGCACGTCGAGGAGTTCGGCGGCGTCGCGGCCGGTCAGCAGCGCGATGACGACCTTCGTGTAGAGCGTCGACTGGAGGTAGGGCTCAGGCCGCTCCGGGGTGGCGAGCCACTCGCGCACGTCGGTCACCCCGGCATCGGTGACGGCGTAGCGCTTGCGCTCGGGGCCGTCTCCTGACTCGATGCTGTCGACCTCGACGAGCCCGTTCTTCAGCAGCCTCGACATGGTCGAGTAGACCTGGCCGTAGTGCAGGGGCCGGTCGTGGCCGAATTTGTCGTCGAAGGCCCGCTTGAGGTCGTAGCCGTGGCGCGGACCGGTCTCCAGGAGACCGAGGAGGGTGTGACCGATGGACATGCGCGGCACTCTACGCGCTGGCTATACATGCCGTGTATAGTCAGCGCGGGCCCATCGCGACGGCGCGTGGCCGCCCGCGCCCTCACCGCTGTCCGGCCCCGCGCCGGGCCCCTCTCCCGCTCGCGTGCCGTGTCCGCCTTCCGGTCCCGAGTCGGGCCTGTCCCTGCTCGCGTGCCATGTCCGCCTTCCGGTCCCGCGCCCGGTCCGCTGCCTTTCGGTCCTGTACCGGGCCTGCCGTCGGGTCCGGCCCCGGACTCGTGCCCGGGTCCGGATCTGGCCTCGGAGGCCTGAGCCCGGGGACGGGCACGGGCACGGTCCTGGCGCCGGCCTCGGGCCCGTACCCGGCCGCTGCCGCACGGCGGCCTTCCCCTGCGGGGCGGGCCTTCCCCCGCGGGGCGGGTCGTACTCGGCCCGCCGGCCCCGCGTCGGCTCTCAGCCGCCCGTGCCCTCACTGCCTCCCGGCCCTGGGCCGGGACCGTCTCCCGGCCCTGCGCCGGGCCCCGCGCCGGGCTCGGCCTCGGACGCGGTCCTGGCGTCGGGCCCGGTCCCGGGTTCGGACCCGGGCCGGGGGCCGGCCTCGGGTGCGGGGCCGGGGCCGGCCGCCGCCGTGCCGCGCGGCGGCCTCCCCCTGCGGGGAATGGGGCGGGCCGAGCCCGGCAGCCGGCCCGCCTCCGCGAGAGCGCGGCGCAGCAGGTACTCGATCTGCGCGTTGGCGCTGCGCAGTTCGTCGGAGGCCCAGCGGGCCAGCGCGTCGTACACCGCCGGGTCGAGCCGCAGCAGCACCTGCTTGCGCTCGCCGCCCCTGCGGGGGCTGCCCTCCGTCACTGGTACAGCGTGCCCGTGTTCACGACGGGCTGGGCCGCGCGGTCGCCGCAGAGCACCACGAGCAGGTTCGACACCATCGCCGCCTGCCGCTCCTCGTCGAGATCGACGATGTCCTCCTGACGCAGCCTGCGCAGCGCGGCCTCCACCATGCCGACCGCGCCGTCCACGATCTCCCGCCTGGCCGCGACGACCGCGCCCGCCTGCTGGCGCTGGAGCATCGCCGAGGCGATCTCCGGCGCGTACGCGAGGTGCGTGAAGCGGGACTCGACGATCTCCACGCCCGCCGCGCGCACCCGCGCCGACAGCTCGGTCACCAGCCGCTGGGTGATCTCCTCCGCGTTGCCCCGCAGGGACAGCCCGTTCTCGTCGTGCGCGTCGTACGGGTACTCGATGGCGATGTGCCGCACCGCCGCCTCGGTCTGCGTGGAGACGAACTCCAAGAAGTCGTCCACCTCGAAGGTCGCCTGCGCGGTGTCCCGCACCTTCCACACCACGACCGCCGCCAGCTCGATCGGGTTGCCGTAGGCGTCGTTGACCTTGAGCACGGGCGTCTCGTGGTTCCGCACCCGGGTGGAGACGCGGCGCCGCGTCGTCAGCGGGTTCACCCAGCGCAGCCCGTCCGTGCGGATCGTGCCCCGGTAGCGGCCGAACAGCTGGACCACCCGCGCCTCGCCCGGCGCCACCATGTTCAGCCCGCGCATCGCGAAGAACGCGGCGACGATCACGGCGATCCCGACGGGGATGAGCGCGCCCTTGACGGCGTCGCCCGAACTCGCCGCCGCGACCACGAGCAGCGCGATCCCCACGACGAGCCCGACGAGGCCGAGCAGCAGCGCCAGCCCGCCGCTGATGCTGTGTGCCGCGACCTCCGCGACCCGGGGCGCGGGCATCGTCGGCACCTCGGGCCCGCCAGGCGTCCCCCGGGTCCCCGCGTCCGGCGGGTCGCCCTGTTCGTCACTCGGTTTTCCGCTGGTGGAAGCCATCTCGTCACCCCGTCCCTTCGCGGGCGCGCCCTCGCGCACCCGTGGTGGTGCCGCCCTCGCGACCCCTATCAAAGTGCTATCAGATTACCCTATGCGGCAACCTTCCGGCGGGGAAATGCGTCGGTTCCCGTCGGGACGGGTGGTTCTTCTCACGTCCCCGTGCCCCTGATCTGCGGCCTTGCGCCGCAGTCCGCGGTGTTAGCTTTCTGAGCTGGTTTGCGGAGAGTGCGAGCCGATTCCTGCGATGGGGGCCCCGACACGGATCACCGGGACCGAGACCTGAGAGCGGAGCGACAGAGCGATGGGCCGAGCTGATGAGCGGCGCGCCCGGCAGCAGGCGGCCCGCCGCGCCGGCCGCCGGGACCGCAAGGGGAGGAAACGCGGCATAGGCCGCCTCTTCACCTGGAAGAAGATCCTGGGCGCGGTCCTCGGCGCAGCCGTCGTCGCGATCGGCGCCTTCCTCTTCCTCTACATGTCCGTCCCGGTGCCGGCCGCGAACGCCGACGCCCAGCGCCAGAGCAACGTCTACCGCTACAGCGACGGCACGGTGCTCGCGAGGACCGGCGCGGTCAACCGCGAGATCGTCGGCCTCGACCAGGTCCCCAAGGGCGTGCAGCACACGTTCGTCGCGCTGGAGAACAAGACGTTCTACAAGGACTCCGGCGTCGACTTCAAAGGCACCGCGCGCGCCCTGCTGAGCACCGTCACCGGCCACGGCAGGCAGGGCGGCTCGACCATCACCCAGCAGTACGTGAAGAACTACTACCTGAACCAGGACCAGACGGCGACCCGCAAGCTCAAGGAGCTTGTGATCTCGCTCAAGGTGGACCGCAACAAGTCCAAGGGCGACATCCTGGCCGGGTACATGAACACCAGCTACTACGGCCGCAACGCCTACGGCATCCAGGCCGCGGCCCAGGCGTACTACGGCGTCGACGCCTCCCGCCTCACCGTCGACCAGGGCGCCTACCTCGCCGCGCTGCTCCAGGCGCCGAGCCAGTACGACTGGGCCGTCGCCACGCCCACGGGCAAGAAGCTGGTGACCCAGCGCTGGGCCAACGTCCTGAAGAACATGGTCTCCATGCACTGGCTGTCCGAGCAGGACAGGGCCGCCATGAAGTTCCCCGTACCGATCAAGCCGCGGCCGCAGGCCGGGCTCGGCGGCCAGACCGGCTATCTCGTCGACGCGGCCGACCGCGAGCTGGAGAACCGCCTTGAGGCGGAGGGCGCGTCGGCGTCCGACGCGCAGGCCAGGGTCGCCGCGGGCGGCTGGACGATCACGCTCAACGTCGACCGCAAGAAGGAGGCGAGGCTGGAGAAGGCGGTCAAGGCCCAGCTGACCTCCAAGCTCGAACCGAAGGAGCGGCCGCGCGACGCGGACGCCCAGGCGGGCGCGGTCTCCGTCGACCCGAGGACCGGCCGGGTGCTCGCCCTGTACGGCGGCAAGGACTACACGACCCACGCGACGAGCAACGCGACGCGCGAGGACTACCAGCCCGCGTCGACGTTCAAGCCGGTCATCTTCGCCACCGCCCTGGAGAAGGGCGCCCATACGCAGGACGGCAAGCCGATCGACGCGAGCACGATCTATGACGGCACCAGCGGCCGACCGGTCAAGGGCAGCAGCATCGCGTTCGCGCCGACCAACGAGGGCCACGCGAACTACGGTCCGATCACCGTCCAGAAGGCGATGGACGACTCGGTCAACTCGGTCTTCGCGCAGATGGGCGTCGACGTCGGCATGTCCGACGTGCTGAGGACCGGCGCCAAGCTCGGCATGGACATGAAGGACCAGCAGCCGTACCCGTCGCAGACCCTCGGCACCATGGGCGCGAGCCCGCTCCAGATGGCGGGCGTCTACGCGACCTTCGACAACCACGGCAGGCTCGTCACCCCCGCGGTCCTCAAGTCGGCCGAGGACCAGGGCCGTTCGATCGCGCTGCCCGACCCGGTCGGCGGGCGGGTCCTCACCCGAGACACCGCGGACTCGGTCACCTCGGTGCTCACCGGCGTGGTCGACCAGGGCACAGGATCCATCGTCCGCAACAAGAACTTCCAGGTCGCGGGCAAGACCGGCACCTCGGACGACGACGTCTCCGCGTGGTTCACCGGCTTCACCCCCGACATGGTCACCTCCGTCGGCCTGTTCGGCGAGGCGGCCAAGGCGGAGAGCGTCGAGGGCAAGAAGTACCCGCAGTACGGCCACGTGCCGCTGACCGGCACCGGCGGGCTCGTCGCGCAGGGCGGCCGCGTCAACGGCGGCGGCTACCCGGCGCAGATCTGGGGCGAGTACATGTCGGGCGCCGACACGGTGCACGGCGCCGCCGGCAGGTTCGACCTCGACACCGACCAGGGCGCGGCGGTCGCGCCGTCCCCGACCCTGTCGCCCTCCTCGTCGCCGAGCACCTCGCCGAGCACCTCCCCTTCGCCCTCGCAGTCGAGCTCGCCGCCGCCCTCGCCCTCGTCGTCCTCGCCTGCGCCGCCGTCCAGTTCCGCGCCGGACGACGGGCAGTCCCCGCCGTCCAGCGAGGAGCCGCCGGGCGGTGACTCCTCACCGCCGGTCCCGCCGCTGTCCCCGCCCGCCCAGCCGGGCGGCGCCGCGGGCCGCGACGACGGTTTCTTCTCACCCTGACCGCGGGCACTCCGCACCGACGGCGAGGGCCCCGGCCGGCGCGCTCAGCGCGCGCCCGCCGGGGCCCTCGGCACGTGGGGCCGTCAGCCGCCGTTGACCTTCTTCGCGATCCGGTCGCCCACGTTCTTGTCGATGTTGCGCCAGTACTGCACGGCCCGTTCGAGCACCGGCTTCGAGACGCCCTGGAGCAGGTGGCCCGAGACGTTCGACACCAGCCGGTCGCGGGCCGCGTCGTCGAGGACGGTGCGGACCATCGTGCCGGGCTGGCCGAAGTCGTCGTCCTCGCGGTGCAGGCTGTACGCCTCGCGCACCAGCTCGCCCGCCGCGGCCCAGCTCGCCGGGTCGCCGAAGCGGCCGAAGTCCGCCGCGGGGCCGCCGTACGAGTTGGGCGCGTACGGCATCGACGCCTTGGAGGCCGTGTACCGCATGGAGCCGTCCCTGCTGTACGAGTTGACGGGCGCGTGCGGCCGGTTGGGCGGCAGCTGCGTGTAGTTGGCGCCGATCCGGTACCGGTGGGTGTCCGGGTACGAGAACAGCCGGCCCAGCAGCATCTTGTCGGGTGAGGGCCCGATGCCGGGCACCATGTTGGACGGCTCGAACGCCGCCTGCTCGATGTGGATGAAGAAGTCCTCGGGGTTGCGGTCGAGGACCATCCGCCCCACGTCGATCAGCGGGTAGTCCGAGTGGGGCCACACCTTGGTCAGGTCGAACGGGTTGAAGCGGTAGTCCGCCGCGTCCTCGAACGGCATGATCTGGACCTTGAGCGACCAGCTCGGCGCGTTGCCCGACTCGATCGACTCGTACAGGTCCCTGCGGTGCTTGTCCGCGTCGTGGCCCGCCAGCTCGTCGGCCTCCTCCTGGGTGAGGAAGTCGATGCCCTGGTCCGTCTTGAAGTGGTACTTCACCCAGAACCGCTCACCGGCGCCGTTGATCCACATGTACGTGTGGGAGCCGTAGCCGTTCATGTGCCGGTACGTCTTCGGGATGCCGCGGTCCCCCATCAGCCAGGTGACCTGGTGGGCGGACTCGGGAGAGAGCGTCCAGAAGTCCCACTGCATGTCGTTGCTGCGCAGCCCGGTCGCCGGGTGCCGCTTCTGGCTGTGGATGAAGTCCTGGAACTTGATCGTGTCGCGCACGAAGAAGACCGGGGTGTTGTTGCCGACCAGGTCGTAGTTGCCGTGCTCGGTGTAGAACTTCAGCGCGAAACCGCGCGGGTCGCGCCAGGTGTCGGGGGAGCCCTGCTCGCCCGCGACCGTGGAGAAGCGTGCCAGCATCTCCGTCCGCTTCCCCGGCTGGAACAGGTCGGCCTTGGTGAACTGGCTGACGTCGTTGGTCACTTCGAAGAAGCCGTAGGCGCCCGAACCCTTGGCGTGCACCACGCGCTCCGGCACCCGCTCCCGGTTGAACTGGGCCATCTTCTCGATGGCGTAGTGGTCCTGGAGCAGGATCGGGCCGTCGCGGCCCACGGTGAGCGAATGCTCGTCGCTCTCCACCGGGATACCGACGTTGTTGGTGGTGAACGGCGCCTTCGGCGTTGACTCTGTCACGGTGTGGCCTCCCGCAAGCAAGAAGGCCCGGGGGTCCGGGGACCGCCCCGGGTTGACTGTGGACATGTGTCCCACCCCCGGGACCCGGCCTTCACGGGGCCCCGGCGGGCACACGTCCCGCGTGCCCCAGTGAACTCCTACAACACCCCTTCGGCAACATTTGGACGGCATCCAGTTCTGTCACCCGTCCATGAGGCGGCGCGGGGGCCCGCCCGTCAGGACACCGGGCGGCGGGAGGGTCCTCACACCCCCGTGGGGATCTCGAACCACACCACCTTGCCGCTGCCGAGCCGGGTCGCGCCCCACCTGCGGGCCAAACGGTTGACGAGGAACAGGCCGCGGCCGCCCTCGTCCGTGTCCCTGGCCCGCCGCTGCCTCGGCAGCTGCGGCGAGTCGTCGCCCACCTCGCAGCGCAGCACGTCCGTGCGCAGCAGCCGCAGCGTCACCGGCCGCTCCGCGTACCGCACGGCATTGGTCACGACCTCGCTGATCAGCAGCTCCACCGAGTCGCTCAGCTCGTCGAGGCCCCAGCGCGAGAGCGCCTTGCGGGCCAGCCGCCTGGCCCGCCCAGGCGCCGCGTGCTCGGGCTCAAGGAACCAGTAGGCGACATCGCTCGGCGCGATCCCGTCGAAGCGGGCCGCGAGCAGCGCGATGTCGTCGTCGCGGTCGCCGGGGCCCAGCACGTCGAGCACGTCGTCGCAGAGCGCCTCAAGAGGCGGCGCGTGGTCGGGCCCGGTGAGCCGCGAGGCCGCCTCCAGGCGCTCCCGCAGCTGCTCGATACCGGTCCACACGTCCCGCAGCCGCGACTCGACCAGGCCGTCCGTGTACAGCAGCAGCGTCGCGCCCGAGGGCGCGTCCAGCTCCACCGCCTCGAAGTCGACCCCGCCCACCCCGATCGGGGCGCCCGGCGGCACTTTCAGCACCTCGGCGCGCCCGCCCTGGTGGAGCAGTATCGGCGGCGGATGGCCCGCGTTCGCGATGGTGATCCGGTGCGACACCGGGTCGTACACCACGTACATGCAGGTCGCCATGCGGTCCGTGCCGAGCCGCTGCGCCTGCTCGTCCAGGTGGTGCAGCACCTCCTGCGGCGGCAGGTCGAGGCCCGCGAGGGTCTGCGCCGTCGTGCGGAACTGGCCCATCACCGCCGCCGACGTCATGGAGTGCCCCATCACGTCGCCGACGACCAGCGCCACCCGGCTGCCGGGGAGCGGGATCGCGTCGTACCAGTCGCCGCCGACCCGCGCGGTCTCCGCCGCGGGCAGATAGCGCGAGGCGAGCCGCACACCCGTGGGCTGCGGCAGGTTCTCCGGCAGCATGGTGCGCTGGAGCTCGTCCGCGATGTACGCCTCGCGCCCGTACAGCATGGCCTTGTCGATGCCGAGGGCCGTGTGGGTGGCGAGCTGCCCGGCGACCAGCAGGTCGTTCGGGTCGAAGGCGGCCCGCTCGGGCCTGCGCAGGAAGACCGCGGCGCCGATCACCCGCCTGCGGCCGCGCAGCGGTGCCAGGATCACCCGGTGCCCCGTCGGCAGCAGCCGGTCCTCGCCCAGCAGCTCGGGCAGCGCCGCCTGGGCCGTGGCCGCGTCGCCGAAGACGGGCCGCACGCCCCGCAGCACCTCGCCGAGCGCGCCGCCGAGGCGCACCTCGCACAGCTCGGCGGCGGGCAGCACATCGCTCGCCGGGTCGAGCAGCAGCGCACTCGTGGCGGGCACGGCGGGCGCGGCGGGACCACCGGGCAGCCGGGAGGGGATGCCGTTCAGCGACTCCAGATCTTCACCCGAAAGGCGCAGCCGGTCCGTGCGGCGCAACCGCAGCACGAACGGGGAGACCGGGCGTTCGTCGCCGACCGGCAGCGGGTCACGCAGATAGACGAGTATCGCGTCGGCGAACGTCGGCACCGTGGCCCTGCACAGCCCGAGCACGATCTCGTCCAGGTCCATGCCGCGCGCGATCCTGCGCGTCGCTGCGCCCACGAACCGCAGCATGTCGCCCTCGCGCCTGGCCCCGACCGAGGGGTCGAGCCCGGACCGCGGCGGCGCCACGGCCGGCCCGCCCTCGCCCGGCCGCGGCCTGCTGCGTTCCTGCGGCCCCGCAGCCAGGGGCTGCCGGCCTTCGTGGGAGGTGGGGTGCTCCGTCACGCGTGGAATTCCGTCCGTCCGGGCCGATGGTGCGCGGCCGCCGGCCCTGGGGCGGCGGCTCCGGCGGGGAGGGCGCGTGCGACGGCCGCACGTCCGCTGGTGCGCATGTCCCGCCTCCCCCTCGTCGTGCTGCTCGGCTTGCTCACGTCCGCTGTGTATGACTCGCAGTCAGTTCGTGCACCGGGACCACCCGTCGGGCCCCATGATCCGGACGACGATCCTACGGTCCAAGCCTGTGGCATGGCCAAGGGTCTCACGCCGACGGTACTCGGTGCGCCGATCCGACCCGGCCCCAGTCGTCCGGGAGTTCGGGCACCTGCCAGGCCGGGTCGGGCCGCCAGTCCTCCCAGCCGTCGCGGAACGGCGCGTCCCACGCGACGACCGAGGCGAGGGCGTCGCGCCCCGCCGCCTCCACCTGCCCGGCCTGGTCCGCATCCATCAGTCCGTCCTGCCGCGCCTGCGCGAACTCGTCCTCGTCCCGCCACCGCCAGGTCCTGTCGGGGTAGACGTCGATGTCCAGGAAGTGGTCTTCGGAGTCGACTCCGCGCGCCCACCGGGAGTGCGGGCTCTCCAGATTGACGTACCAGCTCTTGAAGCGCCAGCTCTCGTCCCACCACAGCCACACCGACCAGGGCTGCCCCGGGCGGGCCAAGGAGAGGATGCCGGGCCCCGTCCACGGCGAGAGCCGCACCGTGCGCGGCGCGGTGTAGCGCGTCGCCAGCGGCTCCTCGTACGGCAGCCGGCCGTCGGCCAGGGCCGGCCGCACGCAGACCGTGCCCGGGGCGAGCCACAGCGCGAGCAGCTCCGCGTCGTCGCGCACGACCGTCACGGGACGGCAGATGTGGATGGCGTCGCCGCCGTTCTCCCGGTAGCGCCACAGGATCTGCGTGCCCGGCGCCCAGCGCTCCGTGCCGTCCGCCGCGCATTCCGTGTCCTTCATGCGCAGATCTTACGGGCGTGTCATGCGCAGCACGTCGAGCGCCTCGTCGAGCTGTTCCCGCGTCAGGTCGCCCCGCTCGACGTACCCCGACTCCAGGACGACCTCCCTGATCGTCTTCTCCTCGGCGAGCGACTTCTTGGCGACCTTCGCCGCCTCCTCGTACCCGATGTACTTGTTCAGCGGGGTCACCACGGACGGCGACGACTCCGCGTAGGCGCGGGCCCGTTCGACGTTGGCCTCGATCCCGTCGACCGTGCGGTCCGCGAGCAGCCGCACCACGTTCGCCAGCAGCCGCACCGACTCCAGCATGTTCTTCGCGATCACCGGAAGCATCACGTTGAGCTCGAAGTTGCCGGCCGCGCCGGCCGTCGCGATCGTCGCGTCGTTCCCGACGACCTGGGCGGCCACTTGGAGGACGGCCTCGGGGATCACCGGGTTGACCTTCCCCGGCATGATCGAGGAACCCGGCTGGAGGTCGGGCAGCCGGATCTCGGCGAGGCCGGTGCGCGGGCCCGACGACATCCAGCGCAGATCGTTGGCGATCTTCGTGAGGGAGACGGCGAGCGTGCGCAGCTGCCCCGAGGCCTCGACCAGGCCGTCCCGCGCGCCCTGTGCCTCGAAGTGGTCGCGTGCCTCCGTCAGCGGCAGCCCGGTGACCGCGGCGACCTCGGCGATGACCGCGGCGGAGAAACCGGGCGGGGTGTTGATGCCGGTGCCGACGGCCGTGCCGCCGAGCGGCAGCTCCGCGAGCCGGGGCAGCGAGGCGGCGAGCCGCTCGACCGCGTACCGCACCTGCGCGGCGTACCCGCCGAACTCCTGACCGAGGGTCACCGGGGTGGCGTCCATCAGATGCGTACGGCCCGACTTGACGACCCCGGCGAACTCGGCGCTCTTGCGTTCGAGCGCCCTCGCCAGGTGGTCGAGGGCCGGGACCAGGTCGCGGGTGACGGCCGCGGTCGCGGCCACGTGGATGGACGAGGGGAACACGTCGTTGGACGACTGCGAGGCGTTGACGTGGTCGTTCGGATGGACCGGGCGGCCGAGGCGCTCCGTCGCGAGGGTCGCGAGCACCTCGTTGGTGTTCATGTTCGACGACGTGCCGGAACCCGTCTGGAAGACGTCGACGGGGAAGTGCGCGTCCCACCGGCCCTCGGCGACCTCGTCAGCGGCCGACCTGATCGCGTCCGCGACGTCCCGGTCCACCACGCCGAGCTCGGCGTTGACCTTCGCTGCCGCCGCCTTGATCTGCGCCAGGGCCTGGATGTGCGCGCGCTCCAGGTGCTGCCCCGAGATCGGGAAGTTCTCCACGGCGCGCTGCGTCTGCGCGCGCCACTTGGCCTCGGCGGGCACCCGCACCTCGCCCATCGAGTCGTGCTCGGTGCGGAAGGCGGCGGGGTCGGCGCCGGGGCCGCCGGTCGGGTCGGTCGTCATCGTGGGTGTACCTCCTGAACGGGTCAGCGCGGGTCCGCGCCGATGTGTTCCCCGAGGGACGCATGTCACAACCCGCCCGGCGGCGGTCCCCGGCGCCGCCGGATGTCCCGCGGTCAGGCGAGGCCGGGGCCGCGCACCGGGATCGTGGTGAAGGTCGGTTCGGCGGCGGGCTCGGTGAAGAAGTCGTTGCCCTTGTCGTCCACGACGATGAACGCGGGGAAGTCCTCCACCTCGATCCGCCAGACCGCCTCCATGCCCAGCTCCTCGTACTCGACGACCTCGACCTTCTTGATGCAGTCCTGCGCGAGCCGCGCGGCGGGCCCGCCGATCGAGCCCAGGTAGAAGCCGCCGTGCGCGGCGCACGCGTCGGTCACCTGTTTCGAGCGGTTGCCCTTCGCGAGCATCACCTTCGAGCCGCCGGCCGCCTGGAACTGCGCCACATAGCTGTCCATCCGGCCCGCGGTCGTCGGCCCGAAGGAGCCCGACGCGTAGCCTGACGGGGTCTTCGCGGGGCCCGCGTAGTAGACCGGGTGGTCGCGCAGGTACTGCGGCATCTCCTCGCCCGCGTCGAGCCGCTCCTTGATCTTCGCGTGCGCGATGTCACGCGCCACCACCAGCGGGCCGGTCAGCGAGAGCCGCGTCTTGACCGGGTACTTGGTCAGCTCGGCGAGGATGTCGTCCATCGGGCGGTTCAGGTCGACCTTCACCACGTCGCCCTCGGACAGGTGCTCGTCGGTGGTCTCCGGCAGGAACCGCGCGGGGTCCGTCTCCAGCTGCTCCAGGAAGACGCCCTCGGCGGTGATCTTCGCGACGGCCTGGCGGTCGGCGGAGCAGGACACGGCGATCGCGACCGGCAGGGACGCGCCGTGCCGCGGCAGCCGCACCACCCGCACGTCGTGGCAGAAGTACTTGCCGCCGAACTGCGCGCCGATGCCGATCTTCTGCGTCAGCTCGAAGACCCGCTCCTCAAGATCCTTGTCGCGGAAGCCGTGCCCGGTGGGGGAGCCCTCGGCCGGCAGCCCGTCCAGGTAGTGCGCCGAGGCGTACTTCGCCGTCTTCAGCGCGAACTCCGCCGACGTGCCGCCGACGACGATCGCCAGGTGGTACGGCGGGCACGCGGCCGTGCCCAGCGAACGGATCTTCTCCTCAAGGAACGTCATCATGGCGGACTCGTTGAGGATCGCCTTCGTCTCCTGGAACAGGAACGACTTGTTGGCGCTGCCGCCGCCCTTCGCCATGAAGAGGAACTTGTACGCGCCGCCGTCCGTCGCGTACAGCTCGACCTGCGCGGGCAGGTTCGAGCCGGTGTTCTTCTCCTCCCACATGGTGAGCGGCGCCATCTGCGAGTAGCGCAGGTTGAGCCTGGTGTAGGCGTCGAAGATGCCGCGGGAGAGGGCCTCCTCGTCCCCGCCCCGCGTGAGGACGTGCTGGCCGCGCTTGCCCATCACGATGGCCGTGCCGGTGTCCTGGCACATCGGCAGGACGCCCGCAGCGGCGATGTTCGCGTTCTTCAGCAGGTCCAGCGCGACGAACTTGTCGTTCGACGACGCCTCCGGGTCGTCCACGATGCGGCGCAGCTGCGCCAGGTGCGCGGGGCGCAGGTAGTGCGAGATGTCGTGCATGGCCTCGGCGGCGAGGGTGCGCAGCGCCTCGGGCTCCACCGTGAGGAACGTACGACCGCCGGCCTCGAAGGTGGAGACTCCCTCGGCGGTCACCAGCCGGTACGGCGTGGTGTCCTCACCGGTGGGCAGCAGATCGGAGTACGCAAACTCAGGCATTTTGGGGCCATTCCTCACTCGACGGGCCGCGGCTGCCCTCGTCTTCGGCAGCCTCCTAAGCGTAGGACCCGGCGCGGACACCGCCTGTGTGAGGTGACGCTCACCTGTGCGCGGCCGGTGCGGGGCGCGGCCCAGGGGGGAGCGGGCCGTATCGGCCCCCGGGTCCGGCTCGCCGGCTCGCGACAGCCCCTGGTCGCGATCTATCGCGTTTCGCTAGTCTGGCCGCGTGGACCTCGAAAAGCACCCCAAGAAGCCCGCGGCGCCCGTCGCGCCCGGAGCGATCCGCGCCTCCGACGCCGACCGGGACAGGGTCGCCGACATCCTCAGGGACGCCCTGGCCGAGGGCCGCCTCGACGCGGACGAGCACAGCGAGCGCGTCGACGCGGTCTACCGTGCCAAGACGGTCGGCGAGCTGGAGCCGCTGGTCGGGGACCTGCCCGCCGGGGCGAACGCCGCGCCGCGCGCCGCCGCCGGCCCCGAACCCCGGGCCGCGTACGGGTACGGGCAGGAGGGCGCGGGTGCCCCCGCCGACAGCCTGGTCGCCGTCTTCAGCTCCAACGTCCGCAAGGGGCGGTGGCGCATCGGCCCGCGCACCAACGCGTTCAGCCTCTTCGGCAACATCGAGATCGACCTGACCGAGGCGCTGTTCGCGCAGCGCGAGACCGTGATCAACGCGACCTCGGTCTTCGGCAACGTCGAGGTGCGCGTGCCGGAGAACATCTCGCTGCGCGGCAACGGGACCGGGGTCTTCGGCAGCTTCGAGGTGCGGACGCTGGAGGGCCCCGACCCCGACGCCCCCGTGGTGATCGTCAACGGCTTCGCGGTCTTCGGCAACGTCGAGGCCAAACCCAAGCGCGGCAAGGTCATCACGGACCTGCGCGACCGCCTCCGCAAGCACCTGGGCTGAGCCAGGCGCCCCGCCGGTTTCGCGGTGGCAATGGCCCCGGGCGCCGCGCCCTGCGGGGTGCCATCTGCCGTGGCCCTGCCCGTACTTGCCCCGACTCGGCCCCCGGCGTCCCGTATTCGGGACGGCGTTCGGTGGTGCGAACCGCGGGCCACGCAGTGCATAGGCGTGCGTACAGCGGGTAGGGACCCCTGCATCGTCTCTCGCTCGCGAAGCCGTCGTCAGGAGTAGACCGTGCTGCATCTGCCGCAGAAGCCACTACAGGCCGCCGCCGCTTTGCCCCAGCACACCCCGAGGCGCGAGGATCAGGCGGGCCCGTGGCACTCGGAGGCTGTGTGCCGTCGGGACGAGGCCGGACTGTTCTTCGCCCCCTCCAAGGAGCCGACGGCCGCGAGGCTGTCGCGTGAGGAGGCCGCGAAGCGGGTCTGCGCCCGCTGCCCCGTGATGGTGGAGTGCCGGGAGCACGCACTGGTCCAGCCCGAGCCGTACGGCGTCTGGGGCGGTCTCACCGCGGCCGAGCGCCGCGTCGTCCTCGCCCGCCGCAGGCGGCGCGAGGTGGAGCTGCGCAAGGCCGCGACGAGCGCCGCCTCGTCGGGCCGCATAGCCGCGGCCGGCTGAGCCCGGCCGCACTCTTCGCGGGTACGGGAGGTGCCCCCGCCGCACACGGGGGCACCTCCCGCATGTCACCGCAGTGGCTCGGTGCCGCGCGCGGACTCCTGTCCGGCGTCGGGTTGCCCGGCGCGGGTTACTTGGCGCGGTCGAAGTCGATGGCGCTGTACGCCCGCAGCTTCGAGAGCCGGTGGGTCGAGTCGATCTGCCGGATCGTGCCGGACTTCGAGCGCATCACCAGCGACTGGGTGGTCGCGGTCTCCGAGCGGTAGCGCACGCCGCGCAGCAGCTCGCCGTCGGTGATGCCGGTGGCCACGAAGAACACGTTCTCGCCGCCGACGAGGTCGTCCGTGGTCAGTACCCGGTCGAGGTCGTGGCCCGCGTCGAGCGCGCGCCGCCGCTCCTCGTCGTCCTTCGGCCACAGCTTGCCCTGGATGACGCCGCCGAGGCACTTCATCGCGCAGGCCGTGATGATGCCCTCGGGCGTGCCGCCGATGCCCATGAGCAGGTCGACGCCCGTGCCCTCCCGTACGGCCATGATCGAGCCGGCCACGTCGCCGTCCGAGATGAACTTGATCCGCGCGCCCGTCTCGCGGATCTCCTTGACGATGCCGTCGTGCCGCGGGCGGTCGAGCACGACCACGGTGACGTCGTCCGGGGAGGAGTGCTTGGCGCGCGCGACCCGGCGGATGTTCACGGACACCGGGGCGTTGATGTCCACGAAGTCCGCGGCCTCGGGGCCGGTCACCAGCTTGTCCATGTAGAAGACCGCGGACGGGTCGAACATCGTGCCCCGGTCGGCCGCCGCGAGCACGGCGATCGCGTTGGGCATGCCCTTCGCGTTGAGCGTGGTGCCGTCGATCGGGTCCACCGCGATGTCGACCTCGGGCCCGGTGCCGTCGCCGATGTGTTCGCCGTTGAACAGCATGGGCGCCTCGTCCTTCTCGCCCTCGCCGATCACCACGACGCCGTTCATCGAGACGGTGGAGACCAGGGTCCGCATGGCGTTGACGGCCGCGCCGTCCGCGCCGTTCTTGTCCCCGCGGCCCACCCAGCGCCCGGCGGCCATCGCGGCCGCCTCGGTGACGCGCACGAGTTCGAGGGCGAGGTTGCGGTCGGGCGCCTCGGGCGCCACGTCGAGCGGTGGCGGCAGGTGATGGTCTGTCATCGGAGCGCGCACCTTTCTTGCTGCTCTGCGGAACCTGCCGGCTCCGCTGTGCCGGTCGGCGGATCGGGGCGACGGCCCTGCCCGCCCTGTACGGAGAGCGGATGATCCGACTCTATCGGTAGTACGCCAGATTGAGCAGTGGGCCCCACGGATGAGCGCGCGGTACGGGTGCGACCATATGGGGCGTGGCAGGCGAAGAACAGCACGGCGCGAGCACGGCGGACACGGCGGCACCGGAGGGCGGCGCCCCCGTGGGCCCCTCCGACGCGGGGGCCTCCGGCTCGGGGACCTCGGACGCGGGGGCCTCGGACGCGGGGGCCGCCGCGTCAGCCCCGGCGGGCGCGGCCGACGCGGGCGGCTCGGCCCCGGGCGGTCGGAGGGTGTCCGGAGCGGACGAGGGCGCGGCAGCTCCGGGTGCGGGTGCCGGTGCGGGCAGGGCCCACGGCGCCGATGACGCGGGAGCCGCAGCCGGCGACGGCCCGGCCCGCGGCGCCACCCCGGCCCCGGGAACGGCGGCACCGGCCGCGGCCGGCGGCTCTCGGCAGCGCAACAGGACCGTGCGGGGCATGATCCTCTCGCTCCTTGTCATTGGCGCCGCGGTGGCCGTGATCTACACCCTCTTCATCCCGCACGACGACAAGGGCGGCAGCGCGGTCAAGCGCGTCGACTACCGCGTCGAACTCCTCACCGCCCGCCGCGCCGCCCCCTACCCGGTGGCCGCGCCGACCGGCCTGCCGAAGACGTGGAAGCCCACGTCCGTCACGTACGACGGGAGCGACGGCCACGCGTGGCACCTCGGCTTCCTCGACCCGCACGGCGAGTACGTGGCGGTCGAGCAGTCGACCTCGCCCGCGAAGGGCTACGTCGCCGACGTCAGCCAGAACGCCAGGAACACCGGCAGGACCCAGGAGATCGCGGGCCGGCGCTGGCAGCGCTGGACCGGCGGCCACTACGACGCGCTCGTCAGTACCGAGGGCGGTGCGACGACCGTCGTGACGGGCACCGCGTCGCAGCAGGACCTCACCGCCATGGCCGCCGCGCTGGACTTCGCCGGGACGAAGGCCTGACTGTCGGTGCCCGACCCTAAGGTGGGGGCATGGCCAAGACGGAGACGGGTGAGGAAGTCGCGCAGCCCACGAGCGCGCTCGGCTACGAGCAGGCGCGGGACGAGCTGATCGAGGTCGTGCGCAGGCTGGAGGCGGGCGGCACGAGCCTTGAGGAGTCGCTGGCCCTCTGGGAGCGCGGCGAGGAGCTGGCCAAGGTCTGCCGCCACTGGCTGGACGGCGCCCGCGAGCGCCTCGACGCCGCCCTGGCCACGGACACCCCCACAGAGGACTGACCGGGCCCGTCCCCGGACCGCAACGCCCGTCCGGCAGCGCCGCCCGCCCCTGACGGGTCCCCCTACCGCGCCCGTACGCCCCCGGGCAGGCGCCCCGCACCCCACGGCCCCCGGTTCCTCGTGCCCGCCCCGGGCCGGCGACCCACGCCCCGCGCGGTCGCACGCCCGAGGCGCGGACTCCCCCGGCGCGCGCCCGGCCGCGGGGGCCCAAGCCCCCCCCGTGCCCCCGTGCTTCGGCGTAACGCGCGCGGTCCGGGGTCAGTCGGGGCGTACGGGGAACTCGCCCTCCGCCACCCGGGCGCGCAGGGGTTCTCCCGCCGTGACCTGCCCCGGTGAGCGGACCACCGCGCCGTCCTCACGCTGCAGGACCGCGTAGCCCCGGTCGAGCGTCGCCGCGGGGGAGAGCGCCACCACACGGGCGAGCGTGTGCGACAGCTCGGAGTCCGCGCGGTCCAGGAGGTGCCGCAGCACCCGGCGGCCCCGGTCGGCGAGCGCGGTGACCTCCGCCTCCCGCTCGTCCACCATCCGCCGCGGCCGCTCCATCACCGGCCGGGCCAGCGCGTGCGCGAGCCCGCGCTCCTCGCGCTCCACCAGTGCCCGCACCGAGCGCAGCGCACGCTCCCGCAGGACGCGCACCCGCTCCAGCTCCTCGCCGACGTCCGGCACGATCCGCTTCGCCGCGTCCGTCGGCGTCGACGCGCGCACGTCGGCGACCAGGTCGAGCAGCGGCGAGTCCGGCTCGTGGCCGATCGCCGACACCACCGGCGTACGGCACGCGGCGACCGTCCTGATCAGCTGCTCGTCCGAGAACGGCAGCAGGTCCTCCACGCTGCCGCCGCCGCGTGCCACCACGATGACGTCCACCTCGTCCAGCGCGTCGAGCTCCCGCACGGCCTCCACCACCTGAGCGACCGCGTTCACCCCCTGCACGGCCGTGTTGCGCACCTCGAAGCGGACCGCGGGCCACCGGCGCCGCGCGTTCTCCAGCACGTCGCGCTCGGCCGCCGAAGCCCGCCCGCACACCAGCCCGATGAGCTGCGGCAGGAACGGCAGCCGCCGCTTGCGCTCCGCCGCGAACAAGCCCTCGGCCGCCAGCGACTTGCGCAGCTGTTCGAGCCTGACCAGCAGCTCGCCCATGCCGACGGGGCGGATCTCCGCCGCGCGCAGCGACAGCTGGCCGCGCGGCGCGTACCACTCGGGCTTCGCGTGCACCAGCACGCGCGCCCCCTCCGACACCACGTCCGCGATGGCGTCGAACACCTGGCGGTAGCACGTCACGCCCACCGAGATGTCGTACGACGGGTCGCGCAGCGTCAGGAAGACCACCCCGGCGCCCGGCCTGCGGGAGATCTGGGTGATCTGCCCCTCCACCCAGACCGCGCCGAGCCGGTCGATCCACCCGCCGATGAGCCGCGACACCTCGCCGACGGGCAGCGGTGCCTCCGGGGAAGTCGTCAGTGCCATGTCCGCGAGCGTATCGGCCGCCTCCGACACCGCGGTGCCGCGCGCCCGCGGGCCCCGACACCGGGGGCGGACGGCGCTCCCGCGCGCGCCGGCGTCCCCCGTACGATGGGCCGCATGACTGCAACGCCCGACCAGCCCGCGCCGTCCGCCGGAAAGCGTGTCCTGCTCGCCTCCCCCCGCGGGTACTGCGCGGGCGTGGACCGCGCCGTGATCGCCGTGGAGAAGGCCCTGGAGCAGTACGGCGCCCCGATCTACGTCCGGCACGAGATCGTCCACAACAAGTACGTGGTGAAGACCCTGGAGAAGAAGGGCGCCATCTTCGTCGAGGAGACGGCCGAGGTCCCCGAGGGCTCGATCGTCATGTTCTCGGCGCACGGCGTCGCCCCCGTCGTGCACGAGGAGGCCGCCGCCCGCAATCTCGCCACGATCGACGCGACCTGCCCCCTCGTCACCAAGGTGCACCGCGAGGCCGTGCGGTACGCGAAGGAGGACTACGACATCCTCCTGATCGGCCACGAGGGCCACGAGGAAGTCATCGGGACCTCGGGCGAGGCGCCGGAGCACATCACGATCGTGGACGGCCCCGACGACGTCGCCGACGTCGAGGTGCGCGACGAGTCGAAGATCGTCTGGCTGTCGCAGACCACGCTCTCCGTGGACGAGACGATGGAGACGGTCGACCGGCTGAAGGAGAAGTTCCCCGCGCTGGTCTCGCCGCCGAGCGACGACATCTGCTACGCGACGCAGAACCGTCAGATCGCCGTCAAACAGATGGGCGCAGCCGCGGACCTGGTCATCGTCGTCGGCTCGAAGAACTCCTCCAACTCGGTGCGCCTGGTCGAGGTCGCCCTCGGCGCGGGCGCGCGCGCCGCGCACCTCGTGGACGGCGCGGAGGAGATCGAGGAGGCGTGGCTCGACGGGGTCACGACGGTCGGCCTCACCTCGGGCGCCTCCGTGCCCGACGTGCTGGTCGAGGGCGTCCTCGCGTGGCTGTCGGAGCGCGGGTTCGAGGACGTGGAGATCGTGAAGGCGGCCGAGGAGTCGATCACCTTCTCCCTGCCGAAGGAACTGCGCAGGGACCTGCGGGCGGAGCTCGGCGCGTCCTGACGCCGCCGCGCGCCGCCCCAGGGTCGCCGGGCACCTCAGGGCCGCGCCCCGCCGCAGGGTTGCCGGGCGTCCCGGGGCGCCCGGCGGGGCGCGGGCCGGGACGGGGGTGCCCCGCAGCCCGCGCCCCGCAGCCCGCGCCCCCCATTACCTTCTTGGTGGCCCCGCAATGGGGCGCCCGGCCTTCGGAGTTGG
>NZ_BAABEP010000088.1:0-20012 GCF_039540215.1 Streptomyces tremellae
GACACCCCATCAGCCACACCCGGCCCTCCCGGACCGCCTCACATTCTTAAGGACCTCCATGGGCCGGTGAGTCCGGCGTTGAGTTCCGCGAGGCGATCACCCCGCAGAACACTAAAGTACGTGAGTAAGGGGCGTGTGGCAAATTAATTGCGTCGCACGACGTTGGTGACCCTTCGTTGTGACCCTAATAACTTGACACATGGAGGGGTTAGAGGTAAATTAGTGATTACCCGTTCGGATCGCTGACCAGGAAGGAACCCCCGATGAAGCCCCGTCTGAGCGACTACACCCGCAACCGCGCCCACGCCGTTGCCACCCAGAACCTGCGCCGCTCAGGAGCGAGCGGCGCTCACGCGGGCGGCCCGAAGCGCCAGCGCAACCGGCGCGCGGCGAAGAAGGCGGCCATCCGCTTCTCGTCCACCGCCGGATGACCGCGAACGCCCCAGCCCGAAGCACGCCCACCTCTGGAGAGGCCGTGACCACTACCTCAGCCGCGCCGCTCGCGGTCATCATCACGAGGGCAGGCGGAGGAGTCACCCGGATCGGCCCCATCCCCACCCCGGACGCAGCCAACGCGATCCGTACCTCCCTGACCCGGCGCACCACCATCCCGGAACAGGCTTCCGCCACTGCGGAGGTCGCCCCCTTCGTGTCCGAAATGCCTCACCTGCCGCTCCTGGACGCCGAACCCGACACGGTCCTGGCGCTGATGGACGACGACGAGCAGGGGGTGGAGGCCCCCTTCCCTTCCCTCTGGGACCGCCTCGTCGCCCAGCACGGACTCGGTACGGCCGTCGCCGTGTGGAAGGAGGCACTCGCGCGCCCCATCCGGCGCCCCTGCGCCCTCCGGGAAGCCGACGCACAGAGCGCTTCGCGCGCCGAGGCCGATGACGTCTTCGACCGAGACCTCCGGGAACTGCTCATGGAGCACACCGGTCCCGGCGGCATCTCGCCTGCCGCGCTGAACGACGCCCTGGCAGGCATCCGCCGCCTGGCCGATGCGTGGGCGCGCTCGCTTCAGCGCCCCGCCTCGCCCGACTCCGACTGAGCCGTCCCGACACATCATCGACCCGCGGACGGCCACCGCCCCCGGCCGCATTCACCTGAAGAAGGAGCCCCACCTGAACCCCGGACTCATCCACGAGATGCACCAGGCCGCGTTCTACCTGCCGCCCGACCCTGCCGCCCCCGGCGAGGCGGTTCCCATCCTGGCCCTCGCCGGCCTCCGCATTGCCGCCTACATCACCGATGACGGCGGACTGTCCGTCGAGGTGAACACGGAGGAGGCTGCCCCCGTCTTCCGCCGGACCGTGGACGGCAATCTCACGGTCAGCGTGCGCGTGGACTCTCTCACCGCACAGACGTGGTCCCGCGCCGCGGCTGGCCTCCTGGCGCCGCACTGATCCTCGCCGAGAGGTGTCACCGGGGTGACGCCGGGACGGGGGCCCGGCACCGGCCCCGCGCGACCCGGAGCAGCGCCTCACAAGAAGCTCCGCGTAGTCGGTTCGCCGCCCGTCTCGACGACGGGCGGCGCACAACCCTCAGCCGCGGTTGTTCACATAGGAAACGAGGCCAGCGGCCGTGAACCCCAGTCCGCGACCTCGGCGGAACTCCTCCAGCCGCTTCTGGTCCGTGTACTGCTCCGCCGGCATCCCCGGCGGCGTACGCACGCCGAGCTGGATCCCGTAGAGGCACAGGACGAACCCCGTGGACACGGCGGCAGAGATCCAGGCGGGATTGAGCGGCACCGCGATCCGGGAGAACGCCTCTCCATTGGGGCTCCGAAGCTCCAACTGCTCGTCGACGAGCCGGTGCAGGGCCCAGCCGGGCGCCGGGCGCAATGCGGCGAACCCGAGGCCGAACCGGCCCATGCCCAGCTCGATCGCGACTTCAGCCTGCTGCTCCCGGTCAGGCTGACCGGGGATACGCATCATCAACGCTCGCTCCGGCTCGAACAACGCCGCCGGCAACTGGCCGGTCTCACCGGCATCGACCGTCACGGCGCCGGAAGCGAGATCGAATCCACTGGCGACCTGGCCGAGCTGCAGCGCAGGGTCGTCCCAGAAGAGCACCCGTCCGTGGTCGTCGATCGTGTCGGCCACCGCAGTGACGTGGGACGCAAAGTCGGCTTGCCCCACCGGGCTCCCGTCGACCTGGAATCGGCTGTGACGCTGCTTCTTCGGCCTGAACCTGCCCATCAGGGCCTCCTGCTCGAGTAGGTACGCTCCGGTCGCCGCCAGGCGATTCGGAGCACATCGGCGCGGCTCATCACGGCCGCGCGCCGATGCTCGAACGGTCCCTCTGTGGACAGAGTCCGCACCGAAACCTGGGCGTTCGCCAGCAGCCCCGGCCGCATGGCGCGAGCTGGAGATGATGCCGACGCCCACTCGGCGGAGGTTCGACCCGCGGCCGGGCCGAAGCCGGCGCGCGGCACGGTCGCTTCGCAGTGCGACGGGGGCGATTCCGGTCACACTCGAATGGCTCCTGGGATGGGTAGATCCGCAACGATCTAGGGTGTGCGCATGTCACGCACAGGTACCGCAGCCGTCGTCGTCTTCCTGGGTCTCGCCGCTCTCACCTCCTGCTCGTCGGACAGCTCGGGGGAGGAGTCGGACAAGCCGATCACCGAGCAGCTCTCGCAGGGCGAGATATCGCAGGCGCTGCCAGGCGCCGGGGACGTGATCTCGGGGTGGGAGCCCTACAAGGGCAAGCGCGTGACAAAGGAAGGCACGTACTGCACGGCATCGGGCAGCACCACCGCACCCAAGGGATGGGTACGAGGCGGCTCCGCCTGGTTCGCCCACAACGGCTCCACGGACAACATGCTGGACGTCTCGATCTGCCTGTACGACACGGCCGCGAACTCCAAGGACGCGTACGCGGCGTGGAGGGGCAAGGAGACCGACAAGGAGCAGGACCTCAAGAAGACCGTGGGGGAGGAGTCCGTGCTCGTCGCCAATCCCGGCCGCAGCGAGGACACCCTCTACGCCTTCAGCCGCTCGGGCAACGTCAACATCAGGGTGAAGATCGACGGTGCCGCCGGGGACAGCACCGGCGCCCAGGATGTCCTGGCAGCCACGCTCAAGCGGCTGCAGCAGGTTCAGGACGGCGAGCGTGCCACGGCCACTGCGGCGGACCAGGCCAAGGAGTAGGAGCAGCGGCTCCGCGGGTCCCCGGTGGCCACGGTGCCATCCGTGGCCGCCTGCGCTTACCCGGGAGTGAGCTCTACAGGCCGGGCAGAGGTTCCTGGCCGCTGGGGCCGCTTCCGGAGCAAACCCGGCGCGAGTCGTTCCGGGGAGTCGTCGCAGCGGTCCGATCCGGGTCCGCGGGCGGCTGCTCGGTCTGCTCGTCAATCTTCAGGCAGGGGCACCGGCACCACCACACGCACGGTTCACCTCCGGGGCGAGGGATGAACTTGGCGACGGTCCGCCCGTGCTGGTTGTGCACGGACTCGGCGTTGTCGCATGCGTCGGGACCGCCCTTCTGGCGGTGCATGCACCACTCGCAGCGTCCGGCCAGACAGTTCCAGCAGGTGCCGCGCTCGCAGAAGGCCCAACGCCAGAATCCGAAGGCGTACCCGTCGTCGATCTGATGGAAGAACCCCGGCCAGACGTACTCGCGGACCCAGGCGCCCTCGTCCTCGCTCATCGGGGACGGATTGGGCACCGGGTCGACGAGGCCGAGGTGAAGCATGCGGTGGAAGGGGAGGCTCTGCACCCCGCGCACGACTTCGCGCTCGGCCTCGGACAGCCGGCGCTGAGGGCGCCGGACGGGGCCGGTCACCGGGCCGCCCGGGGCGAGCCCGCCTTCGTCGCGACACGGGCCGCGTTGTCCATGTTGCTGCCGCTCTGCGGGGTGCCGCCGCCGTTGACCAGGAGGTAGATCTCGGCCTCGTCGGCGACCGTCGCGACCTTGGCCATCGCGACGGACAGGTGCGCGCGGTTGGCGAACTTCAGCCGGGCCGGCTTGCTCAGCCCCGAGATACGGACGTAGGCGCCGTCCGCGGTTTCCTCGGTAGCGGTCACGTCGGCAGCAGGGAACCAGCTGGCGGGAACGGCCAGTTCATCGTCGTACCAGCGGTAGGCGGTGGTGATGCGCTGCCGGCCGTCGATGCACGCGTACATGGCCTCGCCCCGGTCCGTCGGGTCGTAGCCGTTGGCTTCCTTCCACTCGGGTGTGGTGCGGTCGTTCAGGATCACCACGCCGGTCGGCGTCCCCGTCAGCCACGACCGGATGAGCGCGATGCGCTGGTCCTCCGTCCACACGTCCCCGCGCTGGTAGTCCGGAGCGAGATCGAGCCCGAAGGTGTCGCGGAAGCTCGTGGCGATCTCGCGGGGCGAGCGATCCGAGGTCCGCAGGTTGTGGTGCTCAAGCGGGCGACTGGTCTGACGAGTCATGGACGGCTCCCCGAGGGTCAGGAATCGGCGGCGGGCTCGGTGACGTGGCGCGCTGCGGCGGCGCGGAACACCGTAGATATATCCAATGTACTCAACAAGGGGGTTTAGGGCAAGTTAACAGCGTCAGCGCATCCTCGGCGTGCAGTGACCGGTGAGGCGCTGCAGGAGAGTTCGCTATGCCTCCACCAATGCCTCCACGCGTGGAGGCATTGCGCTGTACGGTGGGTGCATGCCGAAAATCTCTGTGGATTTCAGCGAAGAGGAGCTGTCCGGGGTGAACGAGCATGCCCAGCGCCTGGGCATGTCCACCCGCTCCTGGGCCAAGCGGACGCTGATCGACTCCGCCAACAAGGAGCGCTTCCTCACCGCTGCGCGCACTGCCGTCCCCACGGCTCTGGAGGCCGTGAAGGATGCGCCCGAGGGTATGCGGTGAGCCCGATCGTCTACGTCGACCCTGGGTGGCTCCTCGCCATCCAGGAGGAGGCCGCCCCCAGGAACATCGGCATCGCCGACTGGGGTGCACTCCATTGGACCGGCAGCGCGCACCGGCACGAGCAGATCGCCGGGCAGCCGTACTACGAGGACGCCGCCTCCCGAGCGGCCACGTTCCTGCACCACGCCCTGGTCCTGCGCCCCTTCGAGGACTACAACCTCGTCGTCGGCTACGCGGCCGCCGACGCCTACCTCCAGATGTCCGGGCACGCCGTCGCGGTCAAGCCGGATGAACTGTGGTCCCTCGCGGGAGCGGTCCGAGCGGGCGAGGAAGACCTGCGCGGGGTCGCCCGCTCTCTTCGGTCCTGGACGACCTGACTCGGCCCCTGCTGCCGCCGGCCGCTGCGATCAGGCGGTGCCGGCAGGCAGCGAGGCGAGTAGCGAGCGTTGCCCCTTGCCGAGGGCGCGCAGAGCGGCCCATTCGGCCTCGGGGTGCGCGGCCGGCAGGTCGTCGACGTCGCTGGTGCGGAACAGGCTGACGTCGACCGCGCCCGCCCGCGAGGTGCCGAATCGCGCCTCGACGGCATCGGCCGGCTTGATCCACCCCAGCCGCAGCATGTGGTCGAAGTCGGTCCGCCGCACGGACAGCCGCGTGGCGGCCTGATCAGGGCCGAGCGGCATGTTGGCGGCAACGAGCTCGGCGAGGTCGTCGCGAGCGCAGACGGCATCGACCTGATCGGGGTTGATCAGGGACCCGTCGGGATTCGCGCTGAGATCGGTGAGCAGCTGAAGGTCGACCAACCTGCGGACGACGAACGACGTGACCCGCGCCTTCTCGCCGGGCACGTTCGGGGTGCCGAGGGCCAGGGCGATCCGGTCCGCCGCGGCGCGGCCGGAGATCGGTGCGTGTGGAAGGGCCGCCCGGATCGCTTCGCTGTCCATCGCGTCCACTGCCGTCCACGACCACCGGTGGTCTGAGGAATCCGGCGCCGGGACGAGCCCGGATTGCCGCGCCCACCGGAATGAGGCCACCGGGACCTTCAGCCGCTTCGCGGCCTGGCCCTCGTCGTACTCGGTTCGTCGCGCCATGGGATTCCTTTCTCCTCCGGCCGCCGTGGCTGGGCGGCCTGAACCGGACAGAACCGTCTGAAGCAGTCTCATTGCTTCCGGCCCGGGAGAGGGGCGGACGCGCCGCCGGCAGCACGTCGGTGCAGGCCGTTCCTGATCGCGGTCCGTACAGCGGCTGCTTCCGCGGGCGATCCCTCGCAAGGTGACGGCGTCTTACAAGGCGTCAGCCCTATCGAGAGTGACCCTATTAAATTGACGTAGACCCCCACTTGCGGTAAACTTAATAACGTCAAGGAGGGTGATCGACCTCCATGGCGCCGGACAGCAAGGAGCGGCCGATCCGAACTGTCCGGCAGGCCCGTAGCTCAGCAGTAGAGCGGCCCCCACGCCGGGGGACGGACAGGGGTGCAACTCCCCTCGGGCCGCCAGGCGGCTGCCACTCGTAGGGCAGCCGCGCGCCGCCGGGGCGCGCCGAGCCGGTCTCAATACGCCGAGGTCGCACCTGCGACCCGAGCTGGCGCCCACGAGACGTGTCCGCGGAAGTCGCCCCGCATCGAAATCCACTCAGTCCGCAACGCACCGTGAGGACCCCGCACTTGCCCAACTCCACGCTCGCCGAAGCAGCCTACGCATGGATGAGCACCCAGGACGCCCCTGCGACGCACTGGGACATCGCCCGCGCCATCGCCGACGAGACCAACTCCGAGGAGTGGAGCGCCGCTCACGAGGCCATCCTGCACCTCGAATTCGAAGGTCGCCTCGTCAACCTGTCCGCCCGTGAGTGGGGCAAGGTCGGCGTCACGGCCCGCAGCGCCCGCAAGGGCCGTCACCGCTACCTCGCCACCGACGCCCAGTACAGGGCGTGGAACCGTCCCGTGTACTCCGTGATGTGGGTGTCGTCCGACTTCATCGGCGAGACCGACGCGGACGCCTGGACGCGCGGTTACGCGCTCAAGGGTGTGAAGATCACCGGCGACGAGTACGACATCAAGGGCATCCGCTCTGATGACTGGTCGCGCTACTTCTGGACCGGCCATGCCCGTAATGCGGCGGACGCGTACGCGCAGGGGTTCCTCGGGTGCGCCTACGACGTGTGGGACCGGTCCGACTTCGAGGCGGACGTCGAGGACATCGCCGAGATGGTCGCCCGCGTGCACGCAGAGTTCGTCGACGACGACACCAGCGACCCCGAGTACGTCGCCGCCGTCGTACGCGACCTGCAGGCCCGCCGTGCTGCGGAGGCGGCTTGATGCTGTACCGCGAGGGAGAAGTCAACTGCGGCCACTGCCGCGAACCGCAGGGCACCGCCGTCGACGACTACATCGGCGAGACGTACGAAGACGGCGAGGTCACGTTCACCCGCGAGCCCTGCATGCGCTGCCGCGTCCACGACCTCGGCACCGAGGAGCGCTGCGACGACGACTGCCCCGACTGCGAAGGCCGCGGTGACGAACCCGCTGGCGGCGGCGTCAGTCCGCAGCCCCGCACCCGGCGGAACCGGGAGATCGGATCGGAGGAGCCGCGATGAGCCTCGACCACTCGTTCCTTGCCGTGTACGGCGCCGAGCTGCCCGGAGCGGACTGGTTGCACGTCTATGACCGTCTGGAGGACCTGCGCCGCACTCAGGGGCCGGCCGGTGACGCCGAAGACGTGCAGCTCTTCACCGTCTCTGGAGACCGGGACCCATCTCGGGTGGTCATCGGGGCCGCTGTCGTGGGCTTCGCACCCGGCAGCTGCAAGTCGGTACGCGACTTCATCCCGTCGCCCGAGCGCGACGAGGCCGTCCGGCGGGCCGCCGCATTCGTGGGGCACGTCGAGCCTGTAGAGCCCGGTTGGTTGTTCGTGTACGACCTGAGCTAGCCCCGCACCACTCGGCCCCACCAGCATCTCCACCGGGGAATCCAACAGAACCGGATGACGCTAAAAAGTTGACGCACGGCTCCGATTGGGGTAAATTAGAAGAGTCAGTGGGGGTGATCAACCCCGCAGGCGCCGTACGGAGCGGAGAGGGCCCGATCCGCGTCGCACGGCAGGCTCGCGCTACAGGAGCGGCCCTGGAGGCATCTGGGGCAGGGGTTCAACTCCCCTCGGGTCGCGAAGTGTTGGCCCTTCGCCCTCACCGGCTCAGATCCGGAGGGCGCAGGCCAGCACGCCACACGGACCTGACCGGCTGATCCCCGGTCGGGTTGAAGAGGAGGAGACGTCTTCCTCGGGACGGTAGCTCAGTGGCAGAGACCCCGTTTGGGGTGGTCGCGGGTTCGATTCCCGCCCGTCCACGACGTGTCGGCAGGCAGGTGACGCTTCCCCAGCGGATCCCGCCTGACTGACACGCGTCGCTCGCGGCTCCTGGGGAGGGGCCGACGGCGGCCCGGCCGTCGGCCGGGGAAGGTGATGGGCAAGCCCCCGTGGGCCCTACCTGATCTGGTCCCCGGCCGCCGGCGGAATGCCCCTGTGGAGTAGCACGGCTCATCTCGCCCCATTCTCACCGGGGAGATCGCGGGTTCGAATCCCGCCGAGGGTACGCACACGCACCGAACACACCAGTACGTCACCAGACGTGCGCGGCTCCTGTCGTCCAACGGATAGGGCACTGGCCTACGAAGCCGGGAATCGAGGTTCGAATCCTCGCAGGAGCACACCACCCCCGGTCCCGGGGAAGAACAAGCCTCTGTCGTTCATGGGTAGGACGCCGAGTTGTCGACTCGGCGAACGGGGTTCGAGTCCCCGCAGAGGCGCTGGTCCGGCCGTGGCCACGATCCCGCTGTCGGCACCTCGAAGCCGCTGTTCACCAACGCGTGCCACCGAATCACGCACGCCGCCAGCCCCGAAGGGCCCCATGACGCACGCATTCAACCTGTCGCCGAGCGAACTCGCCTGGTGGGCAGCACGCGACGCCTACCGCATCAGCACGGCCGCCCTCCTCCGCGAGGCACTGCCTGCCCTGGGCCTGCGCGGCGGAGACGACAACCCGTACAGCACCCTCGGCTGCGCCTTGCCCGCCCTCCCGGACACGGAGCCGGGGCACGTCCGGATCGACGTGGCAGGCGACATCGCCACGGTGGCGATCGCCGGGGTTCCGGTCACGGTGATGCGCGAGGTGCTGGTGAACCGCGCCGGCGTCTACTTCTCGCCGTTCACTGTCCAGACCTCGCTGGGCCGGAGCGTCCGCGAGGGCCGGTTCACCGAACGCGCGCACGGCGCCACCCAGCGCTTGACGGTCCGCGCCGGAGCTGTCGCCGACGCCACCCTCACGCTGCCCGTGCTGGTCGCCGCCAGCGCCCTCCGCCCCGTGGGGCACCACCTTCGCCAGGTCGGCGAGCAGTGACCACGCAGGCGACGAAGACCTGGTGCGAAGAACGCCACCACCCCTACGTCACCTACAACCCCCTGCTTGAGCGCAGCTACTGCCGCTGCGGCCAGCGCCAGGAGGCGGGCGAGCAGCCGATGAACTGGCAGGCGAAGCGCGAGATTCACCACCACTGCGAGCCGGACGGCCCGTGCGCGTGCTACGTCCGCAGCAAGCCGGTCGGCTCCTGAAGCCCACGAGCACCCACATCGTGCAGCAGGCGATCCGGTGACGCCGGCGCCCCGCTGTGCAGCATCCCCCGAGTCACGTCGGCCTTGACCGGTCCCCGGTTGCAGCCGGCCGACCGCACCGATCCGAAGGAGGTCATCCCATCGCCGCGCAGTATCCGCTCTCCGGAGTGAAGAGGGTCCTTTACCCCGATGGCTCCGTGGAGCGCGTCGAGTACCGCGACCAGCCGCAAACGGCCGAGGAAGCGCAGGCGTTCGAGAAGTACCGCGACCTGTCGCCCCTGGAGCTCATGCGCAGGCTGCGCACAGCCGAGTGGAACCTGGACGTCGCCCGCCAGGGGCACGCCCAGTGGAAGGCGATCGCTCAGCGAACCCAGGACGAACTCGCGCAGGCGGAGCGCAAACTGGCCGCTATCACCCCGCCGGGCTGGGAACTGCCCAAAACGGTCCGTGACTTGCTGGCGCATGCCGAAGACCACGGCTGGCGCTCGGCGGTGGCGTGGACGCCGCACGGCACCGATGAGATGCGACTGAGCATCGTGATCGGACGCGACACGACCCCCTCCGACGAGCCTGCGCGCGGCACCCAGTGGCGCTACCAGCTGACCTGGAGCTGCGTTCCGGGTTCAGCGCGCCGGGCAGGGGCGGGCATCGCTCGTACCCCGAGCCGGCCGAGCTGGCACGACGCTCCGTCGATACGACAGATCCGCGAGCTGATCCAGGCGCATCCGTTCCCCGGCGGCTCGGCGTGATGAGCCTCGCCCTCATCGCCGTACTCGCCCTGGGCTACGCCGTGGGACGCCTGCGGCCCTGGGCGCGCTTCGGCCTGTGGGTCGAGGACCTGACCCTGCCGCGCAACCACCGGCGGTGGATCGCCAGCCGGTGGCGCGAATGGGCTCTCTTCGCAGCCCTGGCCGTGACGCGGCCCGCGGCTGCGTACGAGGTGTGGCTGGGCGCCCGCGCCGAGAAGCGAACGCGCAGGCAGAGGCACTGATCCGCCCACCGGCGCCTGCCCGGCTGAGGCGGCCCGGATGGGATGATCCGATCCGGACAGGCGATTCAGCCGCGCGGCGCCACCGAGGCGAAGCGCTGCCGCGAGCGCACCATCAACCGGGCCGCCATCAAGGAGTCGGCAGTATCAGGCGAGGGGGAGCCATTGAGACCACTGATCAGGCACACACTGTTCCGGCGCGGGAAGAAGACGGGGCGAACGTCTGGGGGGCGAACCTCGCTGTCGGCGCCTTCGGCCCGGCCGGCCTCTGCGCCGTGATCGCCGTGAACTTCATCGTCGCCGGGGCGCGGTCGATCGCCGAGCTCGGCGAGGACGGTGAGGTCCTGTTCGCCCTCGCGCTGCTGCTCGCCGTCCTCAACGCCATTGCGGCGCAGCGCTGCGTCGCCAAGATCCGCCGGGTGAGCCGCCGCCTCGTTGTCAGTGCCCGCGCGGTGGAGTACGCCCATGCGGAAGGCGACGCCCACACGGTGAAGAGGGCCGTGGACGACCTCGGCGACTGCCTTGCGGGGTCTCGCAGCGCTGTGGGAAGGATCTTTCCCCGGCAACGTGTGGCCCGGCTCGTCGAGCAGCTCACCATGGAGTCGCGCGGAGACACGGCGGAGCTGAGCGAAGCGTCCCTCGCCGTAGTGCGCCAGATTCGAGACGCCGGGCTGCGATGGCAGGACCCGGTGGCCTGAGCCTGGCCCCGACCGGGGGCCTCGAAGGGCCCTGATGCCCGTTCCCCAGACCACCTGTCGCCCGGCGAGTGAAGCCGGTGGGGTTCACGCGTACGCCCACCGCCGGGAGCGGCCGAACGGCGTGGGGGCCGGATTGCCGTCGCGGAGATGGACCAGGCCGACGTCCTGGCACAGCTGCAGCACGCTGGGGAGGTCGCGGCGCATGGCCTGCTCAGCACCCTTGGGGTCGGCGAAGAGGTCCTCGCCGTATGCGCCCTTGCCGATCGCGTCCCACACCGCGTCGCCGAGCGCGCTCGCCGGAACCGGGCCGTCGGCGTTCCCCAGCTGGCGCCACATCACGGTGAGCGCGTGCTCCAACTCGTTCCGCTCGCTGAGCGGGGAGAGAACCAGCGGCCACCACAGCACAATGAGAGCGACGTCGACGAGGGCGTCGGCCAGGGCCCTCTGCAGGGCCGGCAGATGGTCGGTGAGACGGAGGCTGTCGTTCACCGGCAGCAGGAAATCACCGTCGACGTGCAGGATCCCGGCGGCCGTGGTCCAGGTGAGCAGCCGCTGCAGGTGATGCATCTCGATGCTCGAGCGGGTCTTGTGCTGGTAGCCGTGTTCGACCGGATTCCACACGTCGCCGGTGTCCAAGGCCTCGATCAGCGCACGGGCGTCGGCAATCTTGAGGTGCCCCTTACCGGTCAGGCGCCGGCCACCGCCGACCCACTGCACGAACGCCTGGATCTTCTCGACGCCCGTCCGCTCCACCCCGCCCTTCGGCACGGGCCCCGGCTTCCCCGCTCGTCGCCGAGGGGCCGGAACCCGAGGACGCACCGCTCCGGCGGGAGGAGCGGGCGGAGTGCGCGGCGGCTCCGTCAGCGGGCCCGGAACGCGAACCGGCCCGCGCTCGCGAGTCGTGTCACCTGGGCACCACAGCCCGTGCGGCCATGGCGCGGCCAGATCCCGGTCGTCACGGACGTACACGGCCCGGAAGTCCATGGAGGCAGGCCACCGGTCCGGCGGGGCGGTCTCCCGCATCAGCGGCAGCGCAAGCAGCGTCGCCTGGCCCGCGGGCAGAAGAGGCTGTCCGCAGCCGTTGCACCACGCAACGCCTCCGCCCGGACCGACATCGCCAAATCCCCGCCCGCCGACCGGACCACGGGTGAAACCCGCCTCGGACCCGCACGGGCACCGCCCGTCGTAGAGATACAGGTCCACATCCGCACTGTGGTCGCGCTCGGCGGCCAGCCATGCCGGATGGACACCGAGGGAGCGCGCGAGCGCCTCCCGGTGCAGCGGGCTGGGCACCGAGTTCCCGGACGCCCAGTGCCTCACCTGGTGCGCGCGGACCCCGATCGTCGCGCCCAGGTCGGGCGCGGCCCTCTTCAGCGTCGTCGACCAGAGCCGGATGCGGCGGGCCAGAGGGCCGAGGGCGAGCAGCGCCCAGACGTCGTGCTCAACCGGATCGACCCATCCTCGCTCGCCGACGAAGAGGTCCCCATTGCTCTCGTCGCTCCGGCTGCGCAAGGTCCGTACGATCCAGTTCCGGGTGGCCGCCTCACTCGCCATGTCCGTGTCGGTCAGGGACCGGACCGCGGCCTCGGCGCGCTCGGCCTCCTCCTCCAGGTCCCCATCCACCAGGGCCTCGAGCACACCGCTCAGCACGCGCCCGACGACGAGCCGGCCAGCCGCACCGCGCCCTGCCGGGACGCTGAGGAGTGCCGTCATGGTGTCCACCGCCCGCAGCGCATGGAGCCGCTCGTGCTTGTTCCACTCCGACGTCACGCGCCCGCCCCCTCGCCCCGGCCGGAGCCGCCGCGGCCGTCCTCGCCCGGCTGGACGATTCCGGCGGCTGCCCGGACCTCCTTCAGCAGGGTGCCGGCCTGCTGTTCATCATCCGGGTCGAGGTACAGCAGCCTCATCAGGATCATCTCCGCGGTGTTCCACCGCTTCTGCCGATGTGCGACTAGCGCGAGCCCGTACAGCGAGCGCAGCAGCGGCCGGTTGGATTCCTCCCGCCACAGCAGCACCGGACCGGTGTCGAAGGAGCCGCCGTACATCGGGAAGTGCAGCGGGACCTCGGCCACGGCGAGGCCGCACTCGTACCAGCGCCGCGCTTCCATCAGCGCGCCGCGCTTCCGGCCGGTTCCGTGCTCCCGGGCGTCGGCTAGGGCGAGGTCGGCCCGCCAGACGTACGCCTCAGCCGCCGCGGGCCGCTCCACGATCAGTTGCTCCAGGCGCACGGCCGACTCGCCGGGGTCGAGACCGAGCAGTTCCTGGCGGGCGGCCGGCGGCAGTAGATGCGCGGTGGGCAGACGGAAGCGGGCCCGGACTCCTTGGGCGAGCACATGGCGTTTCCACCGGTCGGGCTCGTCGATCGCCTCCAGGAGCGCCGGGTCGATCTCCTCGGGCTCGTCGTCCCAGTCGTCGTCCGCGGTGCCTTCGTAGTCCAGGGGCTCGACACCGGCAGCGGCGAGGTAGGAAGGGTCGTACTCGCTGCCGCACGGCTCCGGCTGTCCCTGGTCGCGGGCCCGCTCTGCCGCTTGAATCGCGTCCTGGCACAGACCGGAATGCAGCAGCGTCATCGAGACCGGGTGGTAGATCTGCGGCCACATGTGCGCCCCGATCCCCGGCCCCCAGAACTCGAGGTCTTGGCGCAGCAGCATCCGCAGCGCCATGTCGCAGCCAGCACCGTCCAGACGCGGGCCCTGCTGCATGAACTGGTCGGCCTTGTCCTGCACGGCGGACAGGGCCTTCTGATAGCCCATGCCTGTCTCGTAGTCGAGACGACGGGCGATGCGCGAGAAGTGGGTGGGGGACGTGCGACGGGTATGGGACACGGCGCTCTCCTGACGCGATCCTGCGGACCGCACCGCCCACCTCGGCGCGCCAACAGGACCGACAGGCCGGGCGCGAACACTTCGTCTGCTCTCCGGGGCCGCGCACTGGCGCGGTTCGCCCGCACGGCCGCTGGTGGGTCACGCCGCTGGGCGCGCGCCCCCTGGGACGCGCCGCGCCCAGCGTAGCCGGACGACGTAGGCCCGTGCCGCCTGTCTCCGGGAAGTTCCCCTGGAGGAGGTGCCCCCTGGTGTGGCAGGCCGCGGGTATGCGCCGAGGCCGGGACGGCCCGGGGGATCAGACGTGGATGCGGTGGAACGAGGTCCGAGTGGTGCCGAGTTCGTCGTCACCGAGCCCACACGTGCGGCACAGGCGCCGCCCGTCGCCCTCGACGAGCGGGGGCGCCAGTTCGGCAAGAAGGCTTCCGCAACGGGCGAACCGGGCGTTGTCGATGGCGTAGCTGGGGTCCTCGACATGGACGAGGACGTGTCGGTCGTCCCCATTCCGGTACCAGACCGGGGTGGAGGGGGCCGGGTCAGTGACGGGCATCGCAGTGCTCCTGAATGTTCGCGAGTGATCTTCCAGAGAACGCAGATCGGTCGGCCGGCAGACCGGCGGAGCAGTGCCGGCCCTGCGGCCGGGCGCTCTCTGCGCTCAGCGGGGCGGCTCGGGCTCGGTGGCCGGTGCCGAGGGGCCGGCGGGATGGCCGGGCAGGGGAACGGGGTTGAGCATCGGGTCGTTGGTCTGGCGGTACCAGTCCTCATCGTTGATGAAGATCGTGCTGCACCCGGCGGTGCAGATCAGCTGGCCGGGCTTGAGGAGCTTCTGCCCCTCGTGCGTGGGCGGATTGCAGTAGCCGGCGGCGGAGCCGTGGTTGCAGAAGCCCAGATCGCGCACGGCGTGCCAGTCATCTGCGGCGGCGTGCATCTGCTCCATCTCCAGGTCGACATCCAGGCGCTGGGCGTACACGGCTTCCAATTCGTCGGCGCTGGTCTCATCGGCGTACAGCAGGGTGACTCCTTCGCGAGGGGGACTGCGGGGGCGCCGGGACGCTGGTGACCAGCTCGGTCCCGGACTGGGGCGGGGGAGGGTCGAAGACCACCCCGTTAATCACTAATGTACCCGCGAGGCACATCAAAGGCAACTTAAAAGGGTCAACGAGTTGAGGGTCAGAAGCCGAACGCCTGGAAGCCGTCGGTGACCCGCGAGAACTTGCCGCTGGTGCACGAGCAATCACACCGAACATTCGGACGTCCAGCGCGGTGCGTAGTTCCTCCAGGATCTGGTCTTCCCCGGCCCGCGCCAACTCCTCGGGGTAGACGGGAAGGCGCCGTGCCGCAGCAGGCCGGGCCACGGTGTGGCGCCCGGCGCCGAACAAGCCGATGCCCCCCGGCAGCACCCCGCCACGGCCGCCAGACCGACAGCGGACTGACCATCCATCCCCGGAAGGCGACGCTCGGGCTCAGCGCCTAGTCGACGACACCGGCCACCGCGACGAGTGGCACCGCGGCGAGGACGGGAAGCGGCAATCCGCCGGATCCTGCGGTGCCACAGCTGCGCGGCCGGCCCTCGCTGCCGGCGGCCACAGGTAGGGATGCGTGCGCTCGGTGCCGCTGGCCCGCGCAGGGCCTGTCCTGGCGGGTGCTTGGTGGTGGGGCCGTGCCTCGACGCGTCAGCCGGCCGGACCGGCCAGCCACAGCATGGGGGCCCGGCCGGTGCTGGGGGCCTTGGCAGGCGGCCAGTCGGCCGCGGGCTCGGCTCCGGCCATGACGGCCGCGTCGAAGGGGGTGACGCGATCGGAGGCCAACCAGTCGGCCGCTGCTACCCAAAAGGCGTTCTTCTCGGCGATCATCCGTGCCGCCTCGTCGACGGCGCTCCCCGGCGAGATGTCCGGGATCGTTTCTGTACCGAGGACTGCGTCGACTCCTGCCTGGAGGGTCAGCACGGTTCGGCGGGCGGCCTCGGTCACGGTTCCGCCTTCCAGATGCAGGGGCTGGACGGGGATGCGGTCGAGGGCGGCGGTGGGGGCGACATCCGGGGCGATGCGCAGTTCGGCGCGCTGCTCTCGTTCGTCCCACTCCAGGTGGAGGAAGGCGCCGAGGGCGCCGTTGGGTGCCTCGGAGACGACGTAGAGGCCCTGGAGGGGCCAGCGCTGGGGCAGGTCTGCGGGCATCCGGTCGCCCGCTTTCCTCAGCTCGAGGACCGTACGGTCGTGGATGTTGATCATGTGCCGTCCCGCGGCTCGCCATGCTCCGATCGCCTGCAGTCTGGCTGCATCGGATGCGGCCAGAGCGGCGAGTCCTGATCCGGTGGCGCCGGGAGCGCGGGTGGTGCGGTGGGGGTAGTGGTCGGCGAGGACCTGCTGAACCTGTGCTACAGGCAGCCAGCACCAGGTCGGGATGGAGTCGCCGGCGGCGTCGCGCGCCTGGTCCAGGCGGTCGAAGACGCGGGGGAACTGTCGCTCGGCCTGCTTCTCCAGCTTCTCCAGCCGTGATGCGGCGGCCCGGTACATTCGGGGCATCCATCGGAACTGCCCGTCCAGTTCGCTCTCTCGGCGCTTGGCGAAGTTCTTGGCGTAGGTGTCGCGATCCATCACTGCCCTCGTGCTCGTGGCGGGTCGGAGCTAAGACGGCTCCGCCCCGCTACTGTGCCGTACGCCACTGGCAGGGCTGGTGGCTTCCCGCCAGATCGTGTCCCGCCCGGCACCCTGGCCGACCCAGCGACAAGGGGCATCGCCGCTGGCCACAGGGCACTGTCAGTGCCTGTCGTCATGCTGTCGGTGACGGACTGTGGAGAAGGAGTGGCCGGGATGCCGGACAAGGAGTACGCCGTCGCGATCCCCGCAGCGGACGAGGGCGCGGTCAGGCCGTGGCGGAAGCTGCTGCGCGGCGTGGACGAGGCCGAGCTCGGCGCGATGTGCTGCCTGGGGGACTGGCTTGAGGCCGGCGCCTCCTACGAACTCTCCGTCGGCGCGGTGCTCGTGTTGTGCGACCCGCTGCCCGGCGGCGACCAGAAGCGGGTGCGGATCTGGCGCGTGAAGACGGACGGCACGATCAAGGAGGAGCGCGACTCCACCCTCGGCTCCCGCAACGCGTTCGGCACCTCGGTACGCGGCACGATGCGCCGCCTGGTGGGCAAGCACCCGGCCCGGCCCGGCCCGGTGCGTCAGCTCACCGCGGCCCCGGCCCGCGTCAATGAACGCGCCGACACCTGCGGCCTGTGCCGCCAGCCGGTTGCCGCCCGCGAAGGGATCCTGGTCCGCAACGCCCGCGGCTACACCGAGGCCCGCCACCCGGTTGGCCAGTGCCCGCCCGCGCCGCCGCGCACCAACGACTTCCCGCAGGAATGCGGGACGTGCGGTGGCTGGCTCGAGAAGGGCGAAGGCATCCTGTACGAGGCCGCCCCGGCCTTGCCCGGCCCGTACGGGAAGGCCCTGATCAAGGCCCGCCACCCGCAGCAGTGCCCGCCGACCGAGGAGCGTGTCGCGCCGCCGCCCCGCGCGAACGGTCGGGATCAGGACTGCATGCTGTGCGGCAACCTCGTACCCGCGGGTGCCGGCCTCCTGCTCCGCCAGGGCCGTGGCTGGGAGGTCCGCCACCTGGAGAACCAGTGCCCGCCGGCCGAAGAGCTCTGGGAGATCCAGCGCGGCGTCCCGGGCCGCTTCCACCCCCGCCCCGAGCGCTGGGCGGTCGCGGGCACCGTGCTGCGCAGCACCCTCTATGACTACCGCCGCCCCTTCCCCGAGGACGCGCCCGGCTTTCACCGTGTGGGTGAGGGCGAGGTCACGGCGATTGTCACCACCGTTCGCGAGCGCCGACCGGAGTACTGCCGGGGCGAAGACGGCAACCAGCCGTCGGAGTTGATCGGCGAGGACGGCTGGTACTTCCGCATCCTGGTGCGCCCGGCCACCGCCGAGGAGGCCGCCGACATCCTGGCCGAGGAGGACAAGCAGCAGCGCCGTGCTGCACTGTCCGCGCGGCGACGGCAGATGTTCGAGCGGGGTGAGGACGGCGAGATCCCCGAGACGGCCGACCTGTCCGGCGCCGTGCAGGTCGACTTCGGCGCTCTGCGCTCGCTGCACCAGCACTGGCCCGATGACGAGCTGCACGTGGACGAACAGGCCGGTGTCGCTTGGTACTTGCGTTACAACGGCCACGACGGTGACGACTGGTCCCTGAGCAACCACGGGTCCTTCATCGCCCGCCGGGTGCCGCTGACCGAGGAGCGCGCCCGCCTGGTGGCAGACCTGCGCGCCGAGTACGCACAGGGCGGCGCCGGCGACGCCTCTGCGTGAGGAGGCAGCGCCGCCACTGGGAACGGTGAGCAGACCTGGGCCCGGTTGTCGTCCTCAGCACGCCTTTGATGTGGAAGAGCCAGTTCAGTGCTCGTGGTGGCGGAGCCGACGGCCTGCAACACGGCCCTGACTGGAGTCCTCGCCGCGTGACGTACTGCCCTTCGGGGATGGTGTGTCAGCGTCGGGCTGCCGCGGCCGCCTTGAGCTTGGCCTCGACCTCGGGCGGGAGCGGGAGGACGGGCGTCGCGCCCGGGTTGGTCGGTCCCTCGTCACGGACGCCGTCGGGCCCGGCGATGGCCGTCCAGCGGCTGATCTCACGGACCTGGTGGGCGGAGACCTCCCACAGGGAGTGCCCCGCTGCCATCGAGTCCGCGCCGCCCATGTCGAACCAGTTGATGCGCATGTACCCGCCGTACAGGGCCAGCGCCGTCGACATCCACGTCACCGAGACCGGGTCGACGTCGCAGGCCCACCCTCCGTGGTGCGGATGCGTCCGGTACTCGAAGTAGCCCAGACCCTCGCGCCGGGCGAACGCGGGCAGCGGTCCGGACGCCGGCACACTCCCGCTGCCGTCGCTCGTCAGGTACATCTCGCGCGCCGCGCACCCGGGATCGTCACAGGGCACCTCGGTGTCGGACAGCCGCAGCCACAACGCGACCTGTGCGTCGTTCCCATTCTCGGTGGGGAGTGACCACACCCGCTCGCGGCACTGCGATGCCTCATGATCACGCAGCCGCCACTGCTCGGGGAGCTCATGAGAAAGCCGGTGCAGGTAGTGGCCGACCAGCCGCCACGCCTCCTTGGCCGACGGGCTGATGGCGTGGGCGGTCTCGGCAGTCATGCCCGGATTCTAGGGGCGCCCCCGGTGCCTCCTGCACCGAATGCCGAGAACGCTACGAGCTCGGAGGCGTCGCGCCAGGGAGCCGCCCGGCAAAGTCGAGCCACTGTTCGATGGTCCACACGACTGTGCTCGCCCGATCGGTGGACATGCGCATCCACACCTCGTCGCCACCAGGCATCAGAGCGACCTCCAGATGAGGCTCCTCCCAAGTCCCCACGGGATAGAACCAGTCGATGCCGTCGGGCCAGGTGCGCGAGGCGACCGTCTGCACACTGATCGCCGCAGCCAACGCATCCAGAGCTGTACGCGGGATCCGCACCTCCGTCGGCTCCATGTCACGGCACCGGCGGCATGTCGTTCACCGCGAGCTGGGCTGTCACCGGCTCGGCGGCGACGTCGCCCAGGAGCGTCACGATCCGAGGGCCGAGGCGGTGAGCGACCTGGTGCACGCGGCGCTCGTACGCCCACTCCTCGACAGTCAGTGCGGAGCCATCGAAACCCGTCTGCTCGGATGCCAGTGCGGACTCCTCGAAGCGGGCGCAGACGGGGCACTGTTCGACGGGCCCGGGATCCGAGCCGTGGGCGTCGATGTCGTGCTCGCACCAGGTGACCAACGCGACCAGCATCGCGGCGTACGCGAGACGAACGTCCTGGTCCAGCCCGGCCTGCTCCGCGGCGTCGTAGCGGGCTCGCGCGCGCTCGTACGCCGCTCCCATGACAAGGCCCAGCGGGCAGCACCACAAGGGTCCGGGCTGGTGGACAACCATCCTTCGAGATTAGTGAGCCCCGGCCGACGCTGTCCGGCCCTTTGCCGCCTTCCTCCTCGCGGGCGACACCAAACGGGCAGGGCGAGACACGAAGTCACGGAGGTGGCTGGCCGGAGAATCTCAATGATCGTGTCAAGCCGCATGCGTGACCGGTGGGGCGGAGGTGA
>NZ_BAABEP010000089.1:0-19227 GCF_039540215.1 Streptomyces tremellae
AACGCAAAAGGGTCCACCGACTCCGTCGGCGGACCCTCAAGAAAGATCGAGGCTAATGCCGTCCCCTGCGCCCAGCGCGCCGCTCCAGAGCGCCGCATCGACTGCCTCGTGAGCCGGCCAAGCGCCAGCGCGGCCGTCGCGTTGCCACAGCGGTCGGCCAGGTAGAAGGTGAAGCGGGGAGAGCTGATCAGCGTGACCACGGCCACGTAACCGGACGGTAAATCCGTCCCTGGTAGCCCTCGAAAGCGGGCAGGCCAAACCCCCGGGGTTCAGACATCGCAGCAAGGGCCGCCCGAAACCGGGCGGCCCTTGCTGCGGGGGCGGCCGATTCAGGCCTCGGTGTGGAGGGCGTCGAGGGCGGTCTGCCAGGGAAAGGCGTCGACGTTGCCGTGCTTGGGCTTGTGCGGCGTGAAACCGCCTTCACCGAGGAGCACGGTGACACCGGCCTCGCGCAGGAAGTCGACATGCTTTCGCACGGCCGGGTGGGCGGCCTGAGCGTCGTTGAAGTGGGGCAGGGCGATGATCGGCAGACCCAGGCCGATGCCCTCGGTGATCAGTCCGAGGGCGAGGGTGTCGCTGATCGCGGTCGCCCACTTCGCAAGGGTGTTGTTGGTCAACGGGGCGACGAGTATCGCGTCCGGCGCGGGCAGCACATCGGGCTGGGAGGGGAGCTTGTACTGCCAGCGGACCGGGTGTCCGGTCAGGTCCTCCAGGGCCTCGATCTCGCCTTCGGTGTCCTCGGCGAGCCACCGGTGGGCGGACGGCGTGAGGATCACGCAGACCTCCCAGCCTGCCTGTTGGGCTGCCCGGATCGGTACGGACAGGCGACGGGCGGGCGGCGCGGCACAGGCGATGAGGTACAGGGTGCGGGTGTAGTTCATGGTCACCGAGGCAGTCCACAGCGATCAGCCAGGCCGCGCAAGCGCCGCTGGGCGCTGCCCGTGCCCAGCAGCCGCAGGTCCTCGACGAGTTCCTTGGTCCGCGGGCGGCACACCACCTCCTCGGGGGCGAGCGCCTCCGCCTCCAGCAGGGTATCGACGGCCTTCTCCCGCAGTCCGGCCTGCGTCTCGCCCCGGGCCCGGTCGGTCAGCAGGTGCGCGCGCCGCTCGCGGGGCAGGGCGCCCAGAGCGGCGGGCGGGATGCCCACGGCGACGACCACGGCGTCCGCGCCGGCGGACAGCTGGACATGGGCGGCGACCCGGTACAGGGCGCAGTTCGTCGGCCCGAAGCTGGTCCACAGCTCGTTGCCGTCGCCCCCGAGCCGGGCGGCGTATTCGTCGGCCTCGTCCAGGAGCGCGGGCACCGCGCGGGCCGCCGCGTCGGGGCTGCGGTCGTCGGCCTCAGCGACGGCGGCCTGCGCGAGCGCCGCCTTGAGGTACAGCATCCCGAGCACCGACCACCCGAGCGCGCCGCGCTGGAGCAGCTCGGGCTGGAGGCGCGCGGCGGCGGCCCGGGCGAAGTCGACGGCGGCCGCGGCCTGGCCGTGGCTGGTCATCGCGTCCGCGAGGTGCCGGGCCGCGCTGGCCTTGATCACCGGGTCCTCGCAGCGTTCGGCGGCCGCGACCGCGCGCTGCCCGGCCATGACGGCGAGCTCGCCGTCGCCCCATTTGATGGCGGCGGCCTCGGTCAGCTCCAGGGACAGCGACAGCAGCCGGTACGCCTCCTGGCGGTCCTCGCCCTGGTGGCGCTCCGCGGCGCGGGTGGCGTCGATGAGGAGCGCGGGGATCTGCGTGCCGAGGCGGGCGAAGTGCCCGGCCTGGAAGCCGGTACGGGCGTGCACCAGGTCGCGGCGCAGACAGGCGACAGGGACCGGGTCGACGCCAGCATCGTCGGTACGGCCCGTGATGACGTCGTGGCGGTGCAGGACGGCGCGTACCGCGTCGATCTCACTCTCGGCAGGGCACAGGACGACCGGGTCGTACAGGAGCCGCTCCACGCTCACGCCCAGGCGCGCGGCGATCTCCGTGACGACCGACAGGTTCGGATCCGCCTGCCGCCGCCCGCCTTCGAGCGCCTCGACCCAGCGCAGCGAGCGCTGCATCAGGAAGGCGAACTCCTGCTGGGACAGGCGCCGGCGGGTACGCCAGTGGGCGACGCGGCGGCCGAACTGAACGTCCATGGTCATGAGGTGCCCCGAGCCGGAGTCGAAGACCCACACGATGTGTGTGGGTCACGTCGTGTATACCGCCCGTACGGTCCCGATATGGCCCAGTCCGTCGAGGCGTCCACCCCTTCGTGGCACGAGATTGCCCAGCTCACCGATCAACGGCGCGCGCAGTGGGAGCGCGGCACCGCACGGACCTACTGGGCCGCGTGCGGCCTCACCTGGGACGCGGTCGTCGTCGCCCCGATACCCCGCGCCCTGGACGCCCTCGACGCCCTCGAACTCGACCCCCGCCGCGGCTACCCGGTCCTCGCCGACTACCTCCGCAACCGGCTCTACATCCTCGTTCCCGCGGGCACCAGCCGGGCGGTCGAAGGCATCGACCGGTGCCGCGCGCTCACCCGCGGCGCGCACCTGCTGCTGCCCGAGCGGGGCCACGGCACCCCGTCGTCCTGCTGGCTCAGCCCTCTGCGCGCAGACTCCCCGCTGATCCCCGCCGACAGCCTCGCCCGCCATCTGCGCTCCCCCCACCCCACCGACCGGCCCGAGGAACGCCCGTGAACACCTACCACGTCCAGCACGTCCACGACGGCCGCCCCGCAGCAGCCCTCCCGCCCGACCGGGCCCTCCACGACCAGGCGGTGCGCACGGTCCTGTCGTGGTCTGCCCCGCACGATGCGGCGGCCGACGAGATCGCCCAGGCTGGCCTGCTGCTCACCGGCGCGGCCCGCGTGGTCGCCGACACCGTACGCACCCGCGCGGCCCGGCTCCCCGAAGACGACGGCCGCCGGCTCTTCGCCGAACTGATCCTGCACGAAGCCGACACCAGCCTCACCCGGCCCTGCACGAACCTGCACCAGGTACAGGGCCGGGCCCGACTGATCCGCGCGCTCTACGAACGCCTCGACCGACTCGACGCCGCCACTGAGACGGCAACCACGGCCCCCTGACTGGGGCGGAACGCTCGGCAGGTCCATCAGTCGGCCGACCAGGCCAGGCGAACCGCGGCCAGACCCCCGCGGCACGGAGCGCCGCTGGGGGGCGACCTCGGCCGCCCCGGCGACCAAGGCAGAGGGGCCACAACGCCTCGCTGACGGGGCACAGCGCGGGGTGGGCAAGCCGGGCTTGCCCACCCCGCGGGACGACTCAGGAGCTGGCGTGGGTGATGCTCGAGGCGAGTTGGCCGATCATCTGCCCGAGGCTGTGTCCGAAGGGCGTGGGGGCGATGAGGACCCCGAGGACGAGGACGATGACCACCGTCATCTTCTCGTCCAGGCGGCTGCGTGCCTCGGTACGGCGCCGCAGACGCATCACGACGATGAAGGCCAGCAGGACGGCCACGTTGACAGTCAGCACCTCGGCTGTCGCCCTTTCCGGTTCGCAGGGGCCATGACAGATGGTCCGCGACCAGCTTGGAGAGGCAGGTGCAAAGGTGGCGGCGGGTTCGGCCGACGTGGCGATTTCCCTCGCGATTCCGGCCGGATTGCCGCTCTTTACGCAGATGCGGAAATACGCATCACGGGCGTCGCGTGACAGATGGAGAGTCCCGGCGATGGTCCGGCCCGTCCCTCCCGGCCTTCGACGCGGCCCGGTAGAGGTCAGGGACACGGGAGTCCGCCTCGCGCCGGCGCTCGCCGGCGGGCGCGCCCCGGGCGGAAAAGGACGGTGCGGAGGCGGGCGTCGCCGCAGTCCGTGGAGGGGCGGCTTTGTCAGTGGCAGGGGGTAAGGTTCGCGCGCTCGTGTTCGGCATTGCAAAGGCAGGTCGGAAAATGCCTCTTTGACACCCATTCAGACGCGCGCGACTCACCGCACACATGTGTGAGGTGTAACACATAAATACAATCAAGAGGCGCTTGGGGCCCCGCTGAGCTGGCGTCTTGTCCGTTTTGCTCGGTGATCTACGCAGATCAAGATGTGACCCCCGGTCGACGTTCGTGGGGCGCACCGTGCATGATGAAGGCACGCCAGAAGCGCACCGTGGTGCAGATCACACCGTCCGCGTTTGAGCGGCACGACGAGATGACACAACACGAAGAGGGTCCCACCGCAGCCCTAGGAAGCACACGGTGAGACCCCGACCGAGGAACACGTCACCTCGCCCCGGCCCCGGCCTTTAGGTCGGGGCCTGCTGCGTTACGACCGGTGAAGCCACCACGCGATCTTGAAGACCGCCATGGCCACCGGCAACAGCCAGCGATACCGCTTGTGACGGTGGTTCGCCGTGCAGCAGCTGCAGTGTCCTTCTGACTCGCGAGCCATCAGGCCACCCCTTTCGGATCGAGCCCGCTACTACTTTGTTCGCGGGCTCCATGGAGACTCGCGAGACGGGTGCGACCTTCGAGGGTGCTCTCGGTTAGCTCGTAGACTACCCGCGCTCCGGGACCCCCGTCGTCGCGTCACGGGCCGATGGCCGCGGTGGACCGCTGGCACGGGGTGCCAGCAGCGACTGTCACGGGCTGTCATCCTCTGCGCTTCCCGCGGGCCTCAACGCCGCACGCTGCAGTGATCCCTGACGGCGTGTGGGAACGGAGTGTCCAGTTCCCGGCGCGGGCGTGCTGGAAGTCACACACCCCTGTTGAAAAGGGGACTTTTGGACATCGATGTCAACAGCTTGCGTCTGCCCGATCGCGCGAGGTCACGAGCCCGTCTAACACCTGCCGGTCGTGCACATCCGCGCGGTCTCGTGCCATGCGGCGGACCGGGAAGCTCGTGTCGCACACGGAACGTGAGGAGCCGTCAGGAGCTCGGGGTGCTCTCTCCAGGGACCGCGCGCCCGGGGGCATCCGGAGTGGGTGGCGCTGGGATCATCACCACCCGGACGCCGCTTGGCACGGAGGGCTGAACCTGGCCGATGACCCGTGCAGTCGGCGCGGCAGCGAGCGTTCGCCAGGTATGCGTATGCAACAGATGGTCCCCTACGACGGCCCCGGATACACCGCCTGCGCCTCCGCCCCCGGCGCCCGTCATCGCCTGCACCCCTGGCACTGAACGCGAGTTCAGGGCCTGCGGGTGAGGACGTCGTCGATGCGGGAGGCGCCGGCGACCCAGGTGGCGGCGGCCGGTGCGATGAAGGCGAGGACGGTCTGCAGGTCGTCGCGGCGGGCTCCGAGCGGCATGGTCCAGATGCCTTCGTGGTGGGCGATGCGGTTGCGGAGCTTGTGCAGGCGCTGGACCGGGTCTTCGACGAGGGTCAGGGCGCGGCTGGGGGCGTGGGGGAATGCGCCGGCGAGGTCGGGCCAGAGGGTCGCGCGGTACTGGCGGGCGAGCAGGAAGCGCCAGAAGCCGAACCCGAGTTCCGCGATGATCTTTCCGCGTGGTGTGGCCGCTCCGCCACGTTGCGCTCGCTGGCGGGCGGTGCGGATGTCGGCGCGGGCCTTGTCACTCAGCGGGACGGCGGGGTCGTCGTACCACTCAGCGGTGCGACCGCGGCGCTGTTGGCGGTGAACGAGCCGGGCGTCCATGGCGTTGCGCAGCATGATCTCCAGGTGCCCGAGTTGCTCGAAGAACGCGGCCGCGGCCTCGCTGTTCCACTGGTAGAGCGCCAGCGCGGCCGTTGTGTCACCGCTGCAGTCGGCCAGGTAGGGGGCGAAGCGGGGAGAGCTGATCAGCATGACCACGGCCGCGTGGCCGGACGGCAGCGAAGGCGTGGAGCCTCGTGGTGTGCTGGGCATGGTGGGGCCAGGATAGGTACACTGGGCAGCGAAGACCCTGGATTCGTCCCTGGTAGCCCTGAAAAGGGCAGGCCACACGCCCAGGGTTCAGCTTCTCGAAGGCCGTCCGGCATCCGCCGGGCGGCCTTCTTGCATGTCCACCCCACCGGCAAGACAATCCGAAAGGGTTAAACGGAAGGGATAAATCTTGGGATAAAGGATGCTAGTGTTCGGGGAGGAGGTAGAGACACATGGCGTCTGAGGAAGAGCTGTTCGCGAACATCGATGAGCTGTTGGCGGAGGAGCCGCAGTTGCCGTCTCCGGTGGAGCGTGCGCGTCTGCGGGAGGCCGCGGGTGTCACGCAGGCGCGGCTCGCGCAGGCGTTGAAGTCGACGACGCAGACGGTGAAGAACTGGGAGAACGGCCGTTCCGAGCCGAAGGAGCCGCGCCTGTCGGCGTACCAGCGGCTGCTGAAGGGGTGGGCGGCGAAGTACCCGGCCCACGGATCTTCCACTGCCGCTCCTTCTCCGGTCTCGGCCGCTGCGCCGGTCCCGGAGGTGTCCGAGGCGTTCATGGGCCCGGTCGCCTCCGAGCCGGAGACACCGGCCGCCGCCGCACCGGTGCAAACCCCTGTCACCCCGCACGTCGCTGCCGCGCGCCCGGCCCGTGCGGCAGCGCGCCCGGCGACGTCGTCCCGGCGCCCGGCGGCGAAGAAGGCCGCCGCGCCCGCGACCGACCCGCGCTTCCCCCACGGCCCGCTCGCCGTCCTCGATGGCGACGGCTGCGCGTACGGCACGGGCGGCCTGGTACTGGACTGCCCGGCGACCACAGTGGTGGAGCTGGTGGAGTGGACGCTGCGCGAGTCCGGCCTCGGTGCACCGAAGCTCAACCGCTACGGCAAGGACTCCGACCCGCTGATCGTGCTCGCCGCGGCGGCCGCCGTGAAGCTGGGGTTGCCCGAGCGCCTGGAGGGCCACGAACAGCGCCGCTCCCTGCGCCTGCCGGAGGACCACCCGGTCGTCAAGCAGGTGTTGAAGGCGAAGTGGCAGCTCACGCAGCGCGGGTTCGGGCCGTGGGCCAGGGTGTACCGCAAGGCGCAGGGCCGCGAGCGGCAGTGTGTGCAGCTGGCGATCCTGTCATGGGACGCGCTCGATGAGCGGTCCTGGCCCGGCGTCGCCGCAATGGAGCCGGCCGATGTCGCCCGTGTCCTGGGAGTGTATGCCCAGCGGGTCATCACCCCGCGTGGGTCGACGGCCGTCTCGGGCCTGGAGCTGATGACGGCGCTGCGCCCGCCCACGAAGCCGGAGCGCGACGAGGCGACCGGCAACTGGATCTCCGGCTACAACCCCGGCAGCTTGGGGACACAGCCGATGGACCCGGCGCCGCCGGAGGCCACCCCGGAGCACCCCGTCGTCGTCAACAGCGGCTGGACCGGCGGTTTCCTGAACGAGGAGGCGTACCAGTGGGTGCGCTCGGTGGACACGCTCTCGGATGAGGAGTGCACCCTGCCGTACGCGGTGGGCCTGGACCTCAACACGGCGTTCCTCGCCGCCGCGGCCCGCCTGGTCGTCGGCCTCAGCGCGCCCGACCACTTCCACGCCCCGAAGTTCAACCCGAAGATTCCCGGGAGCTGGCTGGCCGACCTGTCCCACATCGAGCTGGACCCGCGCCTGCCCTCGCCGTTCACGCCGGACGGCTCCCGGCCGACCGGCCCGGCCTGGTACCAGACGCACACCCTCGCCTACGCCCAGGAGCTCGGGCACGACGTGCACCCGATCGAGGCGTACCTGCGCCGCGAGACCGGCGCGTACCTCGACCCGTGGCACGACCGCCTCAAGAACGCCTACGTCGACACCCTCGCCGACATGGGCGTCACCAAGGACCTGGACGACCGCCAGTTCCTCGCCGCGATGGAGCAGCACAAGCAGAACGACCCGGCCCTGGCCGCCGTCCTGTCCGCGATCAAGGCCACGGTGAAGGGCGGCGTCGGCAAGCTCCGCGAGCGCCCCCAGGGCAAGTCCTACAAGGACGGCGAGACGTGGCCGGCCCTCGCGCGGCCGACGTGGCGCCCCGACATCCGGGCCGCCGTCATCAGCAAGGCCCGGGTCAACATGCACCGCAAGCTCAACAACATGGCGAAGATGACGGGCCTGTTCCCGCTCGCCGTGCTCTCCGACTGCGTCGTCTACCCGAGCCCGGCTGAGAACCCGCTCGACTTCCTCCCCTACGCCGCCTCGGGCAAGCCGCAGCCGGGCGGGTTCCGCCTCGGGCCCACCCCGGGCCTGGCGAAGCTGGAGGGCGTCCAGTCGATGCTGTGGGCGGTCGACCTGATGGAGAAGGGGCTGAACCCGGCCCGCCACATCAAGGGCGGCGACGCCGTCCTGGACGAAGGGGAGTAGACCGTGGGGGAGATCGACGACGCGATCGAGCGGGCCGACCGCGAGGCGTTCACCAAGGACCCGCCCAAGACCCTCAAGGGGCAGGTCGGGTTCCTTATCAAGCAGTTCGGCAGCGCCAAGGCCGTCGCGGCGGAGCTCGGCGTCACCGCCGACTCCGTGAACAGGTACCGGCGCGGCGCCCGCAAGCACGCCCGCGCCGACGTCGCCGCGAAGATCGACGACACGGTCAAGGCCCGCTGGCAGCCGCTGGTGCGCAAGCGCCGGCAGAAGCAGGCCGCCACCACGGGCGGGATCACGGTGGAAACCCGGGCCCGGTTCGGCTACACGTCCTCCGCCGGATCGACCGACGACGGACGGTTCCGCCGCCTCACCGTGCACCTCCCCGCGACGTACGCGCAGCGCCTGTTCGACGCTCGCGACACGGGGGCCAGCGACCAGGCGATGCGCGGAATCATCGCCGAAGGGTTCAAAGAAGTGTATTTCCAGGACGGCGGAGGACGTGCTCTGGGACTATCGGATGTGGAAATTAACGACATCGACTATTTGGATCTTGACTATTAAGCAGAGGAAATCAGATCCGTGAAAGTCCGGTCTCCTTCTTCGGTCTCCTTTAGATGGGAGGCGATCTCCTCAAAACCGCGGCTAAGGGCTGTCCCGTAACTGCTGGTCACCGGTGAGATGATCTTGGTGTGGCTGGTGTGATCACAGCGTCGGAGCCGTCCTGGATAGCCCCGTTCACTGGGCTGAGCCCCCGCGCCTTCGGGAAGCTGGTGACGGTTCTGCGGCGCGAGGGTGCGGACGCGGTCCGCAGAGGCCGGCCGTGGAGCCTTCCTCTGGAGGACCGGGCACTACTGGTCGCGGCCTACTGGCGAACGAACCTCACCATGCGGCAGCTCGCGCCGTTGTTCGGGGTGTCGAAGTCGGCGGCGGACCGGATCATCGACCATCTCGGGCCGATGCTCGCGCTCCAGCCCCGCAAGCGGTTTGCCAAGGACACCGTGCTCATCGTGGACGGCACCTTGGTCCCCACTCGCGACCACACCATCGCCGAGCGGTCGAAGAACTACCGGTACTCCACCAACCACCAGGTCGTCATTGATGCCGATACCCGCCTGGTCGTCGTGGTCGGGCGGCCTCTCGCCGGGAACCGCAACGACTGCAAGGCGTGGGAGGAGTCCGGCGCCAAGACCGCCGTGGGCAAGACCCTCACGATCGCCGACGGCGGCTACCCGGGAACCGGGCTCGTCATCCCGCACCGCCGAGAGCGCGGCCAGGCCGAACTCCCGCTCTGGAAGGAGGAGCACAACAAGTCCCACAAGCAGATCCGAGCTCGTGTCGAGCACGTCTTCGCCCGCATGAAGAGCTGGAAAATCCTCCGCGACTGCCGCCTGAAAGGCGACGGCGTCCACCACGCCATGCTCGGCATCGCCCGGATGCACAACCTCCTCATCGCCGGATAGGTCAACGGGCCGCACACCGGCCAACCACGCCCTGAGACAACCCGGAGATCATTTACGGGACAGCCCTTAGGGTTCCAGGATGGCGATCAGCAAGAAGCGGAACAAGAACCCGCGAAGGCGTCCCGGCGCCCAGGAGGCGGGGAATCCTCAGGTACGGCACACGGCATCACCGAAGGGTCGGCTGAGCCCGTTCTTCAAACTGCTGGGCGAGATCGCGGCGGCGGCGGAGAGGGCCATCCAGTCGACGCCACATCCCAGTGATCAGCTTGTCCGCTTCGACATAGAGATCCTGATGCGCGGCGCGAACAGCGTGAAGGCGGTCCGCGCCCTGCTGGAGCAGGGCCATTGGGAGCACGCGGTTGGTGTGACCCGGCAACTGTTCGAATTGCTGGTGAACATGGAGTACCTGGGCACCATGGCGGACCGACGGCAAGGGACTCTGCTGTTCGCCCGGTTCGGGATGCTCCAGATGCTGCTTGCTCAGCAGCGCAGAGCAGCTTATGAGCGGGACAAGGGACATCCGCTCGATGCCGAGCTGGCCGCGATGGTGGAGCACCATCTGGCCAACGACTTCACGGACTTCCGGGCGAACACGAAGGACGGCTCGGTGAAGTGGGTGTCGAGCTGGTGCTGGAGAAACACGTCCCAGTTGGCGGATGCGTCGGCAGACCCAATGCGGCCACATCAGTACAACCTCCTGTATCGCGTGTGGTCCGAGCAGGCTCACGCAACGCCCGGAGCCTTGATCGCGGACCTGTTCCGTGAAGCCGACGAGGGGTGGATTGAGCGGACCATCGCGGAGAACGACCGATCGAGCATCGACACCATCACGTTCACCGTCATGTTCTTCCTGCGCCTGTGGCTGGAACTGCCTCACGTGCAGGTGTCACACGAGCGTGTGGCTGGCTGGTTGAGCAAGTTGAGCACCATGAACGGTGGGCCTGACCTGCCCTCCCGCCCCTGGAGCCCGGAGGAAGTGGCCGTACAAAGGGTCGAGCCTGCTAACCGCGACACTGCCTGACGGCTCCATCAATCGGTCGACCGCTGGTTGCTACAGAAAGGATCTGTCCAATGCCCGCATCCACAGCGTCCCGGCGCGCGTACCGTGAGGTGACGACCTGCCGGGAGGACCAAATGAGCGCGCAGCCCGACCACGCCCCCGTCACTGCCTACGCCCCCGCGCCCGGGGCGCCGGCCGAACTCCTCGCCCAGCTGCGCGCCGACCGGCGCGCGGACACCTGGGTGCCGGCCTTCGAGCGGGAATGGGCGGCCGCCCTCGAGGAATCGCGACGCACGTTCTCCCTCGCGCCGCTGTACGAGGTCGTTCAGGTCTGGCAGGGCCGCCTCGCCTCCGCCCCGACCGTCGACGCGTTCGTCGCCTCCGGCTACGACGACAGCGACTTCATCGACATGGCGGAGCTCCGCGGGCGGCGCCCTAGCTGATGAGCGGACGGCTTACCCCCAGCTGGCCAGTCCGCCCATCTGCACGCCGACCCTAGTCGCTGGCCTGCATGAGCAAGTCGTCCCGGATGTTGTCATAGCGTTCCTGAGTCTCGCGGATGATCGAGATGAGGAGCATGACGGCGATGATGCAGTGCCCTGGGCTCAGGTGGGACAGGGGCAGGTGGTGCACAACAGCGTGCCGGGAGAGGGTCGTCGGGACCGCATCGCCCCTACCAGGGTCGTACGGGGTGTAGAAGGCATTCAGCGGTGCCAGGACGTACTGGTGCTTGGGCAGGTAGTCGTTCGGCTTCTTCTTGCCGGCCTTCTGCAGCCTCCCGTGAGCACCTCGCCCGCGGGGGACGTGGGTCAGGTTGTGGAGCATCTGCTCGACCCCGGCGACGGCGAGGCACGCGGCGGCTTCACGGTGGCCGTCGGACCATGCCGCCATGGCCTTCTCCCCTGCCTCGACCTCACCGGCAATCCATTCATCAGTGCACTCATCGAGCTTGAGGCGGCACAGGGCCTGGATGGCGTCTTCGCTGTCCACCAGGACGGCGAGCTTGTCGTCGTGGTCGGCACCCGCTGCGGCCAGCCTGCTCAATGTCTGCGCAGGCGTGACCCACGCGACCGGTATGCCGTGCTTCTTGGCCAGGGCGAGTAGCACGTCCATCTGCACTGCGCTGCCCCACCAGTTCTCGTGCCGTACCGCGGTGTAGAAGTGCGGCATCCGGTGGGCTCCGTGGACAGCCGGGTCGTAACTGTCCCAGATCAGGCCCCAGTCGCGGAGCTGGGGAAAGGTGGCCGTGGAGTGGCCTGCGGAGGGATCGCTGAAGGTCATGAGCTGATCGTTCCGTGTAGCCGCGATCCGTGTGGTTAAAGCAGCAAAAGAGCGCGTGTGTGGGGCAGTGGGTACCGCCGATAGTGGGCCGAACAGGCGCTGACGCCTGCGTCCTGCACGGCCTAGCACTGCCGTTCCGCCGCTCTACGCCCAAGGCGGGGCGGTGATCTGCATGTTGGTCCTGCCGAGCTGCCATCGGCCGGGTGCTGCCTGGTCGAAGGCGGGAAAGCGGTGCAGGAGTCGTCCCAGTCCGTCCATCTGCCGACGGTGCGGCTCCTGCACCACGGCGGGGAGCGCGGCGAGGATGTCGGTCCGGGTCATCGGCTCGGGTGCGCGGGCGAGTAGGCGGGCCACCTGCGACAGCACGTCGTCCCCGGCTGTGCCGCGCTGCGCCTGGGTCCAGTCGCGCCCGTGCACCTCGTGCTGGACGAACGGCTCACCCAGGATCTTCAAGGCCTCCGTGCCGAACCGGGCGGGCTTCGCACGGGTGTCGCTGGAGAACCGGCTGCGGTTGACGTACGCGTAGGCGCCGGCGGCGGCAACCGCCACTGTGGCGGCCACCGGGTGGGCTCGGGCCAGCCGCACCGCTCCGGCCAGGCCGTATCCGGCTCCCACGATGGTGCTGGTGCTGCTCTGCATGCCCGCCTCCGCCCTGCCGATCCGCCCCAGCACAGCCCGAAGGGCTTCCCAGTTCGGGACGGCGACGCCCTGGCGGATCAGGTCACGGTCGGCGGCCAGGAGGACGACGGGGGCGAGTACGCCGGCCAGCTGGAGGATGCCGACGTCGCTCAGGTCCTCGTGGGCGAGCTGGTCGGCGGCCGCCGTCATCGGCAACCCGTCCACACATACGACGTGCAGCAGCGGCACGTACTGCTGCCACCACAGCCGCTCCGCCCGCGCGAGATCGAAAGTGCCGCCCTCGCGCTTGCGGTCGGCCAGCACACGGGGCACCTCCGCCCACACGTAGTGCGGGATGAACCCGCGCAGCGTCCCGTGCCGCATCCCGGAGAGGATCGAGGACGGCTGGCCCCGCCTCAGCGCCGCGGTGACGTCCGAAGTGAGCACCGAGGTGTCGAAGACTCCGAGCCGGAAGCCGCCGCCGGTCAACGGCACGGGATAGGCGCTGCTGTACATGACGGGAGCGTAGGCCCTCAACAGGTCCTTGGTGCACGGGTTTTCCCCGGTGGCGGGGCTTGACCGGGCGAAGGATGTCAGTGGGGTGAGCCATCATCGGTGGATGCCGCAGAAGAAGCCCCTCCCGCCGACCTACCGAGAGCGTCTCCTTGAGCAGCTCGATGCGATCGAGCGGGACTACCTCGCCGTGCTCGAGGCCTCCGAGATCCAGTACGTGAACCCGAACCGGCCGGGCAGCTACGAAGTCATCATCATTACCGCGGCGGACTGGGGTTGGGCACCGAGCGGCCCGGCCCTGGAGACCCAGCGGATGGAGCTGCTGCGCCGCCTGCGGGGCTGGATGCCGCGGTTTCGACTGCTGTTCCCGCACCCGACTCCCGAAGCCGCGGAGAAACTCAAGGACAGCCTGGAGCACCTGGAGCGCTGGCTGGTCCGCAAGGGCACGTGGTCCGACTGGACCATCCCGCAGCACATGCCGGAGGCGGTGAAGCTCCTGCAGGCATCCGTCCAGCAGCTGCGGAGCCTGACCGATCTGCTGCCGACCGACCCGTGGCCGGTGCGCCTGACCGTCGACACCAACGCGCTGATCGACAACCCCGATCTCGCCGCCTACACCGACCAGATTGGTCCGCGCTACATGGCGCACCTGCTGCCGGTCGTGCTGCGTGAGCTCGACGAGAAAAAGCGCGCCGGCCGGACCGACGTCCTGCGCGAGGCGGCCAAGAAGGCCGACCGGCGCTTGAAGGGGCTGCGCAACAACGGCGACGTCACCCTCGGCGTACGGGTCGCCGGCGACGTCCACGCCGTCTTCGAGTACATCGAACCCAAGTCCGACGCGCTGCCCGATTGGCTCGACCTGGACGTCCCGGACGACCGGTTCATCGCCTCGACCCTGCTCCTGCAGTCGCAGCACCCCGGCTCCGCGTGGTACGTCGCTACCAGCGACATCAACCTCCAGACCAAACTGCACGCCGTCGCGCTGCCGTTCATCGAGCCCTGACCCTGTGGATCAACGACACGCCCACGCCCCCGGGTACTGCAGTTTCAGGGCAGGGTGTTCGTAGCCCAAGGACTCTGTCCCCGGATCACGGGAGGTCGAATTCACGCCCGATCTGGGCGCGCAGCGCCGCTACCGCCCGGTCCCGGCGCTGTTCCACAAGATCCGCGAGGCGAGCGACAGCTGTGCGCTCGGCGGGGGTGAGTTCGTCCATGGTCGCCTCGATGGCATCACGGACATGCGCCGCGATGTCCTGGGCCGTGATGGACTCGATCTCGACGGGCCCGACCGTGTCGAGATAGCCGAGTTCGACCAGCCGCCGGACCGAGGCCCGGGTCTCCTCCGGGGGCATCCGGAGGTCGGCGATCAGCCAGTCGAGGTTGCCGTACGGGAAGCAGACCTCCCCCAGCCACCGGCACCGCATGTAGACACCGACGTCGGCCGCCGAAAGACGGGAGTCGGTGATCGGCCGGTGGGGCACGGCAAGCAGGTACGGCTCGCCGGTGTCGCTGCGCAACTTCAGCGGTTCGTCGGACACGCTACCGCCGTCCCGCCGAAGCCCCGGTACCGCGCGGGGGGCCCATGAGTTCGGGCAGCGAGTACCCGGACGCCTTGCGGAGCCTGGCCGCCATGAGCGGCTCGAGGCCGTAGCGCAGGGCCTCCGCCATTCCCTCCCGGACTTCCTCCTCTGTGACCGGCGTCCGGTACATCCGCTCCATCATCCCCGCCGTCCGGGCGTCCACGGTCTGCCGCGCACCGCCGTCGCAGATCGTCAGGCTCCCGTCGTCATGCCGGACCACTTCTGGCGAGCCGGGCGGCGGCACCAAGACCTGCGTCAGCAACTGCAGCGGCGTGCCGTCCGGCATCTGGCTGCCCACGACTGTCACCTCCGGGTGCAGGGCCTTCCACATCTGTACGACGTGCCGATCGGCGGGCCGGTGAAGAACCGCGCCCAGCGGGTCGGCCACTGCGATCCTCTCGCCCGGCTCCAGCACGGTGAAGCCCACCTGCCGGTAGTACGGCGCCAGGGACAGGACAGTGGTGGTCCCGAGCATCAGCCGGTAGCCGAGACCTGTGTAGTGCGCGGCGGCCGTCTCGATCAGGTGATGCCCCAGGCGGCGCCCGCGGGCCTGCGGCGCGATCGACACGGCTTCCGCTTCCACGATGTGGTGGGCAACGTACGACCGGTGCTCCGGGCTCAGCATCTTGATCGAGCCGATCCAGCCCAGCGGCGGCGCCGCGGTCAGCACACCCACCACCTCGCCACGCCGCCGTTCGGCCACCCACGACGCCCGCACACCGCAGGCCGGCTCAAGCCGGTGCCGGAACGCGATGGTGTGAGCCAGCTCCGCACCGATCCCTGGCTGGGTGAACTCCACTCTTCCCAGCAACTCCGCCAGCGCCGCCTCATCAGCCGGGCGCGGCTCCCGAACCAGCAGCCCACCATTCGCCGTACGCTGCGCCCGCCCCGCCGCCCGCACTCGCGATGCTCGTCCCATGCCCTTTCAACGAGCTGCTCCAGCGTTCCGCCCCGCCAGCAGCCCGAGATCATCCCATTGGAGGGAGGACCGTCACCGCACAGCGGCACGCTGTGCACACCGAGTGGACCGCGGACAGGCCTGGCGTCACGCTGTGAGACTGAGAGCCTCACAGGGCGTTTTCCCAGGTAGACGGGTGGGTTATGAGGGTGTGAGGTGGAGCTCGCGCACCGTGCTTCCGTAGGCCCTGGTGCCGCCCGCCGACCCGGAGGACGATGGAGTCGTGGGCGAGCAGCACGAGGACCAGGAGCACGACGCCGAACCGGCGCGGCCGCCGCTGAGCGAGGCTCGCGCCCGGGAGATGACGGCCGGGCTGCGCGAGGCGATGGACGACGTCCGGCGCTCCGTGGCGGTCCTCGCCGCCCGGGTCCGCGACGCGCACGCCGCCCGCGTCTGGCTGCCTCTGGGGCACTCCAGCTGGGAGTCGTACTGCCAGGCGGAGTTCGGCATCAGCCGCGCCCAGGCGTACCGGCTCCTCGATGTCGCCCGCGCGCTCGCCGCGATCCACGGCTCGGTCGCCGCCGGCCCCGAGCTGTCTCGCACGCGAGACACCGACCCGGGCGCCGCGGCCGCGCTCGACTACGGCCTGTCCCAGCGGGCCCTGATCGCCGTCTCCGGCCGTACGGACACCGTCGCGGAGATCATCACCCGCCGACTCGCCGCGCTCGCCCACAGCGGCCTCCAGGCCCTCGATGAGGCCGCGGTGCGCGCCGTGGTCCGCCAGGCCGTCCGCGCCGCCCCGCCGCCACCGCCCGCCGATCCGCCGGCGGACCCGACCGTCGCCGCGCTGCGTGCCGTCGTCGACGACCTCGCCGCCAGCAGCCACGCGATCGGGGAGCTGATGCTCGAAGTCGCCCCGGCGTACCTGTCGGACTCCGAGGCCGCCGACGTCCTGGCGCTGCTGTGCGAGCAGATCGGCGAACCCCTCGACCACGGGCTCGCTGCCCGGCGCTACGCCCTGACCGGTGACCGCCGGGCCCTGGCCGGCACCGTGCTGTAGGCACTGCTGCTCGTGCTCCTGGTGGTGGTCGTCGGGGGCAGCAGGGCCGTGGTCGGGGTGTAGCGCAGCATTTGCCTGGGCCGGGCGGGACAAGGCTGCTGCCCGGGTAGCAGGCCGTCTCCGGCGGGTACAGCACGGCCAGCTGCTGCGTGCTGCTGCGACGGCCCATGCTCCCTGCTCCGGGGGCAGGCAGCAGAGCCGGAGGACCGTCCCGGCCGCTGCATAACATCGCAGATCTGCTATCTCCGGCAGGAGATCCATGCACGGCTGCTGCATACAGCCGCCCGCGCTCCACGGGGCGCCGGTTGTTCTGGTGCTCCAGAACAAGCCGGTTCACCTGGTGCTACCGGCCGCCCGGTCCGCGCGGCGGGCGAGGGCGGTGGAGCGGCTGCGTTTGTTCTGCTCTCCCAGAACAAGGCGGTTTAGGTAGTGCTACCGGCTTCATCGCGCGCGGGTACGACGAAGGCGCCGCACCCGGGGGGGCACAGCGCCTTGGTTCTTCGAGGGGGCCGGGAGGGCCGCTGGACGGCTTGTGAGGGCCCTCGGTGTCAGCCGGTCGCGGCGAGGTTGGCCATCTGAGCGGCGAACCGGGCCCGTCGCTGCTCGGTGAACCGCTCGGGCTCAGCGGCTCGGATCTCCGGGATCGGCATGGGGTACGCGACCTTGCCGCCGGTGAGGAGCGGGTGGAGCTGGTAGAGGCCGTCCTCGAGGCTCCAGGCCAGTCCGCACTCGCGGAGCTCCTTGAAGCCGCGGTTCACGGTCGGCTTGCTGGCGCCCAGCTCGCGCGCCATCTCGTTCTGGCTGATCGCGGCGGTGCCGGCCTCGGGGTCGCTGAGGTACAGCAGTTCGTCCAGGACGCGGCGGCCGGCGGTGGAGACGTCGACCAGGGCCAGGAGGCGCAGGACGGCACGGGGGATCGCGACGGGGGCCTCTGTGGGAGGGCTGGGGACGTAAGAGCTGCTCACGGAGCCTCACCACTTCCGATCAGGTCGACGTGTAACGAGGATATGCCGCGCGAGGTCATGCGCTCGCCTTGCGAACGGGCCGACGCTGCCGAAGCGTGACGACCTTCTCCTTGCGGCGGGCGGACTCCGCAGCCTTCTTCTCCGCCTCCCGCGCCTGGCGCCACTCGGTCGGGTAGTCGGCGTGCGGGATGAGGCAGGCCGGGCCCTCCGCGCTGTTCCAGAGGGCCTGCCACTTCTCCTGCTCGCCGGAGGTGCCGGCCACCGTGAGCCACGGGTTCAGCTGGAGGACACCGCGCTTGGCGGTCCGCATCCAGCCGACGTGCGCGAAGAACTGCGACGCCTCGTTCACCGAGGCCGCCGACAGGTTGCACCGGGCCTGGAGGTCGCGCTGGTTGGTCTTCACGAAGCCGCGGGCGGCGGCGCGGGTCTGGTCGTCGGCGCGGTTGGCGTTCTGCAGCGCCACGAGCTTGCACCAGACCTGGAACCAGGAGCCGGGCATCTTGAGACTGCCGAGGACGTCCATCAGCAGCCGGGCGTCCAGCACGTAGCCGCTGCACTCCGCGCTCGCGGCGAACTCGCGGCCCTTGATCTTCTCTACGCCCAGGATCAAGCCGCCCTTGCCGTCCGACCGCGCAACAACGCGCTCGCCGGGGCGGACGATCGGCAGCTGGTCCATCAGCACAGTCCTCCAGGATGATCAACGTTTCAGCCTGCACGGTAGCACTAGGTAAACCGGCTTGTTCTGGAGGGGCAGAACAAACCGTGCCGCACAGTCACCTGATGACCCGTCAGATTCGGGGGGTCTTTGTTCTGGATCTCCAGAACACCCGGGAGCCGTTTGTTCTGGAGATCCAGAACAAACGGTTTCGTATCACAGCAGGTCAGAGCCCGTTTCGGCGCGGAACGCTCTTATGTGTCACTAGACACCGGCCGCCACCTGAACCCCTACCGCCACCCCGCGCACCGCGCGGCACAAGCAGCTGGCGGCGACGGGCGTGTCGCCGTCGAGAACCACCGGATCGAGGGGGCCGACCTCCCTGGCTGAGCTCGCTTCGCGTGCGGCACCGCGCCCTCGTGCGGGTCGTGGACAGCAGCAGCGGCTCTGAGTCTCGGGCGGTGCCGACCGTGACGCTCAAAATCCTAGAGGCGTGGCCGGTGTTAGTGGTGGGCTCCGCCGTACGGCCTGGCGGCCGAATGGCTTATGTACCTCCGCAGGCCGAATTCCGGCATTCGCATATCGGGCTTCCGTTCTGCAGCTGAGGTATTCCAGTCCGCGTGAATCGAATTCAGCAGGCGAGTTTATGTCCGGGGTCGGGGGTGGCGCACCCGGAGCCCAAACGCTACACAACAAGTGCCGGTGATGCATCACACGGGGCGCATGTTCCCACTCTCGGATGATGCATGACGGAATCCGCCGCACAGCAACGGGTTGGCATGTATGCTGTCGGGGTATTGGTGAACGTAAGCGGCCGGTTTCGAGGGCGGGGAAAGGGGTTCGGGTGGAGCGCAGCGGAGCCCGTCACTGCAGTGGGGTCGGCGACCGATCGGGCCGACGATCCACCACCCTCGTTGCGAGGGTAGTGGCTGGTAACCCCAAGCCCTACACAGTCCCGCGCGTGATGCATTCCCCTCGTAGCCAGCCCGGGTGATCGCGCTTGCGCGGTCGCCTCCAATTCGCGCTTGCGCGAATTGCATTCCG
>NZ_BAABEP010000090.1:0-18716 GCF_039540215.1 Streptomyces tremellae
CACCGGTCAGTGTCGTTGTGCCCCCACGTGCGTGGGTTGCCCTGGCATCTGCCCGGAGGCGGAACCTCGATGATGGTCCTACCCCCACGCGCGTGGGCTGCCCGGCGCATCACCGACCAGTACGACGCCGACGAGGGGCGTACGCCCATGCGCGTGGGCTGCCCGACAGGGACACCCGGAGCCCACTGCTCGCCGCCGTCGTACCCCCACGCGCGTGGGCTGCCCGACCCGCGCCGGTACCTGCACGTCCCCGTCGACGTCGTACCCCCACGCGCGTGGGCTGCCCCCTTCGCGAGCTGGTGCTTTGCATCGCGAGGACGTTCTGTGTCCGCATTGACGGCTTGTCGTTGCTTGCCTCTGAGAGCCTAGAACGTCTTCGGCGATGCTGCGGGTGTTGTCCTGGGTTCGGCTCGTGCAGGCGCGTGTGTAGCCGGGCCAACTTTTGTGGGTTCATGCCTTCCGCCCGGTGACGAGATGAGCCCACAGACACCTGGTTGTCCATCGATCTCTTGGACATCGCGGCCGCTGGAGCAGGTCCGTACCCCCACGCGCGTGGGTTGCCCCGCCTGGTCCGCCCCGTCCTGACGAAGGAGGGCGTCGTACCCCCACGTGCGTGGGCTGCCCCGGACGATGCCGCCGGTCTCGATGAAACGGCCCGTCGCACCCCCACGTGCGTGGGCTGTCCCGGACGGGCCGCCGCTGCCGGAGCGTGACGACTGTCGTACCCCCACGTGCGTGGGCTGCATGAGAAGTGGGTGCGGCCCGACCCGCCCGCGAACGTCGTACCCCCACGTGCGTGGGCTGCCCTGCTTCTTGAGCAGCATGGCGATGTTGGCGACGGTCGTACCCCCACGTGCGTGGGCTGCCCCCTTCGTGAGCTGGTGCTTTGCAACACGAAGACGCTCAGTGTCCGCGTTGTGTCCGCATCGACGGCTTGTGGTCGCTCGGTTCTGGGAGCCTAGAACTTTTTCGTCGACGCTGTGGCCGTCCGGTTCGACTCGTCGCACACGTGCGGCCGGGGCAACTTCATCGATGTCCAGCGCTCCGCCGAAGGACACAAGTACGGCGGACGGGCCCGTCTGGCGGGGCCTGGGCAACGAGGCAGTCGCCTCTCCCGGCGTTGCCGTCTCCGTCGATGAGGGAAGCCCGGTGCCTCCGGCCTCCCGGAGTTCTGGGCCCTGTGCCTTCCGTCAGGTGCCTCAGGTGATGGCTCACGCCTGGGAGTTGCCCGCACCGACATGCAGACGCCGGTCGGGGAGAGGGAGAAGACGGGCAGCGTGGTACGGCGACTTGCTTCGGCTGGGCCGGCTCGAGCCAGGCAATGCGCAAGCGAGCGATGGCGCTTTCGCGTGGAAGACATGCGTTCGCCACGTCCCAGGGCATGCGGGGTATGCGGCGAAGGTCCCGGTCGTCCGGTGGGGCTTGTGTCCGTGCCCACGGCAGGTGGGCCGGACATACGTCCACGTGCCCGGGCCGACGGCCACGGCATGAGGGGAACGAAGGTGATGGGGTGGGGGACCGGCGGAGGGCTCGTGGGTGGGCGCGGGTCGAGGCCGACCGTGAGGCTCCAGTCCATGGTGGTGCGGTGGCGTGGCCGGGAACCTCTCCCGTCTCAGGCCATGAATGGGAAGGGAGCAAGGCCCGGCGCGCGGGGGCATGCGCCCCGCGCGCACGCCCCTGCCGATTTTGCCAACTCCTGGCCGGTCCGTCGGGCGTCTGAGCAGCGTGCCCGTCGAACAGAGCTCAGTGGGGCCTGTCCGCCGGACCGCGACTCCACCTCTCCTGTACTGCGCTAACCCGGCTCCCTGGTGGGCTAGTTGGCTGCTCGGTGTCGTCGGCCGGATTTGTGCAGGGCCTGTCCGGCGGAGCGCCGGGGCTGTCGGAGGCCGCTGCTAGACCCGTTCACCGGGATGCGGGCCGTCATGGGGCGGCGCCACCTGTACCGCAACCATCCGCACCGATAAGGGGACCGTCATGTCCACGCCTCCGGGTTTTCACCGAGTCAAGAGCCACCTGCGCCGCAACCCGACGGCCCCGGCCGCCAAGAAGGGTGGTGTGTGGATCGTGCTGGGCGTGCTTGCCGCGCTCTACCTGGCGGGGCAGGCCGACGGACAGGAACCGCCGGAGCAGGCGCCGGCCGTCACGCAGCAGGGGAGCCGATAGGTGCCCGCCCGCCGGCGGCCGTGGCGCCTGCCCGCGCCCCGGGGCCCGGTGGAGGTCCTCGGGGCAGGGCTCGCGGTGCTGGCCGCCACGAGCGTGCTGATGCGTCTTCTCCACGCCGTGTTCACGCGGTGGTGGCCCCTGCTGCTTCTCGCGCTCATCGCTGCAGGCGCCTGGCTGCTGTGGCGGCGCGGGACCGCCGCCGCCCGCCATCAGCACAGGCGGCGTCTTCTGGAGCGGTTGCGGATCAGTGCGGACGACCTCGACGCGATGGACGACCGCGCCTTCGAGCTGGCCCTGCGAGACCTCCTCGTCCGCGATGGCTGGTCCGCCCGCCACGTGGGACGCCACGGAGACCAGGCAGCCGACGTCATCGCTGAACATCCCCGGTTCGGACGCCTGGTCGTGCAGGCCAAACACACCCGCACCGGTGCCAAGGTCGGCTCACAGGTCATGTACCAGGTCAAGGGCACGGCCGGGCCCGTCCACGGTGCGCACACCGCGGTCGTCGTCACCAATGGAGGCTTCACCCGCGACGCGACCACCTGGGGCAGGCGACACGACATCGGCTGCGTGGACCGCGCACGGCTGCACGCCTGGGCCGACAGCGGCGAACCTCTGCACCAACTTCTCGGCCTCACCGCTCCCCGCCTGCGAGGGCTGCCCGCTCTGCGGGCAGCCCTGCCCCGCCTGCGGCCACGCACACACGAAGGAGCTCCCGGTGTTCAATGACGACGGATCGCTGGACCCCTTCCTCAAGGGACTCCTCTACCTGGTGCTGGCCGCCGCCACGGTGAAGATGGTGTGGGACTGGCTCACCACCACCGCCCTGCCCTGGATCACCGTCGACCTCTGGGGCGCCGTCACCGCCAGCCCGTGGTGGACGACGCTGCTCATCCTGGGACTCCTGGCAGGCGGCGGACTAGTCACCTGGGCGCTACGCACCCTCAGATACCTGCGCGCCGACCACCACCACTTTCCGCCCACCTACCGCACAGTCGTCCCCGATGAGGACGACGAAGACGTACTGACCTACAGGATGTGGGAACTGTCAGGGATGAGCGGGGCCGAGTTCGAGCACGCCTGCGCCCGGCTGCTCGTCCGCGACGGGTTCACCGACGTCCGCGTGGTCGGCGGCGCGGGCGACCTGGGAGCCGACGTGATCGCCACCGGACCCGCCGGCGAGCGACTCGTCTTCCAGTGCAAGAGGTACGCGCGCCCCGTGGCCAGTGGAGCGGTGCAGCAGTTCAACGGCACAGCCCGCCCCGAACACGGCGCCGACCACGCCGTCATCATCGGACTCAACGGCTTCACCGACCCCGCCATGAAGTTCGCCGCCCGCCACCAGCTGACCGCCATGGACCGCCCGGCCCTCAAAAGATGGGCCCACGGCCAGCACCTTTACGACGCCGTCCGCACCACAGCCTCCCTGTGAACATCTGTCAGGCGGCCTTCTGGTGCTCCTGGCCGGCAGGCTGGTGGTCAGTCGCCGGAACCGGCCATGTGCCATGCGAGAGCCCGGCGCGACCTGGAGGTGTACGTCCTCCCAGGAGACTTGGGTGCCCTGCGCTGCCAGCAGGGTGGTGATGGGCCTCGGCGTCGCCCGCAAAGGAACCGGAGCCGGCCCGCCGGCCGGAAGGGAGGATCCGGTGCCGTCCGTCCGAGAAAGTCAGAAGAGATCCCTGAGACGCCGTGTCGTGCATCCCTTCGCGGTGGGTTGCCATTCGCCGCTGCTCTCACGCCGCGTCTCGATACGGCCCCCGCCCACGCGCGTGGGCGGCCCGTGCCAAGAGCGAGACCGTAATGGTGGCCGGCCGTCCCCCACACGTGTGTGGGCACCTCGCCGAAGCCGTCAACCAGGACCGGCCGTAGCGTCGTACTCCCACGCGCGTGAGCTGTCCAGCGGCAAGGTCACCATCAAGGAGATCGAGTACGCCGTACCCCCACGTGCGTGGGCTGTCCTTCGGCCGGCCCTCCCAGATCTCGTCGGCGCCCGCCGTACCCCCACGTACGTGGGTTGCCCTTCTGGCCCACCAGCCACCGGCGAAGTGCACCCGTCGTACCCCACTCTCGTGGGCTGTCCACCTTGAAGCCGCGCGTACGTGCGCTGGGGGTCGTACCCCCACGTGCGTGGGCTGCCCGGGTCGTGGTGGTCGCCCTCGGAGTGGGTCAGCGTCGTACCCCCACGCGCGTGGGCTGCCCGGGCGGTCCGGGTCCAGCGCGGCGGCGTTTGCCGTCGTACCCCCACGCGCGTGGGCTGCCCCACCGACCTCACCGGGGTCCGCAGCCTGATGACGTCGTACCCCCACGCGCGTGGGCTGCCCGCGATGTTGGCCATGATGACGTTCGGGAACGTCGTCGTACCCCCACGCGCGTGGGCTGCCCGAGGTCGTCGCCGACGTCCCCGCGCGCCGCATAGTCGTACCCCCACGCGCGTGGGCTGCCCGGGTCGGGGATCGTCGTGTCGACGGGCAGTGCGGTCGTACCCCCACGCGCGTGGGCTGCCCACCAGACCACCAGCACCGACTGAACCACACAGCGTCGTACCCCCACGCGCGTGGGCTGCCCGGCGTGTTCCTCGTTCCCCAGGAAATGGCCCCCGTCGTACCCCCACGCGCGTGGGCTGCCCCCTTCGCGAGCTGGTGCTTTGCAACACGAAGACGTTCAGTGTCCGCGTTGTGTCCGCATTGACGGCTTGTCGTTGCTTGCCTCTGAGAGCCTAGAACGTCTTCGGTGATGCTGCGGGCGTTGTCCTGGGCTCGGCTCGTGCAGGCGCGTGTGTGGCCGGGCCAACTTCTGTGGGTTCTGGGTTCATGCCTTCCACCCGGCGACGAGATGAGCCCACAGGCACCTGGTTGTCCATCGATCTCCTGGACACCGCGGCCGCTGGAGCAGGTCCGTACCCCCACGTGCGTGGGCTGTCCTTCGGCCGGCCTTCCCAGATCTCGTCGGCGCCCGCTGTACCCCCACGTGCGTGGGTTGCCCTTCTGGCCCACCAGCCACCGGCGAAGTGCACCCGCCGTACCCCACTCTCGTGGGCTGTTCAGTTCCAGCTTCTCTGCCGTGTCGAGCAGGGTCGTCGTACCCCCACGTGCGTGGGCTGTTCGCTTCGCGGGCTGGTGGTTCGCATCGCGAGGACGTTCAGTGTCCGCATGGGCGGCTTGTGGTAGCTCGGTTCTGAGAGCCTAGAACGTTCTCGTCGACGCCGTGGTTGTCTTGCCGTTTCGAGTCGTGCAGGCGCGTGTGAGGCCGGGCCGACGCATCGTTGTGGAGCGCTTCGCCGGGGGATGCAAGAACGTCCGGCGTGGCCTGGTCGACGACGCAGGCACCGCCGACGTCACCGATGGGGTCGACGGGTGATGCCCGGTGCCACCGGCCCTTCCGGGGGAGTCAACTCCGGCTGGCGAGGGACTCGGACGGTTCTGGGCCGTCCTGTCGCGGATACGTCCCGGTCACGGCGGGGAGGCAACGCGTATGGCTGCCTGCGGGCCGCCTCTTCTTGGGGCGGCGCCGCAGTCGGCACACCAGTGTGGAGCCGAGGGGGCAACGGCCGGACGCGGCCGTGTTTATGGCGTCGGCAAGGGCGGGGCCGGAGCGCCCGGCGGGGGGAACTTTGTTGCGGTCGTTGATTGTTGCAGGAGGTGCCTGCGAGCTTCGCAGTCATCGTCGGTGCAGCGGCAACGCGCCGCTGTGCCGATGTTTCCCCCGGGAGGCCGGTGATGCGCCTGGCGGCCGGGGCCGGGGCTGGCCCTGACCGGCCGGGCGGGGTCGGTCATGCGGGGCGTTGCCGCGCTGCGGATTCTTCGAGTGCGGCGGTGAGGTATTTCGCGGACGCTCCGACGCCTCTTTCGGCGACCTGTGTGGGGGTGCCGCTGGAGACGACGGTGCCGCCGTCCTCGCCCGCGCCGGGTCCTAGGTCGATGACGTGGTCGGCGGCGGCGACGACGCGCATGTCCAGCTCGACCATCACGACGGTGTTGCCGGCTTCGACGAGGGTCTGCAGGTGGGCGACGAGGCGGTCGGTGTCGGCGCAGTGCAGGCCCGAGGTCGGTTCGTCGAGCACGTAGAGGGTGTCTCCGCGCTGGGCGCGCTGCAGCTCGCTGGCGAGCTTGACGCGCTGGGCCTCGCCGCCGGAGAGCTCGGTGGCGGGCTGTCCGAGCCGCAGGTAGCCGAGCCCGACGTCGATCAGCGCGGACAGGGACCGCATGATCTCTTCCTCGCCGTCGAAGAAGGCGTGGGCTTCCTCGACGCTCATCGCGAGGATCTCGGCGATGTTCCGGTCGTGCCAGGTGATCTCCAGGGTGCTGGCTTTGTAGCGGGTGCCGTGGCAGTCCGGGCATTCGGTGTAGACCGAGGGGAGGAAGAGGAGCTCGACCATCACCGAGCCCTCGCCCTCGCAGGTCGGGCAGCGGCCGCTGGTGACGTTGAAGGAGAACCGGCCGGGCTTGTAGCCGCGGGAGCGGGCTTCGGGTGTCTGGGCGAAGCGGCGGCGTACATGGTCGAAGAGGCCGGTGTAGGTGGCGACGTTGGAGCGGGGTGTGCGGCCGATGGGCTTCTGGTCGATGCTGACCACGCGGCGTACGCCGGTCAGGTCTCCCTCGAGGGCGCCTTCGAGTCTGCCGGGGGAGTCGTCCAGGAGCAGCTCGTCGCCCTCGGGGGCCTCGTCGACGGGCACGGCGCGTCCCAGGCGCTCGGTGAGCAGCGCGGGCAGGGCCTGGCTGACCAGGCTCGACTTGCCCGATCCGGATACGCCGGTCACGGCGGTGAGGGCGCCCATGGGGATCGAGACGGACACGTCCTGCAGATTGTTGAGGGTGATGCCGGTCAGCTCCACCCATGCGCGCGGCCGGCGGGGCGAGCGCGGGTCGAGGCCGCTGCCGCCGAAGAGGTATCCGCGGGTCACTGATTCTTCGACGTCGGCGAGGCCGTCGGTGGGGCCGCTGTAGATGATCCGGCCGCCGCGCTCGCCCGCGCCGGGGCCGATGTCGACGAGCCAGTCGGCGTGCCGCATCACGTCGACGGAGTGCTCGACGACGAAGAGGCTGTTGCCCCGGCGTTTGAGCCCGTCGAGGATGCCCAGGAGTGCGGTCACGTCCTGCGGGTGCAGGCCCGCGGAGGGCTCGTCGAGCACGTAGACGACGCCGAAGAGCTCCGAGGTCAGCTGGGTGGCCAGCCGCAGGCGCTGCAGCTCGCCGCCCGAGAGGGTGGGGGTGGTGCGGTCCAGGGAGAGGTAGCCGAGCCCCAGGTCGATGACGGGCCGCAGGCGGTCGAGGAGCTCGGCGCCCAGGCGCGCTGTCGTGGCCAGCTTCTCGGCCGACCGGTTCGGGGTGCGCCGTACGTCGGGTGCGGCCGCGTGGGCGGATCCGCCGGCGGCGACGCGCTGCTGCACGGCCTGGCGGCGTGCGTCGGCGTCGAGGACCTCGCCGCGGGCCGCTGTGGTGCCGGTGGCACCTGCATGCTGAGAGGCGTCCGCGACGGCCCCCTCCAGCAGCGAGGCGAGCTCGCGCAGCGGCAGGCTGGAGAAGTCGGCGATGTCGAGGCCCTCGAAGGTCACGGTCAGCGCTTCGGGCTTCAGCCGCTTGCCGTGGCAGGACGGGCACGGGGCCGCGTCGAGGAACTGGGCGACCCGGCGCTTCATCGAGGCGCTCTTGGTGTTGGCGAAGGTGTCGAGGACGTAGCGGCGCGCGCCGACGAAGGTGCCCTGGTAGCTCGGCTCCTCGCCCGCCTCGATCGCGGCGCGGGCCTCACCGAGGGTGAGCCGGGAATGGACGGGGACGGAGGGGGTCTCGTCGGTGTAGAGGATCCAGTCGCGGTGGTTCTTCGGCAGATTCTTCCAGGGGACGTCGACGTCGTAACCGAGCGCGACCAGGACGTCGCGCAGCTGGTGGCCGTGCCAGGCCGTCGGCCACGAGGCGATCGCACGCTCGCGGATGGTGAGGGAGGGGTCCGGGACCATCTTCTGCTCGGGCACCTCGTACACGCGGCCGATGCCGTGGCAGTGCGGGCAGGCTCCCTGGACGGTGTTGGCGGAGAAGTCCTCGGCGTAGAGCATCGGCTGGTCGCCCGGGTAGTCGCCGGCGCGGGAGTAGAGCATGCGCACCAGGGACGACAGCGTGGTGATGCTGCCCACCGACGAGCGGGCGCTGCGCCCGCCGCGCTGCTGCTGCAGGGCGACGGCCGGGGGCATCCCGGTGATCGAGTCGACGTCGGGCACGCCGGCCTGGTCGATCAGCCGCCTGGCGTAGGGGGCCACCGACTCCAGGTAACGCCGCTGCGACTCCGCATACAGGGTGCCGAAGGCAAGGGATGACTTGCCCGACCCCGAGACGCCGGTGAAGACCACCGTTGCGTCGCGCGGAACCGTCAGGTCCACGTCCTTGAGGTTGTGCTCGCGAGCACCCATCACCCGGACGTCGGCCTGGACGGACGAGGGCTCCTTTGGAGCGGGCGCTGCTGCGTCAGTCATGGCTCAAAACTAACAACGCTCGGACCTGCAGGGATGAACGTGACGTGCGGGCTCAGGGGTGTGGCGCGCAGTGTTAGTGCGTTGGCACGCAGTGCCTAGACGCGGGCGAATCCGGCGTGTTCCGGCATGCGTAAGTCGGATGTGAGCCATACGTTGGGAGAGCCGAGGCCGCGTAGCCACCGCAACTTCCGCTGGCATATCTGCGCCCGGCCCCCGGACCGCCGGCACACCCGCGGCCGGCCCCCCATCAGCAAGAGGAGTTCGTCATGGCCAGCACCAACCGCGCCGTCGTCTTCCACAACCCGCAGGACATGCGAGTCGACACGCTCGACTTCCCGAAGCTGCAGATGCCGAACGGCAAGAAGGCGCCGCACGGAGTCATCCTCCGGATCGTCGCCACCAACATCTGCGGCAGCGACCTGCACATCTGGCGCGGGTCCTTCCCGGTGCCAGAGGGCATGGTGATGGGGCACGAGATGACCGGCGAGGTCGTCGAGGTCGGTCCCGACGTCGAGTTCCTCAGCGAGGGCGACATCGTCTCCGTCCCGTTCAACGTGGCCTGCGGCCGGTGCCGCAACTGTAGGGCGCGCCGCACCGACGTCTGCGAGACCACGAACCCCGCCGTGTCCTGCGGAGCCTACGGCTTCAACCTGGGCGACTGGACCGGTGGCCAGGCCGAGTACCTGTTCGTCCCGTACGCCGACTTCCAGCTCCTGCGCTTCCCCGACCGGGACCAGGCCATGGCGAAGATGCGCGACCTGGCGCTCCTCTCGGACATCCTGCCCACCGCCTTCCACGGCCTCATGGAGGCCGGCGCCAAGCCGGGCTCGACCGTCTACATCGCCGGCGCCGGCCCGGTCGGCCGCTGTGGCGCAGCAGCGGCCCGCCTCCTCGGCGCGTCCTGCATCATCGTCGGCGACTACCACCAGGACCGCCTGGAGCTGATGCGGCAGAACGGCTGCGAGACGATCGACCTCAGCCAGGACGTCCCGCTCACCGACCAGATCGAGGCCATCCTGGGCGAGCCCATGGTCGACTGCGCGGTCGACTACGTCGGCTCCGAGGCGCACGGCATCGGCCGCGAGTCCCAGGACATGAACCCGGCCTACGCCATCAACCAGGTGCTCGACGCCACCCGCGCCGGCGGCGCCACCGGAATCATCGGCGTCTACGGCCCCGACCCCCTCGCCAAGTCGAAGGCCGAGCAGGAGGGAACCTTCCCGATCGACTTCGGCAAGGCCTGGATCAAGTCGCCGCGGATCGCCGCCGGCCAGGCGCCGATCATGCACTACAACCGCGAGCTGATGCAGGCGATCCTGTGGGACCGCATGCCGTACCTGAGCGACATGCTCAACACGAAGATCATCAGCCTCGACGAGGCCCCCGCCGCCTACGGGACCTTCGACACGGGCGTCTCCGACAAGTTCATCATCGACCCCCACGGCCTCATCCCCGCCTGAGGCCCGACCGCCTTCCGTCCCCTCTCTTTCCGGCCCGCAGCCTCACTCGGGGAGGCTGCGGGCCGGCCCCGCGCCACGCCGACACATCATCGGCCGAAAGGCTGACAAGAGACCTGCGACGTACGCTGGGCAGCGGACGCCGTGAGCCTTGCGCAGAGCGGCGCGCAGCAGTCAACAGGAGGGGCATTGGCCGTGACACAGGATGGCTTGGTGCTGCCGCGCCTGACGTCCTTCTCCACCCGCCGCGCCCCGCGCGGCAACGAGGTCGACTACTGGCGTCAGGCCAGGCAGGAAGCCTATGTCTCGGTCAGGACAGACCCGGTCGGAAGCACGTTCAAGGGCGAGATCAACCTGGCCCAGTACGCGGATTTCCGGCTGTCGACCAAGCGTGCCTGCCCCGAGGAGGTCCGGCGCTCGGCCAGCGACATCGCCCAGGGCCGGGAGAACGAGGAATACCTCTACATCGCGTTCCAGCTGAGCGGGACCCTCCTCGTCGAACAGGCCGGACGCCAGGCGATCGCCGCTCCCGGCTCCATGGTGATCTACGACAGCGCCGAGCCCTTCTTCCTGTCCGCGAAGGGGGACTACGAACAGGTCGTCCTCGAACTGCCCGCCGACGCGGCGTACTCGCTGGCCGGCATGAACCGCAGCCACGACCTGCTCGCCAGAGCCTTCGACTGCGCCGGCGCGACGGGCGCGGTGGCGGCGTTCTTCGTGAACCTCGCCCAGAGCCAGGAGGCGGACCGCCTCGGCGCCCACCACCTCCAGCCCCACGCGACCGCGCTGGGAGCATCCCTGCTGGGCCTGCTCGCCCCCGGCCCGTGCGGAATGCCCGAGTCGCTGCGCCGGAGCAAGGCGGTGGCCTACATGCGCGCCCACCTGGCCGACCCAGACCTGGACGCCGAGACCATCGCCGAAGGCCTGCACGTCTCCCGCCGCACCCTGTTCCGCCTCTTCGAGGGCACGGGCGAGTCCGCCATGACCCACCTGCGCTCCCTGCGGCTCGAGCGCGCCCGGCTGCTGCTGCGGACGCAGCCGGACAAACAGATCTCCACGATCGCGCTGGAGACGGGTTTCTCCAGCGCCGTGCAGTTCTACCGCGCCTTCCGCACCGTGACCGGCATGACCCCCGGCGACTACAGAGAGGCCCACGTCACGCAAGGACCGGCTGCCCGGGCGGAAGGAACACCACCGGCCGGGCCGGCAGGCCGTGAGGAGAGGAGCGCAGCCATGGACCCGGACCGGCTGGACGCCTCACTGGCGCGGATCACCCGGATCCCCTTCCGCGCCAAGTTCCACCTCCGCCCGCCCGAGCGTGAATACGTCGCCTTCCGGGGCATGGACGTCGTCCGGCGCCACGCGCGGGAACTCATCGACGCACGCCTCGCCCCGGCCCGCCCGGTGAAGGACGGCAGGCAGACCCCCTGGGGAGGCCATCCCGTCTTCCGGGCCCAGCACGCCACGGCCACCTGCTGCCGTACCTGCCTGCAGATCAACCACGGCATCCCCAAGGGACACGAGCTCAGCGAGCGGGAGCGGCAGTACGTCGTCGACCTCATCTGCCGATGGATCGAGAACGAGGCCCGGGCCGGCCGGGGACCCCGGCAAGATCCCCCTCCGGCCCTGTTCTGAACCCCGCCCCCCTCCCTTCCGCCCAGGTTTGCCTTCACGGCCACCCGCCGCACAGGAACCCCGGTGATGCCGGCGCCCCCGCCCGCCCAGCGACGCCAAACGGGCGAAGCGCCCGGCAGGCTGCCCACCCTGCGGACGAGGAGCGGTGACGCCACCCGGATCATCCTTCCGGCGGCCGTGCGTGAGGCCGGCGCCCGTGCGTGAACCGAGGGCACGTGGCCAGAGCCGGACGGTGGCACCGCCGCGCCCCTGAGAGCGGGCGGCGCCACCAAGGCCGTGAACAACCAGCCCCGCACACCGTGAACACCCCGGGCGCCGCGACCGGGCGGCACACCCCGCCGCCGGGCTGCGGCGAACCCGCACAGCCCCTGAGTCCGCAGCCGACCTCACCACTTCATGCTTCCCTCACCGCGCCCGGGGGCCGGGGAGACCGGCTCAGGAGCAACGGCGGGCACCAAGCAGCCCCGAGGAGGGCCGTCAGCAGCCTCCGCCGCCGGCCGCACACCCTCCTCTGCACGCACGGCGGGCGGCCCCCGGCCACGGTGACCCGGGCACCGGCCTGCCGCCGGCCGGATCAGCGCCCGACGCATGGACGAGAACGCGCTCCCCCCTGCCTGCGCGGGGCGGCCGCCCCCGCCGCGAGCCTCGGCGCGCTGTGCTTGCGGGTGCCAAAAGCCCCCGGGCCACGCGGTGCGCCGGCACACGTCCCGCCGGGGCTGGGACCGACGAGGCACCGGCACCGGTACCGGCGCCGGAGCGGCGGGGGAGTGGGGGCAGTGGGGCCCTGCGGCGCGACGCGGGGCAGATGACTCCCGCTCCCGCCCGGCCAGTTGTGGTGGCCGGGCGGGACAAGGTTCAGCCCGCTCCCCATCGTTCTGGCACGGGAGCGGGCGCTTCCGGATGGAAGGCCGACACCAAGGTGTCCTGGTCCCATTGACGGGGCTGACCGTGGGGATTGCAAGAAGAACCGGGAACTTCACCCCTTCGCTTCGTGCCATGCCGTACGCGCGTGCTGAACCGGCCCTCTCTCGTTCAACTTCGGCCCCTCCCTGAAACCTAATGTTCCGTGATTCCTTGATCACATGGCGTAGCTGGCAGGGTCCGGTACATCCTGACTCTCCCCAACAGCGGCGTGGCACCCGCTCGTTGAGGGGTCCCTCTCGACGTGGTCTCCGGATGGCTGCGGCATGACACAAAGGAGTGTGATGGACACCAGGAAGACGGCGATCCTCGCGATCGCCACGGTGGTGGTGTTCGGATGGAGCACGGTGATGGCCGCGATGGGGCACGCCGCCGCCCTCGCCTCGCTGGCTCCCGTCCTGGGCCTGACGGTGCAGCAGGTCGTCCGCGCCCTGCGCACCCGGCCCGACCCGCCCGCGGCCGGGGTACCCGACGGGCAGGACGGTGCCCGGTGACCACTCCCTACGAACCGAAGGCCTCCGCCTTCGACCCCGCGCCCCGCCAGCCCCAGGTGCGGCCCGGCCGCAAGCTCGGCCCCGTCGCCCTGGACGTGGCCAGCTCACACCGAGCCTGGCTGGAGCCGGTCCGCGAGGCATACCTCGACAGCGGCCGCACCCTGGGCGACCTCGGAGACTGCATCCCGCTGGCCAAGTCCAAGCTCTCCGAACTGCTGCGCGGTGTCGGCCTCTACCCGCGCTGGGAAACCATCCACCGCCTGGCCGCCGAACTGGGCATGCCGTCCTGGCCACTGCACCGGCTGTGGAAGCAGGCCGCCCTGGACGCCGGCAAGGCCCCCGGGTGGATCGACCGCTCCACCCAGAAGACAACCGTGGCCACCGCCCGGCACTGGCCCCCGATGGAGCACGGCGCCCTGCGCCAGCTCGTCGAGGACGACTACCGCTTCTACGCCCAGGTCTTCCTCGGCGACCGGGCACGCGACGCCGCCGTCCACGACACGTTCGCGGCCCTGTGGCTGCACTGGGGCAAGGCACTGCGCAGCGCGGACGTCCGCTGCTTCGCCTGGTCCATCCTGCGCACCACCGTCATGGCCAGAGCCACCCACCGCGACGGCCGGCCCCAGATGGAACACGCAGCATTCGACACCGTCCTCCTGCAGACCCAGACTGTTTTCGCCGGGCAGTTTTGGCCCCACTTGAACGAGTTGTTCTGGCCCCACTTTTGACCCATCCGGGTGAGGGGCTCCGAGGCGTCGCGGAAGGAACGGATCTTTCTGGCCCCACCCTGGTCGAGTCTCAGTTGGGCCCCGTGGTGGTTCTGCTGTCGGCAGACCGGCTGGATTTCAGGCGGAGGCCCGCAAGGATGGCTGCATGCGGAAGAACATGGCGGTGCGTCGGCTCGATCTCGGGTACTTCATCCGGCCTGCCTCAGAAGTGGGCGGCCCGCAACCACGTGTCGAACCCGTTCTTGCCTACCTGGTGCAACACGACAACGGGCTGCTCCTCTTCGATACCGGAATCGGGGAGGCAGACTCCGAAACCGAAGCGCGCTATCGGCCGCGCCGCCGTGCGCTGCGGGACGCCCTCTCGGCGTCCGGAGTCGCCCTCGCTGACGTTTCCATGATCGTGAACTGTCACCTGCACTTCGACCACATCGGCGGGAACCCGCTCTTGGGCGGCAAGCCCATCCTGGTGCAGGACGTCGAACTGGCCACCGCACGCAGGGGCAGCTACACAGTCGACGAGCTGGTCGACTTCCCTGGTGCTACCTACGAGGAAGTCGCCGGCGAGATCGAGGTCTGGCCCGGTATCTGGATCATTCCGACGCCTGGTCACACCGAAGGGCACCAGTCGCTGGCCCTCCGGCAAAGCGACGGCACAGTAGTACTCGCCGGCCAGGCATACGACCTCGCTTCCCACTTCGCATCTGAGCAATTGGCCCGCCACGCGACACATCGCGGCGAGGAACAGCCGCTTCCTCCCTATCGGCACTGGCTGGATCGACTCGCCGAATTCGACCCACGACGCGTGTTCTTCGCCCACGACTGCTCGGTCTGGGAACCACCGCAGGTTGAAGGAGCGGAAACCCGACTATCTGCCACGTAGGAGGACCCTCGATCGGGTGATGTTTCCTGGCTGTCCTGAGGTGGAACCGAATGGTGTCTGTTGGTCGGGGTTGGTGGCGGTAGCGTGTGATTCACGACGCCCGCCCGGCCGCTTCCCCTGACAGGAACGCGAAAGGGCGGGCGCCGTGTTGTGGCGCCCGCCCTCTTGTGAAGGTGAGATCAGGCGGCGGTGGCCGCCTTGCGCTTGGCGGTGGTGCTGGCGAGACGGAAGGACTGGGTGCCGGTCTCGATGATGTGGGCCTCGAAGGTGAGCCGGTCGACGATGGCCTGGCAGAGCCGCTTGTCGGTGAAGGTCTGGTCCCACTCGGTGAACGGCCGGTTCGACGCGACGGCAATCGCATGTCGTTCCTCGCGCTCGGTGAAAATCTGGAACAGCAACTCGGCGCCGTGCCGGTCCAGCTTGACGTAGCCGAGCTCGTCCAGACAGAGCAGGTCGACCCGCCCGTATTTCTTGATCGTGCGGCCCAACTGCTTGTCGCTGGCGGCCTCGGCCAGTTCGTTCACCAGGTTCGCCGCGGTCGTGTAGCGGACGCGGCCGCCCGCCTCCGCGATCGCCGTGCCCAGGCCGATCAGCAGATGCGACTTGCCAGTGCCGGAGTCACCGATCAGGCAGAGCGGATTACCCGCCTGGACCCAAGCGGGCTGCGTGAGCGTGTTGATCACTTCCTGCGGGACGTTAGTGTTCTTCGAGAAGTCGAAGTCCTCGATCCGCTTCGGGCGGGGGAAGTTGGCTTCCTTGACCCGGCGGACCTTGCGACGGGCGTCACGGTCCTCGCACTCGCTCTCCAGGAGGTCCGCCAGGAAGTCCGCATAGGATGCCTGCTCGCGCAGGGCCTGGGCGGCGAACTCGTCCCAGCGTGCGCGGACCCCGGACAGGCCAAGGCTCCGGCAGGCCGCGTCGATCGCCTCTGACGGGTTCGGCCCGCGCTGGCCGGGCAGACCGAAGGAGCCCCACCGCCCCGTGGTCGCAGGGGTGGGGGTGGTGCTCTGCGTCATGCTGAGCCTTTCGGTTGGATAGAGAGCAACTGGCCGTAGGCGGCCAGCGATGGTTCGGGCCGGGAGTCCGGCGGCAGGACAGGACGCCGCTGCGGCAGGGTGATGACCTGGGCCGATTCAGGTTTCGGCTCCGTCGGCTCCGCCGTGTCGGGCTCGGCTGCGACCGTGCCGACGGGGGCTTGCGGGGCGATCACGACGGGTGGTGGACCACCCGCTGCGGCGAGGGCCTTGCGGGCCTCGATGGCCACCAGGTCCGGCGAGATGGAACCGGCCTCCAAGACCGCTTTCATGCCTGCGACGACTGCCTCGTCGGGCAGCCGCCGGTGAAGCAGCAGGACCTCGATTAGCGCTCGGGTTCCCTCGGAGCGTCCCCGGGACTCGCGGGCGGCTGCCCAGAACGCGTCGTGGGTGTCGGTGAACTGTCCGCTCTCGCGGGCCGCGGCGAGCCCGGTGGAGTGCTCCAGGGCGCCGGGCTTGTGCCGCAGGATCTCCAGGTAGTGGTCCAGCAGGTCGCGGAAGCCGTAGCGGCCCGCGAGCCGTGGATGGCGGACCACCAGCTTGTTGCGCTCGTAGACCCAGACCTCGTCCGCCCGCAGCGAGACGCGGACGTTGGTGCCGATGAAGCGGGCCGGGACGGAGTACTTGTTCTGCCGGACGGTGATGCGGGAGGTCTTGTCGACCTTCGGCGTCAGTGTCAGCCCGATGTCGAAGTCCTCGAACGGCAGCGGGGCCAGCAGAGGAGCCTCGTAGTCGAAGTCGAAGCCCACCGAGGTGGGCCGGTTGTCGATGTGCCGGACGTCCTCGGCGATCTCGATCTGCTCGATTTTCTCGTTCAGCTCCGCGAGCGTGTCGACCTCGGGAACCGGGACCAGGTGCGAACGGCGGAAGCGACCTCCCTCGTGCTCGACCCCGCCCTTCTCATGGGCGCCCTCGATGCCGGGACGGCAGTAGAAGGCATCGAAGCCATAGTGCGAGCGGAAGGCCACCCACCTCTGCGACTCCACCCGCGAGCGGCCGAAGCAGACCTGCGACACGGCGGGCTTGAGGTTGTCGTAACGGATGTGCCGGGTCGGGATGCCGCCCAGGATCCGAAAGGCGTCCACGTGCCCCTGCATGAAGGCTTCCTGCCCGGACGTGGAGAACACCCGGTGGACCGCCTTGCCCGAATACGACAGCCGCAGCGTGAACAACTGGCAAGCCATCGGCTTGCCGTCGACCCTCACCCAGACCTCGGCGAAGTCGACCTCCGCCTCCTCGCCAGGCCGGTGGAACTGCGGAACCATCCCCTCGGTCAGCATCCGGGACCGCTCGGCCTCTTCGCGGATCTGCGGCCGGCGCACCCGCAGATAGTCGTTGAGCGTCGTGTAGGCGACCGGGAATCCGTACTCGTCCCGCAGCCGTTCCATGATCCGCTTATTGGTGTGCCGCTGCTTCGGCGGTGCGGTCAGATCCGCCCGCAACATCTCGTCGATCCAGCCCTTGGCCTGCTCCAGAACCGACCGGCGCACTTCGATCGCCTTCCGCGCAGGGGGCAACGCACTGTCGAACGCCTGGCGCACGACCCTGCGGTGCACTCCGTAACGCCTCGCCAGCCCTCGGACCGAGGTGCCTTCCAGCCTGCGGTCACGACGAATCAACTCGAACAACTCAACACGCTGCAAAACCCGGCCTCCTGACACGGCCAGCCGACAACCCGCACAGCGTGATCCCGGCCGCGATCCCGGGTCAATCCGGCATTACTCCAAAAGAGTGCATCCCACCCCAAGGGCTCTTGGGTGGGGCCAAAACAATCCGTTCCTCACCCCGGTCCAGCCGAGCCCGTTTTCCCGGGGCCAAAAGAAGCCGTCCTAGACACCCAGACCGACCCGGCCGCCAGCACCGCCGCGATGCCGCACATCCTGGGGCTGTTCAAAGCGATCAGCAGGCTTCCCGACTCCCAGCTCGACGTCATGGTGCTGCGCCACCTGTGCGGCTTCGACGACGAGCGAGCCTCCAGCCTCCTCGGCGTTCCCCTGGCCACGGTCCGGGCCGACGAACGCCGCGCCATGCGCCACCTGGACAGTGCCCTGACCCTGCCGCCCGACACCGAAGGACCGCTCACGTGACACCACTGGAAGACCTCCTGTCCCAGGCCCTGCTGGTCCGCGACCGCACCGTGCCCCGCGACATCGTCCCCCTCGAGCCCAACCCGACGCCCCGCACCCCCGACATCCCCACCGCAGACTGCGCCCACCCGGCCGCCGAGGACCTGAGGGCTCTGTGCGAGACCCTGGTCACCCACACCCCCGCCACCACCGTCGCCGGGTTCCTCACCGACCAGCTCCCCGAACCGCGCAGCGCCCTGGTCCTGGCCTGCGTCCTGCAACTGGCCGACACCGACGACGCCGCCCGCTTCTGGTGGCAGTACGCCGCCGGCGCCGGCCAGAGCGCGGCCGCCTACTGCCTCTACCTCCACCACCTCTCCCTGGGCGAGACCGACACCGCCCGGTGGTGGCACAGCCAGATGGACACCACCACCGCCGCCCCCACCGCCGACCACGGCGAACGCCTCGACGCCGCCTCGACCACCACCATGCTGCGCGTCCTGCACCACCTCGCCCGGCACACCACCCGCCAGCACTCCACCACCGTCACCCGCCTCATGACCTACATGCCCACCGCCGTCGCCACCGGATACCTCCGCGAACCCGACATGGAACTGCCCATGCCCGGACCGGACTTCGCACGGACCGTCCGAGCCCTGCTGACCGCCGCCCGCGCACACCCCTCCGCCACACCCGGCTCCCTCCGTCCCCTTCGCCGCGCCAGGAACACACCAGCCGAAGACACCACCACGACCGGCACCGACCCGGCAGGCCCCCTGCTCCGTCACAAGGGCGAAACCGCACATCACTGACCCCCCCCGGGGGGTGCCTCTATGTCGTTCGTCAATCTCGCGCTGCCGGTTTCGCTGGTGTTG
>NZ_BAABEP010000091.1:0-18172 GCF_039540215.1 Streptomyces tremellae
GCGAGGTGCCGGTCCGCGGGCTCCTCGGCCGCGCCCACCGCGGGCGATGCCGCGCGCGCGTGGCCGCCGGGCGCCACCGGATGCCCGGCGGCTCCGCATCCGCACACCCCGCAGAGCGCGGCGGCCGTCAGGGCCGCGGCGGCCAGCGCCACCCGGCCCGCGGTGCGCCGGGCGCGGCGCCGGGGCCGGGGCCGACCTCCGGCCCGTACGGGGCGTACGGGGCGTACGGGGTGCGGGGGGTGTGCGGGACGTACGGGCATGGCAGCTCACCTCTGGTCGGTCCTTGGGGTTCCGCCGGGCGGGGGAGGGTCCCTCACACCACGTCAACCGCATCTGCTACCCCCCGCGCCCGCCCGCCGCCCGGGGGCGGCCACAGCCTCACCCTGCCGGCCGTACCCGGCCCCTCCTGCGAGGGGCGGGCCGCCGCCGGGCGGTCGCCCCCCGTACGGCCCGCACCCGTCCGTGCCCTGCCGGGCTTCCCTGCCCCGCCGCTCATCCGTACCGTGCCGCCCGTTCGTGCCCCCGCCCCGTCCGCGCCCCCTGCCGCCCGCGCACCCTGCCACCCGTCAGGCGGCCGGCGCATGGCTCAGGGGCCGTCGTGCGGCGACGCCCTGAGGGCGCGGCCCCGGAGTTGTCCAGGCACCCACGCGCGGCTTCAACCACTCTTCACGCCACGGCCGTTCGGGGACCCGTGGCCCCGGCAACCTGACGGCGCGACCGTGGCGGAGCCCCCGCGCGCACCGCTTCGAAAGGACCCCGGTGAACGGCGCGACGGGGCTGCCCGCGCTCCAGCACATCGCGCGGTACTTCGACGCGGACGAGGGCGACCCGCTGTACGACGGCGCGACGGCGGCCTCGCCCATCGGGCAGTTCGAGTACGACGCGCTCAACAGCCGCCTCCCCACGGTGAGCTGACTGCTGCCGCCCGCCGGCTTCGACGAGCACCCTGCGGGCTCCCCGGCCGCGGCGCGACCTTCGTGGCGGGCGTGATCGACGCCATCGCCGCCAACCCGGACGTGTGGGCGAAGACCGTGTTCATCCTGTCGTACGACGAGAACGACGGCATGTTCGACCACGGCGCCCCGCCGACGCCGCCCGCGGGGACGCCCGACGCGTTCGTCACCAAGACCTCCCCGACCGGCGTGGACGGCGCCGGTCTGCCCGTGGGCCTCGGCTTCCGGGTGTCCGCGATCGTCGTCTCGCCGTGGACGGCGGGCGGCTGGGTCTGCTCCGAGCTGTTCGACCACACCTCGCAACTGCGCTTCCCTGAGGAGGTCACCGGCGTCAGGGAGCCCAACATCTCGGCGTGGCGCAGGCGGAAGGCCGGCGACCTGACGTCGGCCTTCCGCTTCGGCGACGGGACGCGGAAGGCACCGCTGCTGCCCGGCACCAACGGGCAGTACAACCTCTCCCGCTACCAGGGCAGCCGACTGCCCTGCCGAAACCGCCCACGGCGGGCCAGCGCCTCCCCCGGCAGGAGCCGGGCAGGCGCCCGCACATCTCCTGACGCACGGCCCCGCGGCCCCGCCGCGCCCCCGCGGCCCGGCACCCCGGCTGCGCCCCCACGGCCCGGCGACCCGGCATCGGGTCGCGGGGTCGCGGGCCGCGGGCAAGACCCGGGTGACAGGGCCGCGGGCAGGGCGGGGCCGGGAACCCGGCGTCCCCCGATCCGGTCGTCTTAGGGGGCCGCTCCCCCGGCCCCTCCCCGCCCCGGCCCCCTCTCCGCCCCACGCTCCCGTACCGCCCCGCGCTCCCCGCCGCACGCTCCCGTACGGCCCCGCCGGCCGCACCCGCACCCGCCGCCCCAAGGCCTCGCCCCCGGCCGCCGCGGGCCCGGTGCCGCGGGTCCGCCCGGCGTGTTGAGGCATTGTGCAGACCGGCACCCGTGGCTGACGCACCCGCCCGGAACAAGGCAGACTGTCAAAACAGTGAAACCGCCAGCGGGGGGCGAGGGGGAAACGATGGACCGTGACAACGGGCCACGCGTACCGGGGCAGCGGATTCCGGCGGCGACGGCCCAGGGGGCCGACGGGGGCCGGCGGCTGCGCTTCAGCGTGCTCGGCCCGGTCCGCGCGTGGAGCGACGGCGAGGCGCTGCCGCCGGGCTCCCCGCAGCAGCGCGCCATGCTCGCCGCGCTGCTGCTGCGCGAGGGGCGTACCGCCACGGCGGCCGAACTGATCGACGCGCTGTGGGAGGAACCTCCCGCCCGCGCGCTCGCCGCCGTCCGCACGTACGCCTCCCGGCTGCGGAAGGTCCTCGGTCCCGGCGCCCTCGTCAGCGAGGCCGGCGGCTACGCCATGCGCACCCCGGACGGCGCGCTCGACCTCCAGGTCGCGCACGACCTCGCCGCGAAGGCGGAGAAGGCGCGCGCCGCGGGCGACAGGCGCGGCGCCCGCGCCCTGCTCGAACAGTCGCTCGGCCTGTGGGACGGGGAGCCGCTCGCGCACCTGCCTGGCCCGTTCTCCGAGACACAGCGCGTCCGCCTCGGAGAGTGGCGGCTCGGCCTCGTCGAGCAGCGCCTCGACCTCGACCTGGAGCTCGGCTCCCACGCGGAGGCCGTGTCCGAGCTGACCGCGCTCACCGCCGCGCACCCCCTGCGCGAGCGGCTGCGGGAGCTGCTGATGCTCGCCCTGTACCGCAGCGGCCGCCAGGCCGAGGCGCTGGCCGTCTACACCGACACCCGGCAGCTGCTCGCCGAGGAGCTCGGCGTCGACCCGCGGCCCGAGCTGACGGAGCTCCAGCACGCCATCCTCACCGCGGACGAGGAGCTCGCACGCCCCGTCGCCCTCCAGGGCGTGCCCGACCTCGCGGCCCCGCGGCCCGCGCAACTGCCCGCCACCGTGCCGGACTTCACCGGCCGTGCGGCGTTCGTCGCGGAGCTGGGCGAGCTGCTCGCGCTCTCCGAGGGCTCGGTGATGGCCGTCTCCGCGCTCGCCGGCATCGGCGGCGTCGGCAAGACGACTCTCGCCGTGCACGTGGCGCACGCCGCGCGCCCGCACTTCCCCGACGGGCAGCTCTATGTGGACCTCCAGGGCTCCTCGGCCGCGGCGGCCGACCCTGCGACGGTCCTCGGCTCGTTCCTGCGGGCGCTCGGCACCCCGGACCGCTCGGTGCCCGAGACCCTGGAGGAGCGGGCCGCGCTGTACCGCTCCACCCTCGACGGCCGCCGGGTGCTGATCCTGCTGGACAACGCGCGCGACGCCGCGCAGGTGCGGCCCCTGCTGCCGGGCACCACGGGCTGCGCGGCCCTGATCACGGGCCGGACGCGGATGGTGGACCTGGCGGGTGCGCACCTCGTCGACCTGGACGTGATGTCCCCTGCCGAGGCGCTCGACCTCTTCACCAGGATCGTCGGCGTCGAGCGGGTGCGGTCGGAGCGGGAGGCGGCCCTCGACGTCGTCGCGGCCTGCGGTTTCCTGCCGCTCGCGATCCGGATCGCCGCGTCCCGGCTGGCCGCGCGCCGCACCTGGACGGTCTCGGTGCTCGCGTCGAAGCTCGCGGACGAGCGGCGCAGGCTGGACGAGCTCCAGGCGGGCGACCTGGCGGTGAAGGCCACCTTCGAGCTGGGCTACGGGCAGTTGGAGCCCGCGCAGTCGCGCGCGTTCCGGCTTCTGGGCCTCGCGGACGGCCCCGACATCTCGCTGGCCGCCGCGGCCGCCGTCCTCGACCTGCCCGCCGACCAGACCGAGGACCTGCTCGAATCGCTCGTCGACACCTCGCTGCTCGAATCCGCGGCTCCGGGCCGCTACCGCTTCCACGACCTCGTGCGGCTCTACGCGCGTGCGTGCGCGGAACGCGACGAACACCCCCCGGCCAGGCGGCGCGAGGCGCTGGAGCGGCTGCTCGACTTCTATCTGGCGACGGCGTCCCGGGTGTACGGGATGGAGCGGCCCGGCGACCGCACCGTCGCCCATCTGGAGCCCGCACGCCACACGGGCCTGTCCTTCTCGTCGCGGGCGGAGGCCCTGGACTGGCTGTACGCGGAGGCCGCGTCGATCCTGGCCTGTGGGCGGCAGTCGCTCGCCCAGCCCGCGCTGCTGCGGCGCGCCGTGGACCTGCTGCTCGCGGCCAAGGACCTCTCGGAGTCCGGCGCCAACTCGCGCGCCTACGAGGTGGCGGCCCTGGCCGCGCGGGACGCCGCGCACACGGCCGGCGACGCGCACGCGGAGGGCCGGGCCCGCACGACGCTGACGCAGGTGTACATCAAGGCGGGCCGGTTCGACGCGGCGGACGACGAGGCACGCCGCGCGGTCGCGCTGCGCGAGGCGGCCCGGGACGTCTGGACGCACTGCAACGCGGCGAACGAGCGCGGCATCGTCGCCCTGTGCCAGGGGCGTTTCCGCGACGGGGAGTTGCACCTGCTCGAAGCGATCGACGCCTTCCGCGGGGACGGCAACGCGCCCGGCGAGGCCAGCGCCCTGTGCAACCTGTCGCGCGTGCTGGTCTCCATGGACAGGACCGAGGAGGCGATCGCCCTCGTCCGCAGCGGCATGGCGATCTACGACGACCTCGGTTTGACGCTCCGCCTGGCGAACGCGCGCTTCGCGCTGGGCATCGCGTTCGCCCACGGCGGCAAGCACGTCGAGGCGCTCAAGGAGTTCAACGAGGCGCTGAACATCTTCGAGGAGAACCGGCAGCGGCTGTGGCAGGGCACGACGCACTTCCGCATCGCCCAGGTGCACCTGGCCGCCAGAAGACCCCCGCTCGCGGCGAGGTTCGCCGAACAGGCCCTCACGCTCGGCTTCATCGGCGGCGAGTGGATGCGGGCCAACATCCTCACGGTGCTGGGCAAGGCACTTGACGCCCTCGGGCAGGCGGAACGCGCACGGGCGTGCTGGCAGGAGGCCCTCGCCCTCTACGAGGCGGCCGACGCGGACGAGGCGGCGGAGGTACGCGCCCTGCTCACACCGCTGGCCGCCTGAGGCGCACGCGCGCCGCGGGTGCCCGGGGCCGTTCATCGAACGTTTAGCGCCTCCTGGCATGCTCAACCCAACGGCGACCCACCGCACGGGGGATGGGGGGGTCGTCAAGGCGCTCGCCCGGTGCGGCACGGGGGAGGCACCGGGCGTGCGCCGCCCTCGACAGGAGACGTCCGAGAGCCAGGAGCACGCCAGCATGAGCGAAGCGAAGAAGGACGAGGAGATCACCACCCTCGACAGCCACGCACCCGCGCCGCCGGCCGACGGGAAGGCCGCCGCGAAGGACGCCGACGCCGCGGCCGACGAGGTCACGACGCTCGACAGCCACGCGGGCTCGGAGCCCGCCGACGGGCCTCCGATCAAGCCTCTGGACAGCCACGCCCCCTGAGGCGTGGCGGACACGGGGAATGACCGCCCCGAGCGAGCGGGGGGCACGGCCGCGGCGGCCCGGAGGGGAGGCCGTCGCGGCCGTGGCGGGACTCACGGGGGACGAGAACGGGCAGGGCCCGCGCCGGTCGGCGCGGGCCCTGCCCGTGCGTGTGGTGGAGCGCCGTGCGGCTACAGCACCGAGGGCTCGCAGGTGGCGACGGTGCCGACGTCTGACGGGGTGTTCATCGGTACCGTGACGGTCCGGCTCGCGCCGGGCACGAGCCGGACGGAGGCCGAGCCGATGTCCACGGAAGTACCGGCCGCGTCCTTGAAGACGACGTCGACCTCGAAGGTCGCCGCGCTCCCGTTGGACCGCGCGGCGGTGACCTCGACCTTCGAGGACGTGACGGCCTTGCGGCCGCCCGCCGCGGGCGACGCGCAGGCCATGCTGCGTGCGGTGGCCCGCGGGGTGTGCCCGCTCTGCGAGGAGCCGGCGGTGGCCTGGTGCGTGGGCCGGGTGCGGTAGCCGTAGCCGCTGGAGCCGCGCGCGGGCGTGGCCGAGCCGCTGCCGGAGCCGTCGCCGTAAGAGCTGCCCGAGCTGCCCGAACCGTAGGAGGCGTCGGAACCGGAATCGGAGTCGTACGAGCTGCCTGACGAGGATCCCGAGCCGCCGCCCGAGGTGCCGCTGCTGCTCGTGTGGGACGGTCCTGAGCAGCCGCCCCCGCCGCCCGAGCCGTAGTGGCTGTGACTGTGGCTGTGACTGTGACTGCCGTGTCGGGAGAAGCCCGTCAGCGCGAGCACCACCACCCCCGCCACCGCGACGACCTTCGCCCGCTGTCTGATGCGCACCGCGCCTCCCCCGTAGCCCGGGGGCCTCCGCCCCCGGGACCGCCCCGGCCGCCTACCGCCGGGTCCGCTGCGTTCTCGTTTCCCGTTTCCCGGATACCTGACCATCAGGCCGGGACCCCTGCCAAGGACGTACGGCACACCGTGGCGGTTCCCGGTGACGCGGCGTAGCGTCGAAGGAGGGCCGCATCGCCTGAAGGAGGCCGACGGTGGTACGCAATGTCATCGGCGGGATCATCGCCCTGGCCGGGGCGGCCGCGGCCGTGCTCGGGCCGTTCCTCGCCTGGTACGACGGGCGCCAGGGCCGCCACTACAGGATCGCGGAACTCTTCGAGGCCCGGGGCGTCACGGGGGCGGGCACCGGCGTGTGGGCCTCTGTGGTGGCGCCCTTCGCGTTCGCCGCGCTGCTGACGCTGATCGGGCTCGCCCTGCGCTCGCGGACGCTGGTGGCGTTCGCGGGCCTGGTCGTCATCGGCTTCACCGTGCTGTGGATGGTCCGGCAGGGGCAGGCGGCCGGCAGCCTCGTCATCGAAGGCGACGGCTCGGGGCTCGGCCCCGGCGTCGCGTACAGCGCGGGCGGCGGGATCGCACTGCTGCTCGCCGCCGTGGTGATGCGCGGGCGCCGGCGCCGCGTCGAGCCCGCCCGCGGCCCCGAGGGCGACGGCTACGGGGCGTACGGCGCGGGCCACCCGGGGGCCGGGGGCGACGGCGAGTGGTACGACGACCGCCCCGGCGGCCCAGGGGACCCGGGCCCGTACGGCCGCTGACCCGGCCCCGGGGGCCGCTGACCCGGCCCCGGGGGGCGCGCTCCGGAGAGCGCGCGGAGGGCGCGCCCGCCCGCAGGGGCGTCAGCGGCCCGTCGCCGTGCCCTTGCGGGCGTCCAGCGCGTACACGCAGCGGTCCTTGCTGCACGCGTACACGACGCCGCGCTCGGCGACCGGGGAGCCGGTGATCTCCCCGCCGGTCGCCAGCTTCCAGCGCAGCTGGCCCTCGCCCGCGTCGAGCGTGTACAGCACGTGGTCGGCGGAGCCGAAGTGCAGCCTGCCGTCCGCGACGGCCGGGGCGCCGATGATGTCGCCGCCCGCGGCGAACCGCCACTTCGGGGTGCCCGCGACGGCGTCCAGGGTGTAGACGGCTGCACCGCTGCCGACGTGGACGTTGCCGCCGGCGACGAGCACCGGCTCCACCGAGGCCCGGGACTCGGTGGCGATGCGCCAGCGGTCCTTGCCGGTGGCGGCGTCGAGCGCGTACACGGTGCCGAGGTAGTCGGCGAGGTAGACGCCGCCGCCCGCGACGGCGGGCCCCGGCGCGAAGGCGGGCGGCGAGAGGAAGACGGCGGGCGCCTCGAAGTGCCAGCGCACATGGCCGCCCGCGATGTCCACGGAAAGCACGCGCGTGCCCGCCGCGACGTACAGCCTGCCGTCCTGCGCGGGCGTGATCCGCACCGGCACGCCGCCGCAGGACGCGCCGTCGCCCACCGGGTACGACCAGCGCTCGGCGCCGGTGCGCGCGTCGAGCGCCCGCAGCCTCGCGTCCTTCCACACGTAGACCGTGCCGTCGTGGACCGCGGGGCCCGCCTCCGGCGTCTCGAACTCGGTCTGCGCGCCGGAGAGCTCCCACAGCTTCTCGCCGTTGGACGCCTCCCACGCCTGCACGCCGCCGCCGCGGGTGCCCGTGACGACCGTGCCGCGGTCGACCTTGAGCGAGTACACCCAGGCGTCGGTGCGCAACCGCCAGCGCTCGGTGCCGTCCTGCGCGTCGAGCGCGTACAGCGTCGGGCCGTCGGACGCGTGGATGCGGCCACCCGCCACGGCCATCGCCCAGGCGACGTCCCTGGTCTTGAACTGGCGCCTGCCCGTGCCCACGTCCAGCGCGTGGACCTCGAAGGACGTCACGTACAGCAGGTCGTCGACGACGACGGGCGTGCCCCACACGTCGTTCGACATGCGGAAGCGCCAGGGCCGCCAGTGCGGCCGGCCGCCGTCCGCCTCCGGCGCGGGCGGCGGGGCCGGCACCGGCGGACCCGCGGGCGCGGCGCCTGTCAGGCCCGCGGGCGGCACGATCCAGCCGGTGGCCGCGCCCGCCTCGGCCGCGGGCGCGGGCGCCGCGGCGGCCGCGGGCGCCCGCGGGCCGATCGGCACGGGCGAGGTGCCGAGCCGCACGGGCCCGCCGGAGTCGCCCGCGGGGTCCGGCCGCCGCACCGTGTACGCGCCGCCGCCCGCGGCCGGCTGCTGCGCTAGGAGCCGGCCCCCGCTGCCGTACGGGCGGCCCTGCGGCGCCCCCGCGTGCCCGCCCTGCGGCTGCGCTCCGGTCGCCGCCGGCCGGTAGGGGCCGGGCGCGGGCGGCCGTGACGGCATCGGCGGCACGGCGGCGGGCCGGCCCGCGTGGCCCTGCGCCGGCCTGCCCGCGCCCGCGGCCTGCCGGCCGCCGCCCGGCGGCGACCAGGGCTTGTGCCCCTCGTTCTGGCGGCGGGCGATCATCTCGACGGCCGAGTCGGGCAGCCACGCGGAGACCGTGCCGGTGTCGTCTCCCTCGGCCGAGAAGAGGTAGGGCGCGAGCTGCGCCTGGAGGTCGGCCGGGGTGGGCCGCTGCTCGGCGTTCATCGCCATGCACGACTCGATCAGCGGGCGCAGCTCGTCCGGCAGGCCCGTCAGGTCGGGGCCCTCGCGCAGCAGCATGAAGACGGTCTCGACCGGGTTGGCGCCGTGGAAGGGCGCGTGCCCCGTCGCTGCGTACACCAGGGTGGAGCCGAGGGAGAAGACGTCGCTCGCGCCGGTCACGCTGCGCGAGTCGCGCGCCTGCTCGGGCGACATGTAGGCGGGGGTGCCGACGGCGACGTTGGTCATGGTCAGGCGGGTGTTGGAGACCCCGGACGCGATGCCGAAGTCGATCACGCGGGGCCCGTCCTCGACGACGAGGACGTTCGACGGCTTGAGGTCGCGGTGCACCAGGTGGGCCGCGTGGATGGACTGGAGGGCCTCTGCGATGCCCGCGGCGAGCCAGCGGACCGCCTGCACGGGCATCGGGCCGCACTCGCCGACGATCTCCTCAAGGGAGGGCGCGGGCACGTAGGCGGTGGCCAGCCACGGCACGGCGGCGCGCGGGTCGGCGTCGACCACGGCCGCGGTGTAGAAGCCGCTGACGGCGCGGGCCGCCTCCACCTCGCGGGTGAAGCGGACGCGGAACAGCTGGTCCTCGGCGAGCTCGGTGCGCACCGTCTTGATCGCGACACGGCGCCCCGACGCCGACCGCGCGAGGTAGACGAGCCCCATGCCCCCCGCGCCGAGCCTGCGCAGTACCTCGAACGGTCCGATACGTCTCGGGTCGTGCTGTGTCAGCTGCTCCACCGTGCGTGCCACCTCCCCGTACGGGCCACAAAGGTACGGCCTCGTCGCACCCGATTGTTCCTGTACGGGGGCCGCGTTGCGAACCGGGGTGCGCAACGGGTGCGTGTGTCGCCGCGTACGCCCCCGCCGGGCGCCGCGGGCCCCTACTCTTCGCCCGCGCCGTCCCGCCCGCGGCCCGCGCCGCCCGCCGCGTCCGCCGTGGCCGCCTCGTCCGACGGGTCCGGCGGGCCCCCGGGGCCGTCATCGCCGCCCGCCTCCTCGTCCGGGTCGGCCAGGACGCCGAAGTCCGCGCCCTGGTCGTCGGTGAGGACCGCCATCCGCCCGTACGGGATGTCGAAGGGCTCGTGGCGTACCCGGCCGCCGAGGCGCACAGCGGCCGAGGTGGCGGCGTCGCAGTCGGCGACGGAGAAGTAGTTCAGGAAGTGGCCGGGCAGCGCGGCCGGGAACGCGTCCGTCATCACGCTGCGCCCTGCGACCGCGGAGGCGGGCCCCGGCGTCGCGCCCTTCGGGGACCACATGCGAAACGGCACGGTCTCGCCCGGCAGGCCCGGCACGTCGCTGCCGCTGACGCGCAGCACCCGCTCGTAGAACGCGTCGACCGGTTCGGGCAGCCGCGTGTAGACCTCGGTCCAGCAGAACGAGCCCGGCCGGCCCCGTTGCCCGAACCCGACGCCGCCGCCTGACCCGCCGGGACCGCCGCCGGCACCCCCGGCCCGTACGGCCTCGCCGCGCACGACGTCAGCCCCGCCGCCCGCGGTGTCCACGGCCTCGGCCTCCGCGTCCTCCGCGGGCTGCCAGAGCCCGAACACCGCGCCGCCGGGGTCGGCGGCGAGCGCCACCACGCCGTGCCGCCCGGCCGCCACCGGCTCCCGCACCATGCTGCCGCCGGCCGCGCGGACCCTGCGGGCGGCTTCCGCGGCGTCCGGGGTCGCGAAGTACACGCCCCACGCGGTGGGCATCCGGCCGTCGCGCTTGGCGACGAGGGCGGCGACCCGGCTGCCGCCGCTGTACGCGGTCGCGCACGCGGTGTTCCCGTACGGCTCGGGACCCGGGCCGAAGGTCCAGCCGAACAGGCCGCCGTAGAACCTCTTGCCCGCTTCGAGGTCGGGCAGCGACACGTCGAGCCAGCACGGTGTGCCCTCGGTGAATGCGGCCACGGCCCACCTCCCGAACCCTCGTGTGTCCGCGGCGCGCGGCTCCGGGCGCCTCCCGCACGGCTGCGGCGCGCGGCTCTCCCGCGGCGCCCTCCCGCAAAGCTAATGGCTGAACGCCGGGTCCGCAGCGCGGGGAATGGAACAATTGACCCGGTCAAGACGAGTTTCCCGGAAGGGCGACATACGGGTGCCGCTATAGGCGGGCGCAAGGCGGCGCGACGCGGTGCACGGCATCACCACAATGGGAATGTGCCAGATGTTCATGCCGCACGGAAGGAGCGCCCGGAACACCCGGCGTACCCCGCGGATGTCCCCATTTGCAGTCGGCCAAATCGCGCGCCGATCCCTCGTCGGTAAGCTGACGGCATGACAGGACAAGTACGAACGGTCGACGGCCGCGTGGCCGGTCGACGCGGACAGGCGACGCGGCAGAAGCTGCTCGACTGCCTCAGCGAGATGCTCAGCTCCTCGCCGTACCGGGACGTCAAAGTCATCGACGTGGCCCGGAAGGCGGGCACTTCTCCCGCGACGTTCTACCAGTACTTCCCCGATGTGGAAGGGGCCGTGCTGGAGCTCGCGGAGGAAATGGCCAGGGAGAGCACCGGGCTGACGGAACTCGTCGCCGGGCGCTCCTGGACCGGGCGCGCGGGCTGGCAGTCGGCGGAGGAACTGGTCGACGGATTCCTCGACTTCTGGCGCAGACACGACGCGATTCTGCGCGTCATCGACCTCGGTGACGCGGAAGGGGACAAACGGTTCTCCAAGATCCGCATGAAGATCCTCAACTCGATCACCAACTCCCTCACGGATTCGGTGAAGGAACTTCAGGCGAAGGGCCGCGTCGACAAGGAAGTCGTACCGGCGGCGATCGCGGGATCACTCGTCGTGATGCTCTCGGCGGTCGCCTCGCACCAGAAGGGCTTTCAGAGCTGGGGCGTGAAACAGGCCGACCTCAAGCCGAATCTGGCGCTTCTGGTCCATCTCGGGGTGACGGGCAGGAAACCGACGCGGTAATTCCCGCGCCGTGCTGTGCGCTACCCCGTTTCCCCGACCCGCTTTTCCGCGTTCTCCCGGCACGACGCCCGCTGTGCGCCGTGGTGCGTCCTGTTACGCCGACGGGGTCGCCGCCCCTTGGCCCCCGTCGGCCCGCCGTACGGAACGGACGCGTACACGGTCGAATGAGCGGCGGTCCGCACCCGCAGGAAAAGGGACGCCCCCGCCCGGCGGAGGGCGAATGGACCGGCCGCGCGCACCGGGAATGGGCCGGCGGCGCTCACCGGTCGACGCGCCGGGCCGCGCGCACGGTTGAATAAGAGGCATGCCCATGGACGACAGCGTTCCGGAATGCGCGGGGTCCGAGGAGACAGCCGCCGACGCGGCTGTCCGGTTCCGCGCCCTGCTGCGGCGGCAACGCGTGTGGGACACCGGGGACTTGGGGCTCCCCGCCTTCGATCCCTCCGACGCTCCCGGCAGTCCGCTGCCGCTGTTCCACCGGTGGTTCGCCGACGCCGTCGCCGCCGGCCAGCCCGAGCCGCACACCATGGCCCTCGCCACCGCGGACGCCGAGGGGCGGCCCGACGTGCGCACGGTGATGCTGCACGAGGCCGACGACCGCGGCTGGCACTTCGCCACCCACTCCACCAGCCGCAAGGGCCGCCAGCTCGCGGCGGTGCCGTTCGCCGCGCTCACCTTCTACTGGCACACGCAGGCGCGCGCCGTCCGGCTGCGCGGCCCCGTCGTCCCGGCCGACGCCGAGGAGACAAGCGCCGACCTGCACGCCCGCTCGACGGGCGCCCTCGCCGCCGCGCTCGCGGGCCGGCAGAGCGACGTGCTGGACTCGCCTGCGGCGCTGGACCGCGCCTACGAGGCCGCGTGGCGCCGCGCGGAGAGCGAGCCGGCCGCGCAGGCCCCCACCTGGACCGGCTATGTGGTGGTGCCCGACGAGGCCGAGTTCTTCCAGGGCGACGCCGCGCGCCGACACGTACGCGTCCGCTACCGCCGCAGCGCGCCCGCCGCCGACACCTGGGCGCGGGACCTCCTCTGGCCCTGATCCCGCGCCGCGCGGGCCGCCTCGGGCGGGGCGTGTCCTGCCGCCGTGTGTATGGAGCTTCCGTGGGGGAAATCTCCTCGAAACCGATTCAGATCGCGACCGATATGCAAGTGAGACCCGCCGGGCGGGCCCGAGATGAGAACTTTCTGTCATGTCCGACCACACAACTGCCCCGCACGGCACCGCGAACGAACCGCCCGTCTACGTGATCGGGGCCGGTCCAGGGGGGTTGGCGGTGGCGGCGGCGCTGCGGGGGCGCGGGATACGGACGGTGGTGCTGGAGAAGTCCGACGCCGTCGGGGCCTCCTGGCGCGGCCACTACGACCGGTTGCACCTGCACACCACGCGGCGCTGGTCGTCCCTGCCGGGGCTGCGGATACCCCGGTCCTCCGGCCGGTGGGTGCCGCGTGACCGCTTCGTCGCGTATCTGGAGCGGTACGCCCGCGTCCACGACCTGGACGTCGTGACGGGCGTCGAGGTGACCCGCGTCGAGCCGCTGGCGGCCGGCCCGGCGGCCGACGGGCCCGCCGACGGGGCCCGTTGGCTGCTGCGCGGCACCGGCGGCCGGGAGCTGCGGGCGCGCGCCGTGGTGGTGGCGACGGGCTTCAACCACACGCCACGGGTGCCGGACTGGCCCGGACTCGGCTCCTACACCGGGGAGTTGCTGCACGCCGGTGACTACCGCGACCCGGTGCCGTACCGGGGCCGCGACGTGCTGGTGGTGGGCGCGGGCAACACGGGCGCCGAGATCGCGGTGGACCTCGCGGAGGGCGGCGCGGCCCGGGTGCGGCTCGCGGTCAGGACTCCCCCGCACATCCTGCGGCGCTCGACGCTCGGCTGGCCCTCGCAGGGCAGCGGCATCCTCTTCCGCCGTCTGCCGGCCGCGCTGGTGGACCGGGCGGCCAGGGGCGTGACGCTGAAGGCGCCCGGCATCGGCCGTCCGGAGAAGGGGCTCGCGACACGGGCGCGCGAGGGCGCGATCCCGGTGCAGGACGTGGGCCTGGTGCGGGCGGTACGGGAGGGGCGGGTCGAACCCGTCGCCGCGGTCGAGTCGTTCGACGGCGACAAGGTGGTGCTCGCGGACGGCACCCGGGTCACGCCCGAGGCCGTCGTCGCGGCGACCGGGTACGAGCGGGGCCTCGGACCCCTCGTGGGCGGCCTGGGCGTGCTGGGGCCAGACGGCCGCCCGCCGCGGCGGGGTCCGGCCGCGCCCGGCCTCCACTTCCTCGGCTACACCACCCCGTTGAGCGGCACGCTGCGCGAACTGGCCCGTACGGCACCGGTGGTGGCGCGGGCGGTGGCGCGCGGCCGCTGACGAAGGCGTCCGGCGCGCGGCCACGGTGTCACGCCGCCGCGGCGAGCGGCCGCGGCGCCGCGCGGCGCACGACGAGCGCCATCAGCGCGGCGAGCGCGCAGAGCGCGCCCGCCGCGTACCAGACCACGTCGTACGAGCCGAACACGTCGCGGGCCACGCCGCCGGCCCAGGCGACCACCGCGGCGCCGACCTGGTGCGCGGCGAGCACCCAGCCGAAGACGATGGAGCTGTCCTCGCCGAAGTGCTCACGGCACAGGGCGATCGTCGGCGGCACGGTGGCGACCCAGTCGAGCCCGTAGAAGACGACGAAGAACAGCATCGTCGGGTGCAGCGACGGGCCGAGCAGCATGGGCAGGAACATCAGGGAGACGCCGCGCAGCGCGTAGTAGACGGCGAGCAGCCGCCGGGCGTCGAGCCGGTCGGTGAACCACCCGGAGGCGACCGTCCCCACGACGTCGAACACGCCGATCACCGCGAGCAGCGAGGCGGCCGTCGTCACCGGCAGTCCGTGGTCGTGCGCCGCGGGCACGAAGTGGGTCTTCACCAGCCCGTTGGTGGACGCGCCGCACACCGCGAACGACCCGGCGAGCAGCCAGAACGGGCCGGTGCGCGCCGCCGAGGCGAGCACCCCGAGCGCCCGGCGGGCCGCGCCGGCCACCGGCGGCGGCTTCTCCTCGTACGCGGCGGCGCCGTAGGCGGCCTGCCCCACGTCGGCCGGGTGGTCCCGCATCAGCAGCAGCACCAGCGGGACGACCGCCGCGGCCGAGAGCCCGACCGTGACCGCGGCGGGCCGCCAGCCGTGGTGGGTGACGAGCCACGAGAGCACCGGCAGGAAGACCAGCTGCCCTGAGGCGCTGGCCGCGGTGAGGATGCCGGTGACCAGGCCGCGCCTGGCCACGAACCAGCGGCTGGTGACCGTCGCGGCGAAGGCGAGCGCCATCGAGCCGCTGCCGAGGCCGACCAGCACGCCCCAGTACAGGACCAGTTGCCACACGGCGTGCATCCACACGGTCAGCAGCGACCCGGCCGCGATGACGGCGAGCGCGACGGCGACGACCCGGCGGATGCCGAACCGGTCCATGAGCGCGGCGGCGAACGGGGCGGTCAGCCCGTACAGCGCGAGGTTGACGGAGACCGCGGCGCCGATGGTCCCACGCGACCAGCCGAACTCGGCGTGCAGCGGATCGATCAGCAGCCCCGGCAGCGACATGAACGCCGCGGCGCCGACGATGGTCACGAACGTCACCGCCGCCACGAACCACGCCCGGTGCACCCGCCCGCGCACCGCCGCGCCCGCGCCCGCTCGCCCGCGCTCCGGGGCCGCCGGGTGCGCGGCCCTGTTCGTCAATTTCACGTCAGCCAGCATCCGGAAGCGCACGGTATGCGGCCAGTGGCCCGGAGGACATGGTTCGCTAGGATCGGGCCATGACCGAGAGCGAGGGCGGGGACCGGCCGGGGCGCGGGCCCGTGCCGCACCGGGTCGCCGTGCTGGCGCTCGACGGGGTGATCCCCTTCGAACTCGGCATTCCGCAGCGGATCTTCGGCCGCGCCAGGGGCCCGGCCGGCGAGCGGCTCTACACGGTGGCGACCTGCGGGGCCGCGGGTCCGGGCCCCGTCCGTACGAACGCCGACTTCTCGATCCTCGTGGAGCACGGGCCCGAGGCGCTGGCCGCCGCCGACACGGTCGTCGTGCCCGCGTCGTACGAGATCGGGTCGGCGTTCGAGGACGGCACGCTGCCGCCCGGCATCGCGGCGGCGCTCGCGCGCGTACGGCCGGGCACGCGGCTGGTCTCGATCTGCACGGGCAGCTTCGTGCTCGCCGCGGCGGGGCTGCTCGACGGGCGGCCCGCCACCACGCACTGGAGCAGCGCCGACCGGTTCCAGCGGCTCTACCCGCGCGTGCGGGTCGACCCGAACGTGCTGTTCGTGGACGACGGTGACATTCTCACCTCGGCGGGTGTCGCCGCCGGGATCGACCTGTGCCTGCACATCGTGCGCAGGGACCACGGCACCGCCGCGGCGGTCGAGGTGGCCCGGCAGACCGTCGTGCCGCCGTTCAGGGACGGCGGGCAGGCGCAGTACATCGAGCGCCCGCTGCCCGAGCCCCGCAGGGCGACCACGGCGGCGGCCCGCGCCTGGGCGCTCACCCGGCTCCACAAGCCGGTCACCCTGCGGGAGATGGCCGAACGCGAGGCCATGTCGGTGCGCACGTTCACCCGGCGCTTCCGGGAGGAGGCGGGGATCAGCCCCGGGCAGTGGCTCGTACGGCAACGCGTGGAGCGCGCACGCCAGTTGCTGGAGTCGACCGATCTGACGGTGGACCAGGTGGCGAGGGAAGCCGGCTTCGGCACGGCCCAGTCGCTGCGCCAGCACCTCCAGGCGGCGCTGGGGGTGGCGCCCACCGCGTACCGGCGCACCTTCCGTGCCCGTACCGGCACGGGTGTGCGCACGGGGGCGCCCGCCGGGCCGGGTTGACCCGGGGCGCGGGAGGTCTCACGCGGGAGGTCCCGCGCCCACGGTCCTGCGGTCTCGGGCCCGCGGGTCCCTCCCCAGGCCGGGCCTCAGGCGGGTCGCGCGAGCGCGCACGGCTCGGTCAGCGCGGGGGCCGGGGCGGGCGGCGCGACGGCCCCCGCCGTGGCCCGGCCCCGGGCGCCGCGCGACCCCCGGTCCACCTCGCACCAGACGCGCTTGCCCGCCCCCTCCGGCTGCCAGCCCCACCGGTCGGCGAGCCCGTCGACCAGTTCGAGGCCGCGCCCTCCGGTGTCGTCGCCGCGGGCGTGCCGCGGGCTCGGCGGCGTCGCGCACTCGTCGGCCACCTCGACCCGTACGGTGCCCGCGTCCGCGGCGCCGAGGCCGAACAGTATCCGCAGCACGGCCGGGCAGCCGGCGTGCACCACGGCGTTGGTGACGAGTTCGGAGACGATCAGGACGAGGCTCTCCGCGGTCGGCTCGTCACGCTCCATCCCGGAACCGGCGAGCCGTGACCTGACCCACCGCCTGGCTCTGCCGACCTCCGCGGGGTCGGCGCCGATCTCCAACTGCACCTGAAGTACCTGCACCGTTCACACCATCCGAACCGGCGGACACATCGCCTCGCGCCTCGACAAGTACCTCGACCCGCACCGGCGGGATCGGGGTCACGGACCGTGATTCCCTTACGCGACAGCATGGTTGACGTACAGTCACCGCAACAAGCGCTTCGGGCATATTCCAGCGCGAAGGAGTACGCGTGCTGCATACTGTGCGACGCACGCCGCGCGGAGTCGAACAGGGGCGCGCGCGGCGCCTTTCAGCCGTGCGAGCGGTGCGCACGCCGTCCCCGGGAGCCGCCGTCGCGACTCCGCGGACCGCCTCGCCCCACCGTCTCGCACCTTACGGAGCGTACCCGAGCGACCGCGCGACTCCGGGCCGTGACGACGTGGTTCCGGGACACATCCCGGTTTCGGCCGTACGGCGGGCGCCTCGTGGGCACGCAGGGTGACCCAGAGGCCCCGGCTCAGGGTTCCGGGGTGACGTAGTAGTCGGCGAAGGCCGTGAGGAGTTCGTCCTCGCCGATGCGGCCGTCCCCGTCGCCGTCGAGCGCGGCGGCGACCCGCGCCCCGGTCTCCTCCGGCACGTTGAGCACGCGCAGCGCGCGGCCGAGCGCCGCGGGGGTGACGCCCCGCCCGTCCTCGTCGGCCACCGCGATCGCGGCGTGCAGGAAGGGGCGGGCGATCTCCGCGAACCTCCGGGGGTTGTCGCGCAGCCGCTTGACGGCGCCGGTCAGGAACTCCTCGCGGGTCACGCGCTGGTCGCCGTCGACGTCGGCGATCCCCGCCATGCCCTGCCAGAACGCCTCGGCGCCGTCGTAGAGCGCCTGGCCCTTGTCCGACCGGGGCCGGACTCCGAACTCCGCGAGCAGCGCGGCGGCGGCACCGCTGAACTCCTCCCGGTCGATGGCGCCGTTGTGGTCCTGGTCGAAGGCGGCGAACCGGGAGGTGATCTTCCGTTCGTACTCTGCGCTGTCCATGGCGGGAGCGTACGTCCCGCCGGTGCCGCCCGGCGGGCACGCACACCTGCCGTGCGCCGCGCGGCGAAGCACGCGCAGCGCACGGGGCGGGCCGGGGGAAGCGCGGCGCGGCGGCGGGCACGCCCCAAGTCGGATCGTAGCCATGTCCTTCTGTGAGCCAAGG
>NZ_BAABEP010000092.1:0-16949 GCF_039540215.1 Streptomyces tremellae
AATGACGCCTGTCGCCCGTGTGTTGCGCGGCCCGGGGACCGACGCCCGCCTCCACCGTCGCCCGCGGCGGGCGGGCCCGCGGCAGGCGGCTGGCCCGAAGGCGGCGAGGCCTGCGGCGGCTGCGGCGGCTGCGGCGGCTGCGGCCTGAACTGCTCAGCGGGTGCCTGCGGTGGCTGCTGCGGTGCCTGCGCGCCCTGCACGGGCGGCGCGTCCGCCGACCGCCCCACCGGCCGGCCCGCGGCGGGCCCTGGCCCGTGCGCCTGAGACGGCGACGGTACGTACTCGACAGGCGGCGGCCCCGCGATCCCGGTCGCGCCCGCGCCTGGCGCGGCGAACTCCCCCGGCGCCAACGCCGCACCCGCGGCGGCACCGCGCTCCAGCCGCTCGATGCGCGCCCGCAGGGACCGCTCGTCGTCGAAGGCTGCGGGCAGCAGCACGCGCGCGCAGATCAGCTCCAGTTGGAGGCGCGGCGAGGTGGCGCCCCGCATCTCCGTCAGCCCCGTATTGACGAGGTCGGCGGCACGGGACAGCTCGGCCGCGCCGAAGACGGCCGCCTGCGCCTGCATCCGCTCCACCACGTCGGCGGGGGCATCGATCAGCCCCTTCTCCGCGGCGTCCGGCACGGCGGCGAGGATCACCAGGTCGCGCAGGCGCTCCAGCAGGTCCGCGACGAAGCGGCGCGGGTCGTTGCCGCCCTCGATCACCCGGTCCACCACCTCGAACGCGGCGGCGCCGTCCCCCGCGGCGAAGGCGTCCACGACGGAGTCGAGCAGGGAACCGTCCGTGTAGCCCAGCAGGCCGGTGGCCATGGCGTACGTCACACCGTCTTCGGCGGCGCCGGCGAGCAGCTGGTCCATCACGGACATCGAGTCACGGACGGACCCCGCTCCCGCCCGCACCACCAACGGCAGGACGCCGTCGGCGACGGGGATGCCCTCCTGCCCGCACACCTGACCCAGGTAGTCGCGCAGCGTGCCGGGCGGGACCAGCCGGAAGGGGTAGTGATGGGTCCTGGACCGGATCGTGCCGATGACCTTCTCGGGCTCGGTGGTCGCGAAGATGAACTTCAGGTGCTCCGGGGGCTCCTCGACCACCTTCAGCAGGGCGTTGAACCCCGCAGAGGTGACCATGTGCGCCTCGTCGATGATGTAGATCTTGTAGCGGCTTCCCGCGGGCCCGAAGAACGCCTTCTCCCGCAGGTCACGGGCATCGTCCACGCCACCGTGCGAAGCGGCGTCGATCTCGATGACGTCGATCGAACCCGGCCCGTTGCGCGCCAGGTCGCGGCAGGACTGGCACTCGCCACAGGGGGTCGGCGTCGGGCCCTGCTCACAGTTGAGGCAGCGCGCGAGGATGCGCGCACTGGTGGTCTTGCCGCATCCCCGCGGACCGCTGAACAGGTACGCATGGTTCACACGGTTGTTCCGCAGGGCCTGCTGAAGAGGGTCGGTGACATGCTCCTGCCCGATGACCTCGGCAAAGGTCTCGGGGCGGTAGCGGCGGTACAGCGCAAGCGACGACACACCTACGACGATATCCGCCCGCTACGACAACGCCCCCCACGCACCCGCCAGAGCCGACCTACCCTTGCTGCCTTCCGGCCCTGGGGGAGTTCAGTCAGATAGCGCCACGTGAGGGGCTCCGCACACAGTACCTGATCGGACGCCCCTCCAACGAGTTCGCGAGCACTCCCCCCGGTCTTGTATGGTTCGTCGCGGAGGATTCGCCTAGAGGCCTAGGGCGCACGCTTGGAAAGCGTGTTGGGGGCAACCCCTCACGAGTTCGAATCTCGTATCCTCCGCTCATGCTCTCACCGGGCATAACGTCGTTGGGCCCCCTCGTTCGCGAGGGGGCCCAACGACGTTCGTAGTTGCAGTTTCAGTTGGCCGGATCGGCCCGGTGCAGGACCAGGCAGCGCCGAGGGGCGAGCCGAAAACGTCGATCCTGGCGATCGTGCCGCTGGCGGCTCGATCGGTCGCTACGAGCGCCAGCGGCCACGGATTGGCTGGGCTCTCAGCCCGTGGCCGTCTCCATGACGCGATCGAAAACGCCGGGCGGCAACAGAACAGCACCCAAGATGACCGCGTGGAACCGACCGGCGCGAGTGGCCGAGTCGCGATCTATCTGTGCACCTGCCTTCCTGCTCCCATAGCAAGGGGACACCCTTCGAGCCGAGGGAGTGATTGACATGGGCACATCCACGCGCTGGGAGGGGCCGGGAGGCCGGTCAGGTGGCATGGCTGCGCAGTGGACCCGCGTCAGCAACCGAATGTCCAGATGGAACGGCAGCAGGCCACAGGCCGAGCAACGACTCGATGAGATCTTCGACGACCACCTCGATGTGCTGCGTCGGACCATACGCGAAGACCAGTCGGCCTTCGGTCTCGTGAACGCAGCCACGGAGGCCGGCTACCGCCTCGCCGACGCGATGGCCACGCTGGTCGACGAGGGGCCCGACATTGTGGAGGACCCAGAGGCGTTCCTGGCCCGTTTCACCAACGAGGTGGGAGGGCGAGGCGGCACGCTGACCGATGCTGCGATACGACGGGCCGCGGCAGACACCGCCGAGCGGCTGCTGGAACGGCAGCAGGCGGAATCGGGCGGAGGAGCATCCGCGGGTGGTGGTCTCGCCGGGGATCTGCTGTGCCTCCTCTACCAGTGGTTCTTCGCGAACATCGTGAGCGAGTTCCTGCACTCGGTCATTGCCGAGAAGGTCAAGCTCGTCGCCCCGGTCCTGCCTGTCCTCGACCCCGGCGATCACATCGCCGACTGGGTCGCCGACAAGGTTCTCTCACTGGTGCCGAACCCCTGCGAAGAGGCGGCTGAACTCGTCGAGAAGGCCAAGTCTGTGGTGTCGGACATCGAGGATCCGGTCGGGTCCCTGCCGGAGATCGCCCGAAGCCTGGTCCCGGGCACAGTGGGCAAGGTGCTGGGCCTGGTTGTCGAGAACATACCGGGATTCCAAGAAGGCGACGAGGAGGAATCCGCATGACGGCCTATCGCCGCTTCTTCTGGCGCGAGTCCGACGAGGCGGAACCACCCACCGGATGGCAGCCTCTGGGCGACGGCAACTACTGGGAGTCGGAGCACCGCGCACCGCAGGGACTGGCCCTACTTGCCCCTCCCCCACCCTGGGCGGACGACCTGCAACGGATCGGCCGTGCGGTATTCGCAGCAGACAAGCACGCGCGGCGTGACGCGACCTTCGATCGCTGGACTCGCCACGTCCGGCTCTCCGTGCCGGTCGCCGCGCACGAGCGCTGGCAGGCCGCGCGTCCGCTCCTCAGCTCGCTGCTGCAAACCCTGACCGGCGACCACTGGCAGGTGGAATTCCGTGGCTCCCGCCCAGCCACCGATATGTCGCTCACCTTCGATCCGGCCTCCCGCGCCGGAGAGGTCGCCCTGTTCTCCGGGGGCCTGGACTCACTGAGTTGGGCAGCTCAACGCGCCACGGCTCACACGTCCGAAAGTCTGCTGCTTATCACCTTCGGCGAACAGAACTTCCCACGCCTTCAGGACTCCGTGTACGCCAGCATCTACCGGCGCCGCAACCGCCCGGTCCGCCGTATAATCCTGAGCCAGAACGTCCGCTTCCAGGGCAAGAGGCAGGGGGATTTCGAGCGCACCACTCGCTCTCGTGGCTTCCTCTACGCGGTCGGCGCTGTCCGCGCAGCGGCGGCCGAGGGCGCCCCCGTCGCCCACATCCCCGAGAACGGCCAGCTCTCCATCAACCCGCCACTGTCCCCCGCCCGTGCCGCTGCCTGCTCCACACGCTCGGTCCACCCCTGGGCCCTGCATCTGCTGAACCGGCTGATCGCGGCCGTCGCCGACGGCCCCGTCGTAGAGCTCCAGAACCCACTCGCCCGCCTCACCAAGCGCCAGGTCTGCCACGCCGCGCTCGATGCCGGCCTCACCCCTGCCAACCTCGCCGCCACCCTGAGCTGCGGCGTCCCTCCGACGCAACGCACCAACGGCTCCCGCTACGACAACTGCGGCCTTTGTTACCCCTGCCTCGTACGCCGCGCGGGACTGCTCGGGGTGGACGACACGCAGTACGACTCCGCCCCCTGGGATCCCCATCTCACCAATGACCAAGCGGTGCACTGGCGCGCCCTGCTGAGCTGGCTCAACACTCCCTACACCCTCCGAGACCTCATCGCCGACACCCCGCTCCCCCCAGGCACGGATCCGCGGACCACGCTGGCCGTCATCACGAGAGGGCGCGAGGAACTGTCCGAGTTGCAGCACGTCGAGACCAGGGCCCGAGCCTGATGCGACGGCATGGTCTTCACGACGACCACGATGTCGGCCCGGACAGCCGTGATGTCCGGGCCGACGTCGTTCCAGGAGCTGCAGTTGGCCCGATCGGCCCTCCGGAGGCTGCTGATCGGGTCGGGCCCAGAGCAGTCCGCCGACCTTGGCGGCTGTGGGGGCTTGTCCTCCGGATCTTGGACACTCGAGACACTTGGATCTTGAGTCCAGGAGAATGGATGCCCCGTGGTCGTGAAGCACTATCCGCCGAAGTTCAAGGCGGACGCGGTCGCGTTGTGCGAGTCGCGGCCGGGAGCGACGATCAGGTCGGTCGCCGCTGGTCTGGGGGTCAACCCGGAGACACTGCGCATTTGGGTCCGGGCAGCCGGCGCGAGTCGGCCCCGGGGGGCGTCGGGCGGAGGCAGCGAGCGGGCCGCCCACGCCGCTGGAGGCGGAGAACGCCGCCCTGCGCAAGAAGGTCCGCGAGCTTGAGGAGGAACGCGAGATCCTGCGGAAGGCGGCGAAGTATTTCGCCGGGGAGGCGCGCTGGTGAACCGCTTCCAGTTCGCCGCCGACCACCAGCGCCGATACGGCGTCAGGGGCTGTGCACCATGCTGGGCATCGCCCGCTCCAGCTTCTACTACTGGCGCCGCACAGCTCGGGACCGGGCCGCCCGGCAGACGGCCGACGCCCCAGCTCGCCGCCCGAATACGGGCCGTGCACCTCGAATCGGACGGCACCTACGGTGTCCCCAGGATCACCGCCGAACTCCGCGAGGAGGGCGAGCGCGTCAACCACAAGCAGACCGCGCGCGTCATGCGGAGCATCGGCCTGACGGACGTGCGCCTGCGCCGCAGGCACCGCACCACGATCGCGGACCCTGCCGCCGCGAAGGCCCCGGACCTGATCGGCCGCGACTTCACCGCGAGTGAAACGAAGACGAAGTACGCAGGAGACATCACCTGTCTCCAGCTGGACGGCGGGAAATGTCTCTACCCGGCCACCGTGAACGACCTCGCCTCACGCCGCCTGGCCGGATGAGCGATCGCGGATCACATGCGCACTGATCTCGTCACCGACGCGCTCGCCGCCGAGCGGACCCGCGGCAGCCTCGCCGGGGCGGTCATGCACACCGACCACGGAGCCCAATACACCAGCCAGGCATTCGCTGACGCCTGCCTCAAGGCCGGCGTCCGCCAGTCCACGAGCGCGATCGGCTCCAGCGCGGACAACGCGCTCGCCGAGTCCTTCAACGCGGCCTTGAAACGCGAGACGCGCCAAGGCCGAAAGCACTGGTCCAGCGAGCGCGAGGCCCACCTCGACGCCTTCCGCTGGCTGCACCGCTACAACACCCGACGCCGGCACTCCCGCCCCGGACAGCACAGCCCGATCGCCCACGAAGCAGCATCCCGAACAACATCAACTACGCCGGCAACAACCACATAACCCGCGCCCAGGATTCGGGGTCAAAGCCCATGACGCACCTGGTCGGGATCCTGGAGCAGTTGGGCCACTTCCCGCTGTTGTTCGGTCAGCCCACGGAGTCCCGCCACATAGGACACAGTCTCAGTATCCTGTCAGTCGTAGAACTTCGAATGGGTGCGCTGCAGCCGACGATCCATCAACGTGTGTCGTGCATCGCTCAAGGCGCTCATCGTCTGTGCGTCGAGCGCTGGGACAAGTCGAGTGAGCGCCTCGTCGGTGGCTTCAATCAGAGCCTCTGGATCATCAGAAGTGCGGGAGACCTCATCGAGCTTCGCCAACTCCGAAGTCGCGCCGGGGACGATCGGAACCTGCAGCGCGTTGACCTCGCTGGGCACGAGCTCGAGAACGCCGCCGCCAAAGCTTCGCCCCTCGACCTCCGCAGAGAGCATCGTGAGCGAATTGTGAAACACTGCCGTGAAGTCGTCGGCTGTGATCGGCGCTCCGGCGAGGATCTGTCCCTTGTAAATGGTGTCAGTCGTCACGACCTTCGCATGGTTGGAGATCACGCGCGGATAGCGGTTGGAGCGCTTGGACAGCAACAGGCCGCCAGCAGGCACAACCGGGACTCTGTACCAGGGCACACGTACGCGGCATTTGAATCGTTGGGCGATCTTCAGACGAACGCCCTCGTCAAGGTACTGCTGCGCCAACTCATGGTCCTCCGGAGAGGATTTGGTCGCTGCAAAACTCAGGAGCCAAGCAGGCTGACCGGCCTCGGCCAGAGCTTGTTGCTCCTCGCCAGTGAAGATCAGCCCCTCAGCGTGGCGCGATCGCGGCAAGAGCGGGATCGCCCACTCCTCAAGGTCGTACGCCTTGACCTGTGCGGAATTGACGCAAAAGTAGCCATTCGCGCCTGTCACGGTCGAGACGCTGAACCGTGCGACGCTACTGAGACGCTTCACCTCTGAGATCGACTGGACGGCAGCCAGGGCGTCGTTCTGATCAGGCAACAGCAGGTAGTTAGTCCAGGTGCCTGCAGCAGGACTAACTACGTGAGACCAGGATCGGGTGTCTCCGTTGTGGTCGTAAAACCGGATGGTCGAAGGAGTTGTGGCTCCCTTTGACGCACGGCCGCTGAGGATCAGGACCTCCTGCAGGACCGAGGGGAATGAGCCCGGCTCGAAGAGATCGACGGTGAGGTCAGTCGTGTTGGCCAGAAGCCAGTTTCGAACAGCGCCCGCCGAGATGCCGGTCAGGAACTCGGTCGGGAGGATGACGGAAAAGACACCGCCGTCACGCAGCTTCGAGAGTGACAGAAGGAAGACAGGAATCCAGAGGTTTGACACAGAAGTCCCCGCCGTGCCCAGCCCGGAGCTGATCTCCTTGGCACGTTGCTTGTCTTCGTCTGAGATGAACTGGAATCGCACATAGGGTGGATTGGCCAGTACCCAGTCAAATTCTGGACCTCGTCCCTGCGACCACTGGAGCACATTCTGGTTGACCACGCGCCCCTGAAGGCCAGTCGAATCCAATGCGTCAGCCGCCTTTGCAGCCTCCTCGGCGAAGATCTCCACGGCTTCGATCTTCTGAATGCGGCGAGCGATGTCGTTGCGCCCGATCCCTCGGAGGAAGGCGCCGTCTCCAGCGGACGGCTCAAGCACTCGGAGATCCGACCGGCCGTCGAGCAGTTCGGCGGACCGACGGATACAGAGCTCGACGAGGACATCAGGTGAGTAAAACCCCCCACGCAGCTTGTCGTCGCTCACTTCATCTCGCGTCCGCATCGAACCCACTTTCGCTTCAGTTGCTGAAGTGATCACTGTACCCCACCCATCTCCGCGTCGCGCAGTACCACTTGTGGGATCCTCAACGCCATGAGACTTCGCTTCGCCGGCCAGCCCTTCGCCAACCAGCCGAACCTGGTCGACTTCATCGAGCACGCGCGGGATGGCGGATTCGACGAGCTCAAGATCGCAGTGGCCTGGGCCAAGCGGTCAGGCCTCGGGCGAGTCTGGGACGTGCTCGAAGAGTTCCGGGCCCAGGGCGGCAAGGTGCTGTTGATCCTGGGGGTCAGCGAGGGCGGTGCCACCAGAGAGGGTCTGGAGCTGGCCCTCCAGGTCGCCGATGAGGGCTACGTCTTCCATGACCCGCGACGAACCTTCCACCCCAAGGTCTACTTCGCCTGCTCTTCGGGTCAGCGCTCACTGCTCGTCGGGTCGAGCAACTTGACGGCTGGCGGGCTCAGCTGGAACTACGAAGCTTCAATGTGGGTGGACTGGGACACCGGCGAAGGCGAGGACGTTACGAGTGAGGTTTCGGCGTGGTTCGACGGCCTCATCGCCGAGAGGGAGTCATGCAGTCCTCTGACGGCGGACCTCGTCGAAAATTTGGAGAGAAGCGGGGACATCACTATCGGTTCCGAGTCCCGAGCACGGCGCACGCAGAAGAGAAAGTCGGACACGCCGGAAGATAACGACAGCGCGATTGTGGCGACAGTCAGCGGCCTGTTCAAACCAGTGCTGGCAGGTTTGAGGAAGCTACCGGGCCTGAGCCCCAAGATCACCTCGGTGGCATCTGCTCCCGGCGCCGAGGTCGCCGAGAAGCCCACGCCCAAGGCGACGGGGGCATCCGTGACGTCGACGACGGCGAACAAGCCAGCACTGGTGGGACCCGCCCCTTTCCCGACAGCAGACGTTCAGCGGCGTTGGTTCAAGCGTCTCGACAACACAGCAGCTCAGCAGGTGAAGTCCGCGGCGAGCAATCCAACCGGCAATCTTCGACTAAGCCAGGAGGAGGCTTCCATAAACCACAAACACTACTTCCGCAACGACTTCTTCGGAGGCCTGCCATGGGCGCCGACCGAGGGCAAGGAAACAGAGCAGGAGGTCGTCGTCGGGTTCCGCACGTGGATCGACGGCACGGATTACGGAATCAAAGAGCTCAGGCTCAGTCACGACCCCAAAAGGATTTCTGGGCAAGGAAACGTGCCTACAGTTCTCCATTGGGGGTCCCTGGCATCAGAGATGCGGGAGACCAACTATGTCGGTCTGTACATCAGCCTCGAACGCACGACCGGCGGCGAGTACAATTTGGTGATCTCGCAGGATCCTCGCGGGGACTACCAGATCTGATGAGTCTGTAGACCGGGCATCGGGAAACCCCGGTGCTCGCACCCAGCCTGGTGCAGGAGCCCGCAGACTTCTGTCCTCCAGCACGGGGTGCAGAGGACTGCAGTTGGGGTTGCATTCGTGGTCGTGCAACGGAGTCCGAAGCAGGTAGAGGCCGTTATTGCACCACAGTTCAGGACGCTGACGAAGCCACCGGGGGTGCGGTAAGCGCAGGATGCCTGCAACCGGATCGGCGTAGCCCCGGGCCCCGGCGTCCGGGCTCGTGATTCAGTTCTGGCGGAGGCCTTCCAGCGCGATGGTGGCGCCGAGGCCCGTGATCGCGCCGGCTCCCACGCGGTTGACGGTCCGCACGCGGCCGCGGGCGCCGAGGAACCAGGATCGTGCGCTGCCCGCGAGGAGCGCCCAGGCGCTGTCGGAGAGGAGTCCGATCAGCAGCGGTACGAGGGCGAGGACCAGCATCTGCCCGATCAGCGGCGTCGTGCTCCGCGGTGCGACGAACTGGGGCAGTATCGCGGCGAAGAGGATGTAGACCTTGGGGTTGCTGACGCCGACGAGGATCCCGGGCAGGAAGGCGCGGCGGAGGGTCGGCCTGTGGTCGCCGGCTCCTTCGGCTTCGCCGGTTTCGTCAGCGGACATCGTGTGCTTTCCAGCGGTGCGCCAGCCGCGTATCCCCAGCCAGATGAGGTACGCGGCGCCGGCGTAGCGGATCGCCGCCAGCACGAGGTCGGACCGCTGGATGAACGGTCCGAGCCCCAGCGTGATGGCGGTCGCCGCCCCGGCGCAGCCGAGCGTGTTGCCGGCCACGCTCGCCAGCGCCCGGCCGTAGCCGCCGGACAGGGCGCGACCGATGACGAACAGGACACTCGGTCCCGGGATGACGATGAGCAGCGCCGTGGCAGCGGTGATGCCGAGAAGCTGCGATCCCTCGACCAAGGTCCTGTCCTCTCACCGGGTGTCCCGTTCGTGTCGGCCCCCCCCCTGGCCGGGGTGGGTGGTCGCGCGGGAGGACCGCCGTCGGGCCTGGTTTCGGGGTGTTCGTCAGGGGGCGGGCGCGAGGGCGGGCGCGGCGTCGATGACGGTGCGGCGGTGCTGAGCGGGCGCCGCGGCGGTGGTGTCGGCGTAGTTGCGGTCCACCTGGGCGGCCTCGGCGGTGTCCGGTTTGGCGTTGGTGCAGGACGTGCCGGGGCCGTGGCCCGACATCAACTCCGAGCAGGGGCCGGTGTAGTCGTCGGGCAGGCCGAGGATGTGGCCTGTCTCGTGGGCCGCGACACGGGTCATGTCGTAGCCCTCGTCGACCGCTTCCTGGCCCAGCTGGACCTGGCCCGTCCTGCCGCCGGGGACGATCGGGCCGAGCGTCGTCTGGGGCCAGCCGGTGGTCGCCACGTAGACGAAGTCGGCCGAGCCGGCCGAACTCGCGGGCGCGAGGCGTACGTTGTGCTCTGCCGCGTTCCAGTTCTTCGCGCCCTGCGCGATCGCGTCCGCCCACTGGGGCGCGCGACTCGCGTCGTAGGTGAGAGTGACCACCGCCGCGTGCGGCTCCGGCGCCGGGTGCGCCGAAGCCGCACCGGTCGTGACACCCAGCGTGGCCGTGACCAGTACCGCCACTGCCGCTACTCGCCTGATCATGGGGGTGGTTCCCCTTCCTGACGTCGGTTGCCTGCGGGCAACCAGGGCATCACGTCGTCGGTGGGTGCCACAAGTACGCGGGAGGGTGAGGGAGTTGGGGGAGGGTGGTGGTTGAGTGGGGGACGGGTGGCGGAGGATGGGGCTGAGGTGGGACGTACGGACCAGAGGGACGGCGGCAGGGTGGCGGACATGGACACGGACAGCGAATCCGTTCGGGCGGGGTCGGAGACCGGCGCGGAGGCCAGGGCGGAGACCGACGCGGAGGCCGGTTCTGGCAGCGGGGAGTCGGGGGGTGCGGCGGGCCCGGAAGGCGGAGGCGGCCTGCGGCGCGCGCGGGCTCTGCGCCGGTGGCTGGGCGGGGGCGCGGTGGTGCTCGTGCTCGCGATGCTGTTCGTCCTGCCGTGGTGGACGCTGTTCGGTTCCGGGGCGGGATGGCCGGTCCCGGTCTTCGTCGCCGGCACGGTCGTCTTCGCCGCCTGGCTGGTCGCCTTCCCCTTCCTGATGGCGGCGGGCCATGTGCGGGGGCGGTCCGACCGGGCGGCCCGCGTCGCGGACAGCACCCTCGGGGTGGTCTGGGTGCTGTTCACCTGGTCGGTGCTCGGCGGGCTCGCGCACCTCGTGCTGATCGGGCTCGGCGCCGGCGGCGCCGGGACGGCGAGGGGTGTCGCCGTGGCCGTCGCCGCGGTCGGCGTGGGGCTGCTGGCGTGGGGGCATTACGAGGCGATGCGCGTGCCCCGGGTACGGCGTCTCGACGTCCGCGTCCCGCGGCTCGGCGGCGGCCTCGACGGCACCCGGGTCGTGGTACTGGCCGACACCCACTACGGGCCGATCGACCGGGCCCGCTGGTCGCAGCGGGTCGCGGAGGCCGTCAACGCCCTCGACGCCGACATCGTGATCCACGCCGGGGACATCGCCGACGGCACGCCCGCCCAGCGCCGGGAGCAGTCGGCGCCGCTCGGGACGGTCAGGTCGCGGCTCGCGAAGGTGTGCGTCACGGGGAACCACGAGTACTTCAGCGAGGCGCAGGGCTGGCTCGACCGCATGGCGGAACTGGGCTGGGAGCCGCTGCACAATCGCCACGTCGTGGTGGAGCGCGGCGGTGACACGCTCGTACTGGCCGGCGTCGACGACCTGACCGCGGAGTCCTCCGGCCTGGCCGGGCACCGGGCCAACCTGCTCGACGCGCTGGCGGGGGCGGACCCCGAGCGGCCGGTCCTGCTCGTCGCCCACCAGCCCAAGTACGTCGACCAGGCCGCCGCTGCCGGGGTGGACCTCCAGGTCTCCGGGCACACGCACGGCGGCCAGATCTGGCCGTTCCACTACCTCGTCCGCGTCGACCAGCCCGTGGTGCAGGGCCTGAGCCGGCACGGCGAGCGCACACAGCTCTACACCAGTCGCGGCACCGGCTTCTGGGGCCCGCCCTTCCGGGTCTTCGCCCCGAGCGAGATCACACTGCTCACCCTGCGGCCGGGCAGTGGACATGACACGTCCGAGGGCGCGGGGGCCGTCGACGGGCCGGCACAGCGGCCTCAGGGCTCCTGACGCCGCCCGGGTCGAGCCGGACGACAGCGGCGTACCGGACCCGTACGGCCTGCGCGGCGGACGAGAAGGGGCCCGATCTGATCTCGGGCACACGCCCGCGGCACCGGCTCAGCGTCGGTGCGGGTCGTCCCGGGGCAGCCAGGCGTCGGGGTGGGTGAGATCCGGGGGACGGGCCGCGGCGGTGAGGGCGTCGGCGGTGGCCAGGACGGCGGGGCGGTCCTCGGTCCTGCGCAGGACGAGGGACCAGGTCCAGTACGGCTCGGGGGCGGCGAGGGGCCGGCGTACGAGGTCAGGGGGGAGGGGGTCGTCCTGTCCCTTGGGCGAGTTGACGAGGGGGCGCGGACTGCGGCGCACGTGGTCGAAGAAGGCGGGGCCGGTGATGCCGCCGTCGTGGACGCGTACCTCGCGGGCGCCCGTCTCCCCGGCCAGGTGCCGCGCGTAGGAGTTCCAGGCCGACCAGGAGGTGGTGTCGTCGTCGACGAGGACCGCGGCGTCGGCGGTCCGCACCTCGCCGGAACCGGAACCGGAGCCGGAACCGGAGGAGTGGGGGGAGCCGGAGGCGGAAGGGGAGGAGGAACCGGAGGGGGTGGGGGAGGCTGCGGGCGAGACCGCGTAGAGGCGGTCGGCGCCGAGGAGGCGGGCGGTGAGGCCGTACCGCTCCAGGTCGTCCGTGCCGACCCGGCACACGGCCAGGTCGAGGCTGCCGTCGCCGACGCGCGCTGCCTGGGTGTGCGAGGGCGCGGTCCAGGTGTCGACGTGGAGGCGGGCCACGGCCGCCGTGCGCTCGCGCACGTCCGGGGGGAGCCAGTTCACCCGGCCGAGGCGCACGGGCTCGGAGCCGGCGAGCCGGGCGGCCCGGTGGCGCAGGTCGTCGGCCTGCGCCAGCAGGGACCTCGCGTACGGGAGGAGGTACGCGCCCGCCCCGGTGAGGGCCACCGAGCGGCGGTCGCGGTCGAAGAGGCGGACGCCGAGGTCGCGTTCGAGCGCCTTGATCTGCTGGGAGAGGGAGGGGCCTGCGATCAGCAGCCGCTCGGCGGCCCGGCCGAAGTTGAGTTCCTCGGCGACCGTGACGAAGTACCGCAGCCGGCGCAGTTCCACGCCCGTCATGCTAGGGCGCGTCCGGCGGGTACCGCCTGGTCGGGGGCGTCACGCCGCCGGCTCATGAGGCGCGGGAGGCGCCGCGCTCCGCCGGTGGTCCGGCCCCCTGGCGGGGCACGACCCAGGGGCCGCGCCCCTGCGGGCCTACCCGCAGTCCGGGCACAGTCCCCGGTAGGTGACCTCCGCCTCGGAGACCGCGAAGCCGAAGCGCTCCGACGGCGGCAGGTCGGCGAGCGGGTTGCCCGTGGGGTGGACATCGCGGACCGTGCCGCAGTTGGAGCAGATCAGGTGCTGGTGCGGATGGTGCGCGTTGGGGTCGTACCGCTTGGCGCGGCCGTCGGTTGAGACCTCGATGACCTCGCCGAGGGAGACCATCTCGCCCAGCGTGTTGTAGACCGTCGCGCGGGAGATCTCGGGGAGCCGCTCCGCCGCGCGCGCGTGCACCTCGTCGGCGGTCAGGTGCACGTGGTCGCCGTCGAGGACCTGCGCGACGACCCGCCGCTGCGACGTCAACCGCCAGCCGCGCCCGCGCAGCCGCTCCAGCAGGTCACTCATGTCGGTTCACCTATTCAGGTTCGTGGGATACCCGAAGTTTACCAGCGGACGTCCGGAATCCGATCAGATATGCGTTTGGTGTACTTCTTGACTTGGACTCCGTCCATCGTAGGATCAGGTCCTGCAAGAGCCAAGAGGCAGGAAGACTTCAGTACGGCAGGAGACAGCGACGTGAGGGCATCACCGCCGAGCAATCGCGCGGTGCCCGGTCCGCGGATGGCCACCGCCCGCGCGTCGCGCCGCCCGCCGCCAGGGACGGCCACCACCCCGGCGCCGAAGCCGTCGCCGCAGGGGCGCGCGGCCGGCCGTGCCGCGCCCGGCGCCCCGCCGTGCGCCCGCCGTACGGCGCCGTCGCCAGGCGCCCTCACGGCGGCACCCCGTGCCGGCCGACCGGCACGGGCCCCCGGCAGCGGTACGGCACCTGCCGTGCAGGCAGCGCGTCACACCGCCCGGCCTCGTACGACGGTCCAGGACCGCCCTCGCCCCGCCACGGGGCGGAGGCCGACACCCGGGCCGGGACGGCGAGCGGGACCGGGAGGCGCAGGGGCCCGCGCCCCGGCGCTCCCGCCGCCGTCCACCGCAAGAGCACCCGCATCCCCGCAGTCCCCCAGCACCGTGTCCCCGAGCACCGTGATCCGCCAGGCCCGGAAGGATTCCCATGTCTGAGTCAGAGCTCTCCGAGAACCACGAAGCGATCGTCACCGATCCGAAAACCGACGGCACGGACGGCGTCGGCGGCTGCCCGGTCGCGCACACGAGCGTCCCGCACCCCACCCAGGGCGACGGCAACCGCGAGTGGTGGCCGCACCGCCTCAACCTGAAGATCCTCGCCAAGAACCCCGCGGTGGCCAACCCGCTCGGTGAGGACTTCGACTACGCTGCCGCGTTCAACTCCCTCGACCTGCCCGCCGTGAAGCGGGACATCGAGGAGGTCCTGACCACGTCGCAGGACTGGTGGCCCGCTGACTTCGGCCACTACGGGCCGTTCATCATCCGCATGGCCTGGCACAGCGCCGGCACGTACCGCATCAGCGACGGCCGCGGCGGCGCCGGTGCGGGCCAGCAGCGCTTCGCGCCCCTCAACAGCTGGCCGGACAACGCCAACCTGGACAAGGCGCGCCGCCTGCTGTGGCCGGTGAAGAAGAAGTACGGCCAGAGCCTGTCCTGGGCCGACCTGCTGATCCTCGCGGGCAACGTGGCCCTGGAGAGCATGGGCTTCGAGACCTTCGGCTACGCCGGCGGCCGCGAGGACGTCTGGGAGCCCGAGGACGACGTCTACTGGGGCCCCGAGAAGACCTGGCTCGGCGACGAGCGCTACAGCGGCGACCGCGAGCTCGAGGAGCCCCTCGGCGCCGTGCAGATGGGCCTCATCTACGTCAACCCCGAGGGCCCCAACGGCAACCCGGACCCGCTGGCCGCGGCGCGCGACATCCGCGAGACGTTCCGCCGGATGGCGATGAACGACGAGGAGACCGTGGCCCTGATCGCCGGCGGCCACACCTTCGGCAAGACCCACGGCGCGGGCCCGGCCGACGCCGTGGGCCCCGACCCGGAGGCCTCCCCGCTGGAGCAGCAGGGCCTCGGCTGGCGCAACACGTACGGCACCGGCAAGGGCGCCGACACCATCACCTCCGGCCTTGAGGTGACCTGGACCAGCACGCCCACGCAGTGGAGCAACGGCTTCTTCGACAACCTCTTCGGCTACGAGTGGGAGCTCACCAAGAGCCCCGCGGGCGCCAACCAGTGGAAGCCGAAGGACGGCGCGGGCGAGGGCACGGTCCCGCACGCCCACGACTCCTCGAAGAAGATCGCCCCCTCGATGCTCACGACCGACCTGGCGCTGCGCGTCGACCCGGCGTACGAGCAGATCTCGCGGCGCTTCCACCAGAACCCGCAGGAGTTCGCCGACGCGTTCGCCCGCGCCTGGTTCAAGCTGACCCACCGCGACATGGGCCCGGTCGCCCGCTACCTCGGCCCCGAGGTCCCCAGCGAGACCCTGGTGTGGCAGGACCCGCTGCCCGAGGTCACGCACGAGCTCGTCGGCGCCGCGGACATCGCCTCCCTCAAGAGCAAGATCCTCGCGTCGGGCCTCTCGGTGTCCCAGCTGGTGTCCACCGCGTGGGCGTCCGCGGCGTCGTTCCGCGGCAGCGACAAGCGCGGCGGCGCCAACGGCGCCCGTATCCGCCTCGAACCGCAGCGCGGCTGGGAGGTCAACAACCCGGAGCAGCTCCCGGCGGTGCTGCGCGGCCTCGAAGCCATCCAGGAGGAGTTCAACTCCGCGCAGACCGGCGGCAAGCGCGTCTCGCTCGCCGACCTGATCGTGCTCGCGGGCGGTGCCGGCGTCGAGCAGGCCGCCAAGAAGGCCGGCTTCGACATCGAGGTGCCCTTCACGCCGGGCCGGGTGGACGCCACGCAGGAGCAGACCGACACAGAGTCGTTCGCCGCGCTCGAGCCGACCTCGGACGGGTTCCGCAACTACGTGGGCAAGGGCAACCGCCTCCCCGCCGAGTACCTGCTCCTCGACCGGGCGAACCTGCTCACGCTGAGCGCCCCCGAGATGACGGTCCTCGTCGGCGGTCTGCGGGTGCTCGGCGCCAACTACCAGCAGTCGAAGACGGGCGTCCTCACGGACACCCCCGAGTCGCTCACCAACGACTTCTTCGTCAACCTGCTGGACCTGGGCGTCAACTGGACGCCCACGACCAAGGAGTCGCACACCTTCGAGGGCCGCGACGCGTCCACGGGCGAGCTGAAGTGGACCGGCAGCCGTGCCGACCTGGTCTTCGGCTCCAACTCCGAGCTGCGCGCCCTCGCGGAGGTCTACGCGAGCGACGACGCCAAGGAGAAGTTCGTGAAGGACTTCGTCGCCGCCTGGCACAAGGTCATGGAGCTGGACAGGTTCGACCTGGTCTGATCCACCCCGCCCACTGGAGCCGCCCCGGTACGCACGTACCGGGGCGGCTCCGGCGTTTCCCGCGGCCGTTCACGACGGCCGTGCGTACCCACCCCGGTCGGCCGTACACGCTCCCCGGTCGGCCGTACGGACTCCACCGGGCAGCCGCGCGCGACTCCCCGCGGTCGGCCCTACGCACCCCCCGGTCGGCCCTACGCACTCCCCCGGAGGCCCCCGCGCCCCGCCGCCCCACGGGGGGCGAAAGCGGACGTGCCCGTTCTCTTGACAGTGGTTCGACCCGGGTCGATTCTCCTGAGAGCGCTCTCAACTCCCCTGTGCTCGGCAACTCACGCCCACCCGGGCGCAGTTGTTATGCACCCCCCATTACCTTCTTGGTGGCCCCGCAATGGGGCGCCCGGCCTTCGGAGTTG
>NZ_BAABEP010000093.1:0-16683 GCF_039540215.1 Streptomyces tremellae
GCGCCCTCTGCGTCGGCGCCCTCTGCGTCGGCGCCCTCTGCGTCGGCGCCCTCTGTCGCAGCGCCCCCGCGACAGCGCGCCCGCCGGGCCGCGCACACGTCTGAGGGGCGGACGCGGTCTCCTTCGCGTCCGCCCCTCAGAGGTGCTGCGTCAGTGGCCCTGCTCGTCGCGGCGCCGCTGCCAGCGCTGCTCGATCCGGTCCATCATGGAGCGGTGCTGCCGCTGGGTCCTGCCGCCGCCCGGCGCGCGGCCCGGGGCCGCCGCCTGCTCGCCACGTTTCGGCGCCCTGCGCCAGCCGGTGACGGCCAGTACGGCGCAGCCGAGCATCACGAGGAAGCCGACGACGCTGATCCAGATCTGCTGGGCGACCATTCCTGACATGAGGAGCGCGATACCCACCAGGAAGCCGGCGACCGCCTGGTAGACCCGTCGCCGGGTGTACGTACGCAGTCCGCTTCCCTCAAGCGCTGTCGCGAACTTGGGATCTTCTGCGTACAGCGCTCGCTCCATCTGCTCGAGCATTCGCTGCTCGTGCTCCGAGAGCGGCACGGAGTCCTCCTAGTCGTCGGCCGCGGGGGCGGCCGGTATGCGGCTCCTTCAGGATAAGCGGGGAATCGCCCCCGAGAAACCCGCCCTCAATGCCCTTTCGCCCATCCGGACCGCCACGCGAACTCGGCTGTTGAGGCGTTGATTCCCCAACCCCCGGGACGTCATGCCGGAAGGTCTACCCCGATCATACGGCGCCAAGCCCGCTCGGGGGCGGGCTTGTGTCCTACTCCATGTACGGTCCGCTCCCCGGCCGTGGCTGCCGGGGAGCCGGTCAGCCCTGCTTCTCGGCGAGAACGTGCAACTGGGTGGCGACGGCCTGGAAGGCGGGCAGGGCCGCGGCGGTCGCCTCCAGCTTGAGCAGCGCTTCAAGGGCGCCGGGCTCGGTGTCCACGAGGCCCCCGGGGACGAGGTCGGCGAAGACCCGGACGCCGTGCACAGAGACGACCTCAAGGCCCGCCTCGCGGACGAGGCCGGCGAGCTGCTCCGCGGTGAACCTGCGGGGCACCGCGTCGCCCTGGCCCCAGCGCCCGTCCGGGTCGATCAGCGCCTGCCTGGCCTCGGCGAAGTGCCCGGCGAGCGCGCGGCCGAGCACGGCACCGCCGAGCCCGGAGGCGAGCAGGCTGAGGGAGCCGCCCGGGCGCAGCGCCTCGACCGCCTTGCGCAGGCCGTCCGCCGGGTCGTCCGCGTATTCGAGGACGCCGTGGCACAGGACCGCGTCGAAGCCGCCGCGCGGGACCACGTCGAACAGGCCGTTGATGTCGCCCTGCACGCCGTGCACCCGGTCGGCGACCCCGGCCTCCGCGGCCCTGCGCTCCAGCGCGAACAGCGCGTTGGGGCTGGGGTCGACCACGGTCACCCGGTGGCCGAGGCTCGCGACGGGCACCGCGAAGTTGCCGGTGCCGCCGCCGGTGTCGAGGACGTCGAGCGCGTCGGCTCCGGTGCTCTTGGCACGGCGGGCGAGGGCGTCGTCCAGAACCTCCCGGACCACGCCCGTGCGCAGGGGGCCACGGCGGGACGACGGCGACTCGCCGCCGGCTGCGGGGGATGGTTCCGACACGGCAGTCGACTCCTCGGACGGTGGCGGTACGGACGGGTGCGTGGCGCCCAGCCTATTGCTTCCGGCCATCCCCGCTGCCGCCTCCCCTGCCCCGTGCGCCCCGGTGGCTCCGCGCGTCACCCGGGCGCGCGGCCCGGGGCCGGGAGCCGCCGGGACCCGCTACGGCGCCGCACGGCGCGGTGTCGGCAGCACCGGCTGGCGCACGAGCAGGCGCTCGACGATCCTGAGGAACATCTCGGCGTCCCGCAGCAGGTCGTCCGCGTCGCGCGGGGTCGCGGCGCCCCTGATGCCCGCCTCTGCGCGGGCGCGGCGCTCGGCGCCCGCGGCGAACAGGGCGCTCCACTCGGCCAGCTCGGGCGCGATCTCCGGCAGCACCTCCCAGGCGCTGCGGATACGGCGGCGGCGCCTGGGCGTCGCCTCGGGACGGCCGCGCGCGGCGAGGACGGCCGCGGCGGTGCGCAGGGCGGCGAGGTGGGCGACCGCGTAGCGCTCGTTGGGCGCGTCGAGGGCCGCGGCCTCGTCGAGTCCCGTGCGCGCCTGGGCGAGCAGGTCGAGCGCGGCGGGCGGGGCGCCCGCCCTGCGCAGCACGGGGTGGATGTCGGTGGGCGGGCCCGTGGTCGGCGAGGGGGCGGGGCCGCCCGGCGGGAGCCGTCGTGCGGCGCCTGCGGAGGAGCTGGCCATGACGAACCTCCTGTCGAGTGCGACGGCACGCCGGCCGTCTGTGTCCCATGGTGCGGGCCACCACTGACAATCTGCTCCGACCTGGCCTTTTCACTCGGCCCACCCGCCGTGGAGCCCCCTTCGGGTGACCCCGGCGCACCGGGAGGCGCACGTCGGGAGGCGCGCGGACACGGCGGCGGGGCCCGGGGCCCCGGCGCCAACAGCGCCGGGGCCCCGGGCCCCGCTTTCCCCCGTTACTGCCGCGGCCCGCCGTGTCCCCCGTCGGCCCGCGTCCCCCGTTCCCGGCTCCCCCGTTCCGCCGGTCCCGCTGCTCCCCGGTCCGGCGCGAGGCCTTCCCGGCCTTCGGCGGTCCGGGGCAGGAGGGCCCGGTGTCCTCTCGGTCACCGGCCCCTCCGCTGTGCACCCCCGTTCGGAAGGGCCGCTTCACCGTTCCGCCGCCCCGTGTCGGCGGTGCCGGTTCCGTGCCCCTTCCGTACGCTCCACTCTTCCGTCAGCGGCGGCCCGGCCCATCCGCCCGGCTACTCATCTCACCCCCTGAGTACGGGTACTCAGGGGGTGGGCGATAGAGCCCGCCTGCGGCAGCTGCCCTGCTCACGGGGCGTGGCGGCGCCCCTGAGGGCTGCCGTTAGAGTCACCGGCATGGCACGGATTGCGGTGATCGGCGCCGGGATGGGCGCGATGGCGGCGGCCGCGAGGCTCGCCGTGGCGGGGCACCGGGTGACGGTGTACGAGCGGACGGCGGCGTACGGCGGCTCGGTGGGCGGCTTCGAGCGGGACGGCTTCGGCTTCGACACGGGCCCCGGCGTGCTGCACGTGCCGGCCGTCTACCGCGACCTGTTCGTGAAGACGGGCAAGGAGCCGCTCGAAGCGTGCGTGGAGCTGGTGCAGCCCGAGCACGACGCGCTCCATGTCTTCGCGGACGGGCGGCGGGCCCTGCTGCCGAACGCCTCGCGCGGCGGGGTGGTCGCCGCGCTCGACGGGGCGTTCGGCGCGGGCGCGGGCGCCCGCTGGGCGGACTTCCTCGGCCGGGCGGGGGAGACCTGGGCGCGCACCCGCCGCCCGCTCCTTGAGGAGCCGCTGCCCGCCGATCCCGCACCGCTCGGCCGCGACCCGTACCCGGCGCTGCGGCGGCGCAGGCTGCTGCGCGGCGCACGGCAGGCGGCGACGCTCGCGGAGGTCGGCGCGTGGGAGCTCGGGGTGCCCGGCCTCGCCGCGCTGCTCGACGGCTACGCACTGGCCTATGGGCTCGATCCGCGCACGGCGCCCGCGAGCGCGTCGGTGCTGCCGTATCTGGAGCAGACGTTCGGCACCTGGTACGTGCGGGGTGGGCTGCGCCGGCTGGCGCGGGCGGTGTACGAGCGGTGCGTGGCGCGCGGTGTCGAGTTCGTCTTCGGCGCCGAGGTGGCGGCCGTCGTGGAGAAGGACGGCGCGGCGGCCGGCGTGGAGCTGGCCGACGGCACGTCGGCCGCGGCCGACGCGGTGGTCGCGGGCGTCGCCCCGGACGCTCTGCCCGCTGCCCCCGGCCCCGGGGGCGCGGCGGGGGCGGACCCGGTGGCACCGGGCCGGTTCACGGTGCTGCTCGCGCTGCGGGGCGGGCGGCCCGCAGGGACGGCGCACCGCACGGTCGTGCACGCCCCCTCGGCGGTTGAGGAGGCCGCGGCGGTCTTCGGCGGCTCGCCTGCCGAGCGCCCCACGGTGACCGTGCTGCGCCCCGACGACCCCGCCGTGCGCCCGGACGCGGAGCACGAGGCGGTCACGGTCGCCGCGGTGGTCGCGCCCCACGGCCCCGTCGACTGGACCGACCCCGGGCTGCGCGCGCGGTACGCCGACACGCTGGTGGCCGCGGCGGCGGACGCCGTACCCGGGCTGGCCGAGCGCACGCTGTGGCGGGAGGTGCGGACCCCGGCGGAGACGGAACGGGAGACGGGCGCGCGCGGCGGGGGCGTTCCCGCGCCCGCCCTGGCGGGCGCGGGCGGCCGGCTGCTGCGCCCGGCCAACTCGGCGCGCCCGCGCGGGTTCTACCGGGCGGGCGGCTGGTCTCACCCCGGCGGCGGGCTGCCGCACGCGGGCATGTCGGGCGCGCTGGTGGCCGGACTCGTCGTGGAGGGGCCCGGGTTCCGCGGCTCGCAGTGAGCCGGGGCGCGCTGCCTGAACCGGGCCGGGCGGGCATGCGCCGCCCGGGGACGGCGCGGGGCAGGGCCCGGACGGGCCGGAAGGGCAAGGACGGTGACGCGGACTCAGTAGCGGTACGGGCCGCCGGGCTCCGGCTCGGGGTGGTGCGCCGAGGGGTCGTACGGGTAGCCGTCGGGGCCGTAGCCCTGCTCGTCGTAACCCCCCTGCCCGCCCTGGGCGCTGTCGCGCTGCTGGGGGACCCAGACCCCGCCGGGCGGGGTGTCGACGGCGTAGGGGTCCTGGTACTGCTGCTGCCCGTAGCCGTCGCCGTAGGTCTCGTAGGCACCGTAGGACGCGGGGCCGGCGTAGGGGGCGGCGTAGGTGTCGTGGCCGTCGTACTGGCCCTGGTACGGGGGCTGCTGCTGACCGGACTGGTCCTGGCCGGTCTGGCCGCCCTGCGCGGCGGCCGGGCCGGCCTGCGCGCCCTGGGCCCCCTGGTCCTGGCTGCCGTAGCCGTAGCCGTACTGCTGCGGCGGGTACGCGGCCTGGTCGGGCTGGTCCTGGTAGGTGCCGTAGGCGTCGTACGGGGCGTATCCGGCGTGCGCGGCGGGCTGTTCGTAGCCGCCGTAGGCGTCGTAGTCGGCGGGGGCGTAGTCGGTGTGCCCGCCCTGGCTCTCGGCGGCGAACGCGGCGGTGCCGAGGCCTGAGGCGGTGTCGGCGGCGTCGTGGTGGACGCCGTACTGCGCGCCCGTGTCGTCGGGCAGCGGCTGCGGCGCGTACACCGCCGTCTCGTCCGCGGCGCCCTGCCCCTCGCCCCCGGCGGTGGCGTCGCCCGGCACGGCGGCGACCATGGTCTGCTCCTGCGCCGGCTCCTGCTCGGGGGCGGCCTCCCGGGGGCCCGCGTCCCGGCGCGGCGCGGCGTCGGCGCCCGCCGCGCCCCTGCGGCGCCTGCTGGTGCTCGGCCGCCCGCCGAGGGCCCAGCCCGTGGAGTAGCCCTTGCGGAACGACAGGGTCACGTACGTCTGCCCGACGCCGAAGGCGATCGCGCCGGCGACGATCACCAGGACCGACGGCAGGACCACGCCGACGACGACCGTGAGGAAGCCCACGAAGGCGAGCAACCGCCAGCGCAGCCGCGCCTTGTACTGGAGCAGCACCTCGCCGAGGAGCCAGAGCGCGACCATGCCGAACGCGATGTAGAGGACCGCCCAGCCCATGTACGCCCCTCTCGTGCGGCCGCCGCACCCGATGGTGTGCGGCGCCGGTCAGGAATGCCCGTGCAGTCCGAGATTCTCGTGGATCTCAAGTGTCGCAGTGGAGTTGTTGAGCGTGATGAAGTGGAGGCCCGGCACCCCTTCCGCGAGGAGCCGCGCGCAGAACTCCGTCGCGAACTCGATGCCAATGGAGCGTACAGCCGCTGGATCCTCCTTGGCCGCGAGGATGCGGTCTTTGAGCCGGGCGGGCACCGCCGCGGTGCTCAGCGAGGGCAGCCGCTCCAGCTGCTTCACGCTCGTGACCGGCATGATCTCCGGAATGATCGGTGTCTCGCAGCCCGCGGCCGCGGCCCGGTCGCGCAGCGCGAGATAGCTCTCCGGCTCGAAGAACATCTGGGTGATCGCGTAGTCCGCGCCCGCCCGGCACTTGGCCGTGAAGTGGCGGATGTCGCTGTCCCAGTCGGCCGAGCGCGGGTGCATCTCGGGGAAGGCGGCCACGCCGACGCAGAAGTCCCCCGACTCCTTGATCAGCTCGACCAGTTCGACGGCGTACTCGACGCCCTCGGGGTGCCTGACCCACTCCCCCATCGGGTCGCCCGGCGGATCTCCGCGTACCGCGAGGATGTTGCGGATGCCGGCCGCCGCGTACCTGCGGACCATGTGGCGCAGCTCAGCGACGGACTGCCCGACCGCCGTCAGGTGCGCGACGGGGGTGAGGGTGGTGTCGGCGGCGATCTGCTCGGTCGCCCTGACCGTGCCCGTACGGGTGGAGCCGCCCGCGCCGTACGTCACGGAGACGAAGCTCGGCGCCACGGCCTCCACGCGGCGCAGCGCGTTCCACAGGTTGCGCTCGCCCTTGGCCGTCCTCGGCGCCCAGAACTCGAAGGAGCGGCTGAGGCCGCCCTCGGCGAGCACGTCGCGCACGGTGCGCGCGTGGGGTATCCAGGTGGACGGGGTACCGAGGGCCATACGGGCAGGCTAGCGACTTGTGGCGGGCGCCGTCACGCGGCGCCCGCGCCCCGGCCGGCCGCTGCGGCCGCCCGCTCCCTGACCCGGGAGGCGAGCGCGGCGCTCGCGGCGGCCGGGTCGCCCGCCTCGGTGATGGCCCGGACGACGACGATCCTGGTGGCCCCGGCGTCCAGCACCTCGTCGAGGTTGTCCTCGTCGATCCCGCCGATGGCGAACCAGGGGCGGTCGATGCCGTGCGCCGCGGTGTGGGCGGCCGTGTGCCGCACCAGGGCGAGACCCGGCGCGTGCCGTCCCGGCTTGGTGGGGGTCGGCCAGCAGGGTCCCGTGCAGAAGTAGTCGACGCCCGGCTGGACGGCGGCTGCCTCCGCCTCGGCCGCCGCGTGCGTGGAGCGGCCGATCAGCGGCCGGTCGCCGAGGATGGCACGGGCCGCGGGCACCGGCAGGTCGCCCTGGCCGAGGTGGAGCACGTCGGCACCGATCGCGTGCGCGACGTCCGCGCGGTCGTTGACCGCGAGGAGGGCGCCGTGCCTGCGGCAGGCGTCGGCGAAGACCCGGAGGTGGTCGAGCTCCTCGGCCGCTTCGAGCGACTTGTCCCTGAGCTGGACGACGTCCACCCCCGAGGAGAGGACCGCGTCGAGGAAGGCGGGCAGGTCGCCCTGGCGCTTGCGGGCGTCGGTGCACAGGTAGACACGGGCGTCGGCGAGCGTCGCGCGGGCCGTGGACATCGGGTGTTCCCCCCTGGTACGTCCCCGGGGCGGCGGCCGCCGCCCCGGGGCATGGTGTGCCGGCTGGCCCGGCCCTGCTTCTTCGTGTTCTCTTCCGGCGGCTTCCGGCGTCCCGGGTGCGCGCGGGCGCCGGGGGGTCAGACGGCGAGGGCCTGCGCCCGGCGCTTCACCTCCGTGCCGCGGTTCTCGCCCAGGGCCTGCACGGGCGTGCCCGGCAGGGTCGGGTCGGGCGTGAACAGCCACTCCAGCATCTCCTCGTCGGAGAAGCCGTCGTCCTTCAGGAGCGTCAGCGTGCCGACGAGCCCCTTGACGACCCTGTCGCCGTCGATGAAGGCGGCGGGGACCTGGAGTGTCCGGTTCTCACCGCGGCGCACGGCGATCAGCTGGCCTTCCTTCACCAGCTGGCGCACGCGCGTCACCTCGACGTCCAGCTTCTCCGCGATGTCGGGGAGGTGGAGCCACTCGGGGACGAGGGCATCGATCTTCGCGTCAATCTCGGTCACGGGGACAAGCCTGCCATCCCGGACTGACAGACGGTAGCGGTGGCGGTCCTAGGGAGGCACGCGGCGGCCGTGCCCGCACTGCCCGCAGTTCGGCCGTACCCACAGTTCGGCCGTACCCACGGCTCGGCCGTACCCGCGGCTCCGCGGTGTCGGCGGTGTCCGCGGCTGCGCCGTGTCCTGCGCGGGGCTCTGTCCGGCGCACGGAGCGCCGGCTAGCGCAGGGCGCGCTTCAGCGGTACGGACGGGTCGGCCGCGCGCTCCGGGTCGAGCGGGGCGCCCGCCTCGACGAGCTTGCGGCCCTGTGCCAGGTCGCGCGGCCTGCCCACGGCGAGCAGCGCGACGAGCGCGCCCCCGCGCAGCCACAGCGCGGACCAGGCGCTGCCCCGCGGGTCGCCGCGGTGGACGAGCAGGTCGGCGCCCGCGTGGTGGCCCGCGTACTGCACGAAGCGGCCGAACTGCTCGGACCAGAAGTACGGCACCGGGTCGTAGGGCTCGGCCGCGGCGCCCGTGAGGTGGGCGGCGACGGTGCGCGGCCCCTGGAGCGCGTTGTCCCAGTGGTGCACGAGGAGCCGCTCGCCGTAGCGGGCGGAGGGGAAGGAGGCGCAGTCGCCCACCGCGTACACAGCGGGCAGGGAGGCGCGCAGCGACGCGTCGGCGCGCACGGCGCCCTCGGGGCCGAGCTCCACGCCGGAGCCGGCCAGCCAGTCGGTCGCGGGGCGGGCGCCGATGCCGACGAGGATCGCGTCGGCCGCGATCGCCCGCCCGTTAGCGAGGTGGAGCGCGCCCTCCTCGACGCGGTCCACGCCGACGCCGGTCAGCAGGGAGGTGCCGCTCTCCGCGTACCAGCCGGCCATCGGCGCGGTGACCTCGGCGGGCAGCGCGTGCGCGAGGGGGCGGTCGGCGGCCTCGACGACGGTGACGGCGCAGCCGGCGGCGCGCGCAGCCGTGGCGAACTCGGCGCCGATCCAGCCGGCGCCGACGATGGCGATGTCGCGCTGCGCCTGGAGGAGGGGCCGCAGCACCGCCACGTCGTCCAGGGTCCGCAGTACGTGCACCCCGGGCACACCCGACGTGCCCGGCAGGGTGCGCGGCCGGGCACCGCAGGCGAGGACCAGCGCGTCGTACGGGACGGGGCCCGCCGTGGTGTCCACCTCGCGGGGGCCGGGCCGCAGTCCTGTCGCCCCGACGCCGAGCCGCAGCTCCACGCCGAGCGCGTCGAAGTCGATGTCGAAGGCGGAGCCCTCGGCCTGGCCGAGGAGCACCGCCTTGGACAGCGGGGGCCTGTCGTAGGGCGGATGGGGTTCGGCACCGAGCACGGTGACGGGTCCCTGGTGGCCGCACTCGCGCAGCGCCACCGCGGTCTGCACGCCGGCCATGCCCGCACCGACGATGACGACTCTCTGGTCCTCGCTCACGCGCTCACCATAGATCCCCGAGGCCCCGGGCCGTCTTACGGGACGGCGTGCCAGGGTCTACCCTGGCCCGGAAGACCTCGCGGGAGCCCGGACGGACCGGGCTGAGAGGGAGGCTGGGCGGCCTCCGACCGTACGAACCTGATCCGGGTCATGCCGGCGAAGGGAGGGGCTGACGACCGTGCAGCCTTCTGACACACCGGACACAGCGCACCGGCGCACCGCCGCGACCGCGGGCCCCGGGAGCGCCCGCGGCCACGACGTGCTGGTGGTCGGCGGCGGGATCATCGGGCTCGTCACCGCATGGCGGGCCGCGCAGCACGGGCTGCGCACGTGCGTGGTCGACCCGGAGCCGGGCGGTGGCGCCGCGCGGGTCGCGGCGGGCATGCTGGCCGCCGTCACGGAGCTCCACTACGGCGAGGAGGCCCTGCTCGGTCTCAACCTCGCCTCGGCGCGCGCCTATCCGAAGTTCGTGGCAGAGCTGGAGGAAGCGAGCGGCCGGGACACCGGCTACCGCACCTGCGGGACGCTCGCTGTGGCGCTGGACAGCGACGACCGCGCGCACCTGCGGGAGCTGCACGCCTTCCAGCAGAAGTGCGGGCTCTCCTCCGAGTGGCTCGGCGGCCGGGAGTGCCGGCGGCTCGAACCGATGCTCGCGCCCGGCGTCAGGGGCGGGCTGCGGGTCGACGGCGACCATCAGATAGACCCGCGCAGGCTGGCGGCCGCGCTGCTCACGGCGTGCGAGCGTGCGGGCGTCGTCCTGCACAGGGGCTGGGCCCGGCGGCTGACCGTGCGCGGCGGGCGTGCCGTGGGCGTCGAGCCCGCGGAGGGGCCCGGGATCGCCGCGGGCCAGGTGGTGCTCGCGGGGGGCAGCCTGAGCGGCCGGCTCGACGGCGTGCCCCCGGAGGTGCTGCCGCCGGTGCGGCCGGTGAAGGGGCAGGTGCTGCGGCTGACGGTGCCGCGGGCGTACGCGCCGTTCCTGTCACGGACGGTGCGCGCGGTGGTGCGCGGCGCCGACGTGTACCTGGTGCCGCGGGAGAACGGCGAGCTCGTGGTGGGAGCGACCAGCGAGGAGCTGGGGTGGGACACCACGGTCACCGCGGGCGGCGTGTACGAGCTGCTGCGGGACGCGCACGAGCTGGTCCCCGGCATCACGGAGCTGCCGCTCACGGAGACCAGGGCGGGGCTGCGGCCCGGCTCGCCCGACAACGCGCCGCTGCTCGGCCCGACGGCGCTGCCGGGCCTGCACCTGGCGACGGGGCACTTCCGCAACGGCGTGCTGCTGACGCCGGTCACGGGCGAGGCCCTGGCCTCGGCCCTGACGACGGGTGAACTGACCCAGGTGGCAAGGCCGTTCGGCCCCGAGCGGTTCACGGGCACGGCGGGCGGCAGGTCCGGAGCGGACCGTACGGTACGAGCGGTACGAGAGGAGCGGTCGGCATGATCGAGAGCACGGCGGCGCGCGTGGTGCGCGTGTCGGTGAACGGCAAGCCGCGCGAGGTCGCGGCGGCGACGACGCTCGACGTGCTGGTGGCGTCGCTCACGGCCGCGCCTTCGGGCGTCGCCGCGGCGGTCAACGAGACGGTGGTGCCGCGCGGCAGCTGGCAGGACACCCCGCTCGGTGACGGCGACCGGGTCGAGGTCCTCACCGCGGTGCAGGGCGGCTGACGGGGATGGCGGACGACGCGCTGACCATCGCCGGAGTGTCCTTCACGTCCCGGCTGATCATGGGCACGGGCGGGGCGCCCAGCCTCGACGTGCTCGAACGCTCGCTCGCCGCCTCGGGCACCGAGCTGACCACGGTCGCCATGCGGCGGCTCGACCCCGGGGTGCAGGGCTCCGTGCTGTCGGTGCTCGACCGGCTCGGCATCCGGGCGCTGCCCAACACGGCGGGCTGCTTCACGGCGGGCGAGGCCGTGCTGACGGCCCGGCTGGCGCGGGAGGCGCTCGGCACCGACTGGGTGAAGCTTGAGGTGGTGGCCGACGAGCGGACGCTGCTGCCCGACCCCGTGGAGGTGCTCGACGCGGCGGAGACGCTGGTCGACGACGGCTTCACGGTGCTGCCCTTCACCAATGACGACCCGGTACTCGCGCGGCGGCTCGAAGAGGTCGGCTGCGCGGCCGTGATGCCGCTCGGCTCCCCCATCGGCTCGGGTCTCGGCATCCGCAACCCGCACAACTTCCGGCTGATCGTGGAGCAGGCGGGGGTGCCGGTCATCCTGGACGCGGGCGCGGGCACCGCGTCGGACGCGGTCCTCGCGATGGAGCTGGGGTGCGACGCGGTGATGCTGGCGTCGGCGGTGACGCGGGCGCAGTCCCCGGTGCTGATGGCCGAGGCGATGCGCCACGGCGTCGAGGCCGGCCGCCTCGCGCGTCTCGCGGGCCGCATCCCGCCGCGCCACCACGCCCAGGCGTCGTCACCGGTGGGCGGGCGTGCCGACCTGGACCCGGAGCGCCCCGCGTTCTGAACCGTGGCGCGGGCCCCTCCCGGACCGCGCCACGGGCCCGGCGGCGTGCGGGCGGCGGGGCGTCGCCGCTGCTCGGGGCGTCACGGCTCTGCCGCGAGGGCCGCGGGCAGGGGGCGCCCCCCACCGGGACCGACCGTAGACTCGGCGCGTGGACACGACCCTCAATGACCCGATCGTCGGGCAGGTGGTCGACGGCAGGTACCGCGTCGACGCGCGCATCGCGGTCGGCGGGATGGCCACGGTGTACCGCGCCGTGGACACCCGGCTCGACCGGGTGGTCGCGCTGAAGGTGATGCATCCCTCGCTCGCCGTCGACGCCGCGTTCGTGGAGCGGTTCATCCGGGAGGCCAGGTCGGTGGCGCGGCTCGCGCACCCCAACGTGGTCGCCGTCTTCGACCAGGGCGCCCAGGGCGCCTACGTGTACCTGGCCATGGAGTACGTCGAGGGCTGCACCCTGCGCGACGTGCTGCGCGAGCGCGGGGCACTCAGACCGCGTGCGGCGCTCGACATCCTGGAGCCGGTGCTCGCGGCGCTCGGCGCCGCGCACCGCGCCGGTTTCGTGCACCGCGACATGAAGCCGGAGAACGTCCTGATAGGGGACGACGGCCGGGTGAAGGTCGCCGACTTCGGGCTCGTACGGTCCGTGGGCGATGCCACGGGCACCACGGGTTCCGTGCTCGGCACGGTGTCGTACCTCGCCCCCGAGCAGTTGGAGGGCCTGCCCGCGGGCGCGGGTCCAGGCGTCGACGTGTACGCGTGCGGCGTGGTCCTGTACGAGATGCTGACGGGCCGCAAGCCGCACGGCGGCGAGACGCCCGCGCAGGTCGTCTACCAGCACCTCAACGAGGACGTGCCGGCGCCGTCCGCGACCGCGCCGGGCCTCGCCCCCGCGCTCGCCGCGCTGATGGCGCGGGCTGCCGTGCGCGACCCGGCGCGGCGTCCCGCGGACGCCGGGGCGCTGCTCGCCCTCGCCCGCGAGCTGCGCGGCGCGCTGACCGAGGCCGAGCTGGACGCGGAGCCGCCCGCGGCGCGCCCGGCGAGCCGCACCGCAGGGTCCGAGAACCGTACGAGCGTCCTGCCGGGCGTGGCGCCGCACGGCGGGCCCGCGGGCGGGGTCGACAGGACGAGCCGGCTCGACCTGCCGCCTGCGGGTCCGCGCGACGGCGCGGTCCGCCCGGCAGGCCGGTCGCCGCGGCGGCGGCGCGGGGCCGTCGCCGCGCTCGCCGCGCTGCTCGCCGTGGTGGTCGGGGTGGGCGTCTGGTACATCAACTCGGGCCAGTTCACCCGCGTGCCGCCGGTGCTCGGGCAGAGCGAGCAGGCGGCAGAGAAGCGCCTGTCGGACGCGGGGCTCGACGTCCGCGTCACCCGGGGCTTCAGCGACGCCTTCGCCGAGGGCACGGTGATGGGCAGCGAGCCGGCGCCGGAGAGCCGGGTCAGGGGCAGCGGCCCGGTGACGCTGGCCATCTCGCGCGGCCCGCGGATCGTGCGGGTGCCCGAGCTCGCCGGGCTGCCACTCGCGGACGCCAGGGCCGCGCTGAAGAAGGCCGGCCTCGCGCCGGGGCTCGTCACGCAGTCCTTCGACGACACGGCGGACCGGGGCGCGGTGATCTCCTCGGACCCGGGCGCGGGCGCACGGGTGCGCCCCGACAAGGCCGTCGCGCTGAAGGTCAGCAGGGGCCCCGCGGTCGAGGTGCCGGACGTGACGGGCGAGGACGTGGACGAGGCGGCGTCCGACCTCGCGGACGCGGGCCTGAAGGCGAAGATCGCGCCGCAGCGCGTCCGGTCCGACGAGGACGCGGGCGCGGTGGCCCGGCAGTCGCCCGGCGAGGGCGGGAGGCTGGCCGAGGGCGACACCGTGACGCTGACCGTGTCGAAGGGGCCGAAGATGGTCACGGTCCCCGACGTGACCGGCACGTCCGCCGACGCGGCGCGGAAGCAGCTGGCGGACAAGGGCTTCGAGGTGCAGGTGAAGCACAGCTTCCCGTTCATCGACGACACCATCACCGACCAGTCGGTGGCCGGCGGCGACAAGGCGCCGGAAGGCAGCACGATCACCATCAGGACGGACGGACTGTGACTGCTCCCCTCTCCCCCGGGCCCTGCGGGGACCGGCAGGACGGCGCCCCGCGCCGACCGGTCGGCGCCCATGTACCGGTCGCGGGCGGCCTCGCCGCCACCGGCCTCGGCTACGCGCGCGACCTCGGCGCCGAGGCGGTGCAGGTGTTCGTCGCCAACCCGCGCGGCTGGGCGACGCCGCCCGGCAGCCCGGCCCAGGACGAGCTGTTCCGCGCCGGGTGCGCGGCGGCCGGCGTCCCCGCGTACGTCCACGCGCCATACCTGATCAACTTCGGTTCGCACTCGCCCGAGACGGCCGCGCGCTCCGTCGAGTCGATGCGGCACAGCCTGCGGCGGGGCCGGGCGATCGGCGCGCGGGGCGTGGTCGTGCACACGGGCTCGGCGACCGGGGGACGGGACCGGGCGACGGCGCTCGCGCAGGTGCGGGAGCTGCTGCTGCCGCTGCTGGACGAGCTGACGCACGACGACGACCCGCCCGTGCTGCTCGAACCGACCGCGGGCCAGGGGGCCTCCCTCTGCTCGCTGATCGCGGACCTCGGTCCGTACACGGAGGCACTCGACGCGCACCCGAAGCTCGGCGTCTGCCTCGACACCTGCCATGTCTACGCGGCCGGGCACGACCTGGCGGGCCCCCGGGGCATGGCGCGGACGCTGGACGCGCTGGTGGAGACCGTGGGGCCCGGCAGGCTCGGCCTGATCCACGCGAACGACTCGAAGGACGTGGCCGGCGCGCACAAGGACCGCCACGAGAACATCGGCGCGGGCCACATCGGCGAGGAGCCGTTCGGGGAGCTGTTCCGCCACCCGGCGACGGCCGGCGTGCCGCTGGTGATCGAGACGCCTGGCGGCAGGGCCGGGCACACGGACGACGTGGCGCGGCTGAAGAAGCTGCGCGACGGCTGAGCCGCGGACGGGGCGCGGGCGGCCGGGCCTCCGGGAGACGCCGCGCGGCGGCCGTACCAGGAGAACCGTTACAGCTCCGGGCCCTCGCCCGGCTCCTCCTGGTAGGTGAAGCGCTGCTCGGCCCACGGGTCGCCCACGTTGTGGTAGCCGCGCTCCTCCCAGAAGCCCCTGCGGTCGGCCCGCAGGTACTCCACACCTCTGACCCATTTGGGCCCCTTCCAGGCGTAGAGGTGCGGCACGACGAGCCGCAGCGGGAAGCCGTGCTCGGCGGTGAGCAGCTCCCCCTCGCGGTGCGTGGCGAAGATCGTGCCGTCGGCGGTGAAGTCCGCGAGCCGGAGGTTGGCGCTGTAGCCGTACTCGGCCCAGACCATCACATGGGTGGCCCGGGGGTCGGGCGGGGCGAGGTCGAGGACGGTCTTGGCGTGCACGCCGCCCCACTCGGCGCCGAGCATGCTGAACTTCGTCACGCAGTGCAGGTCGGCCACGACCGTGGAGAACGGCAGCGCGGTGAACTGCTCGTGGTTCCAGCAGTGCTTCTCCCCGTCCGCGGTGGCGCCGAAGACGCGGAACTCCCACCGCTCGGGCCGGAACTTCGGCACGGGGCCGTAGTGGGTGACGGGCCAGCCCCGCTGGAGGCGCTGCCCAGGGGGGAGGGAGGATCCCTCCGGTGCCGGCCGGCCCCGGCTCTGCTCCTCACCCATGCTTTACATGGTGACAGACCGGGAGGGGTGGCGAGGACCGGGGCTCGCGCCATATCGGCCCAGCTCATGGCAAGGACGCCCTTACTGGACGCCCCTGCGTGGCGATGCGAGACTGCGGCGAGTCCCACCGGGCACATGCCTGACACGCGTCACGTCTCGCGTGTCCCTTTGTCTCACCATGTCTCACCGCTGGAAGGAGCCGCTGCCATGCAGGGCGACCCCGAGGTCCTTGAGTTCTTGAACGAGCAGCTGACCGCGGAGCTCACCGCGATCAACCAGTACTTCCTGCACGCGAAGATGCAGGAGAACTTCGGCTGGGCGAAGCTCGCCAAGAACACCCGCGCGGAGTCCTTCGACGAGATGCGCCACGCGGAGATCCTGACCGACAGGATCCTGCTGCTCGACGGCCTGCCGAACTACCAGCGCCTCTTCCACGTCCGGGTCGGCCAGACCGTCACGGAGATGTTCGAGGCGGACCGGCAGGTCGAGGTGGAGGCCATCGACCGGCTCAAGCGCGGCATCGACGTGATGCGTGCGAAGAACGACCACACGTCCAAGCGCATCTTCGAGGCCATCCTGGAGGACGAGGAGCACCACATCGACTACCTCGACACGCAGCTCGGCCTGATCGAGAAACTCGGCGAGGCGCTCTACATCGCCCAGCAGATCCAGCAGCCCGAGGGCGACGGCGACAGCAAGTAGCGCCACCGCGGGGGCGTGCCGGCCACGCCCGGCCCGGTACGCGCGGCCGGATGGAGGCCGTCAGGCCGCGTACGGGAAGGACGCCTGCCCGGTCTCGGCTGCCACGGGCGCCGGAGCGGGCGCCAGGGGCTCTGCGGCCGGGCCGAAGGGCTCGGTGGGGGCGAGGGGCTCAGCCGGCTCGAACGGCTCCGCGGCCACCCGGTCGGGCTCGCGGCGCGGGCAGGCGCCGCGGCCGAGTATGGACTGGATGCGCCGGACACAGCCGCCGCAGTCCGTGCCGGCCCTGCACTGGGAGGCGATCTGGCGCGGCGTGCAGGCACCCGCCTTCGCGTGCGCCTTGACCTGCGACTCCGTGATGCCGAAGCAGGAGCATACGTACACGCGGTGTCACCTCCCGTGGGCCGGTCTCAGGATGCCGTCCCGACGTATCGGTGAGGCTAACCTAACCTTACCCGCGAGCGCATTCCGGGAGAACCCCCGGAACGGGTGATGGGGCACGGATCACAAGCGGTGATCCGTGCCCCATCGGCGTCCGAGCCGGTTCCAGGGGGACCGCTACTGGTCGCGGTACATTTCGGCGACGAGGAAGGCGAGGTCGAGTGACTGGCTGC
>NZ_BAABEP010000094.1:0-16628 GCF_039540215.1 Streptomyces tremellae
CGACCAGCGGCCGTGGCTCGCGCCCGGGCGGCCGGCGCCGCTCCGGCGCGGGATCGGCGTCGGCCCGCGAGACGGTGCCCGCGCCCCGCGCGCGGCGCCCGCACCGGGGCGAGGACCGGCCGGGCGCGGACGCGCCCAGGAGCGAGGGGTCCCGCGGAGGGCAGCAGCGGCGGCGCACAGGACGCGGGTGACCGCGGGCAGTACCCCAGCTCCGCCCTTCGCCCGCCCCGGGCGAAGCACCACATCCGATGACAGCCACTGCCGATCGACCCTGGTGAGGACCCCATGCGCTGCGTGATCGCACGATTCCCCTTCGACCTGGTCAAGAGCGAAGTCGAACAGCTGATGAAGGGCGTCAGGCCCGAGCCGGGCACGGGCGCCGCCGTGAAGGTCGGGACGAAGGTCTACCCGGTCAAGCAAGTGGGTGAGCGCATCACGAAGCAGGACCGGCGGGACTTCACCGCGGACGAGGTGACCCGCGCGCTGATCCGCCTCGGCTTCACCTGCCAGACGCTGCCGGCCGAGGCCGCGCCGGAGCTCGGCGGCCCGACGTTCTGAGCCCGCAGCGCGCAAGGCGCACCGGGTGGGCCCTGGACCGTCCTGACCGGACGGTCCAGGGCCCACCCCCCGGGCCGCCCCTCGCGGGAGCGGCCCGCCGCGCGGCCACCGCGATCCCCCGTGGCCCGGCCACCCGCCCCGCTCCCGCCCAGGCCACCGGCGCCAGCGTCGGCGCTGCCGACCGTGCCCCGGCCGAAGGACCGCCGCGTACGGGCACGGGACGGCCCCCGCGGCCGGGGTCCCGGCCGCCCGGCCGCCCCGTCCGCTCCTTCGCACACCCGCCCTGCCGGCCCTGGAGGGCAGCAGCATGAGTTCCCCCCTCTCCCCCTTCACCCCCGCACCCCTGCCGCCGCGGCAGACCCGCGGCAGCGACTTCGCGCGGCTGTCCGTGCTCGTCAGGGAAGCGGGTCTGATGGGCCGCAGGCCCCTCTACTACGCCGTGCGCATGACGCTGGTGCTCGGCCTGTACGCGGCCGTCTGGGCCGTCTTCCCCCTGGTCGGCGACAGTTGGTGGACGCTCGCGCTCGCCGCCCTGCTCGCCGTGGTGTTCGGCCAGGTGGCGCTGCTCGCGCACGACGTGGCGCACCGCCAGGTGTTCCGCCTCACCCGGGCCAGTGTCCTGACGGGCCGTGTCATCGGGAACGTCGGCATAGGCATGGGATACGGGTGGTGGCAGGACAAGCACACGCGCCACCACGCCAACCCGAACCACGAGGAACTCGACCCCGACGTCAACCCGGACGTACTGGTCTGGAGCAGGCGGCAGGCGAGCGCCGCGACCGGCCTGCCCCGGCTGATCGGCAGGGTCCAGGCGTATCTGTTCTTCCCGCTGCTGACCCTTGAGGGGTTCAACCTGCATGTGGCGGGGGTGCGGGCGCTCTCCGACCGGACGCAGAAGCAGCGGACCGCGGAGGGCGCGCTCCTCGTCGCGCACTTCGTGCTGTACCTGTCGGCCCTGCTGGTCGTGCTGCCGCCGGGGAAGGCGGTCGCGTTCCTCTTCGTGCACCAGTGCCTGTTCGGGATCTACCTCGGCTCGATCTTCGCGCCGAACCACAAGGGGATGCCGACGCTGAGCGGCGCCAAGGGCCCCGACTTCCTGCGGCGCCAGGTGCTCACCTCGCGCAACGTCAGCGGCGGGCGCCTCATCGACGTCGTGCTCGGCGGGCTCAACCACCAGATCGAGCACCACCTCTTCCCCAGCATGCCGTCGCCCAACCTGCGGCGCGCGCAGCCGATCGTGCGCCGCTACTGCGCCGAGATCGGCGTCCCGTACGTCAGGACCGGCTTGATGGCCTCGTACGTCCAGGCGCTGACGAGTCTGCACCGGGCGGGTGCGCCGATCCGCCGAGCCGCACGGTCCGTCTGACCCCGCCCTCCCGGCCGCCGTCTCCCGCGGCGGTGTACGGGCGGGGCGCACGCGCGCAGGAGAGGACGACCAGGAGCGGCCAGAGGGCCTGGGCCAGGGTGACGACGCGCTCCGCGGCCCCCGGCAGGCGCGGGACGCCGTCGCGGTGCAGCTCGATCCAGAACCAGGCGGCGCCGACCCACATCAGGGCGCTCGCCGCGGCGGCGGGGCCGGGCCGCAGGGCCCACGGCGCCGCGCGGTCGCCGCGCCCGGCCGCGAACACCGGCCAGAGCGCCAGCAGGACGAAGCCGACCGCGGCGATCGCGCCGTGGTGCAGCGAGCCGCCGCTGCTCGGGGCGGGGACGAGCGTCAGCGCAAGCGAGGCGGCTCCGCCGCCGCCGAGCGCCACGCGGCCCGCGGTCGCCGCCTGCCGCAGGCCCGCCGCGATCGCGAGATAGCAGGCGCCGAGCGCGAGCAGGGCGCCCGTCAGCACCCAGTAGCCGGGCGCGCCGTACGCGCCGAGGACGCTGATCGACGTGGTGACCGGGTCGTAGCGCGGCCCCTGGAGCAGCTGGGCGACCCACCAGCCGCCGACCAGCAGGACGGGGGCGGCCGACGCGGGGACGACGATCCACCAGGGCACCTTACGCATCGGAAAACCGTAAAACATGACATACCGACTTCGACGGTGCACACGCGGGCTTGCCCGGTGCACGCGCGGCCCGCGGCGCCGTTGACACGCGGCCGGGGACGCGTTGATCATCGCCAGGTCCCGTGCCGCACGGCGGCGTCCGCGAGGAGAGAGGCCCGGTGCATCCATGACCGACGGCGAGCACACCGGGGACGGGCCGCGGGGGCGCACGCTCGTGGCGGGCCGGCGCACCGTCGTCTGGACGGCCACCACGGGCCCCGGCGCGCCCGAGCCGCTCCACGAGACGGACCGCGTGCTGCTCGAAGCCCCCAACTGGAGCCACGACGGCGGGAGTCTGCTGCTCAACGGCGACGGCCTGCTGTGGCGCCTCGACGTGCGGGAGGGCGCGGAGCCGACCGTGGTGGAGCTGCGGGGCGTGCCGCCGATCAACAACGACCACGTGCTCTCGCCGGACGGCGCGACGGTGTACGTGTCCGGCGCGGACGGCCACCTGTACGCGGCGCCCGCGGACGGCGGCGACGGCGTACGCCTCACCGAGGACGACACCGTCCACCACTACCTGCACGGCGTCAGCCCGGACGGCACGACCCTCGCCCATGTGCTGATCCCGCGCGGCGTGCCCGGCGCCCCCGGCAGGCTCGCGCTGATGCCCGCCGCGGGCGGGCCGAGCCGGGTACTCGACACGGGCGAGGGACACATCGACGGGCCCGAGTACTCCCCCGACGGCTCCTGGATCCTCTTCAACACCGAGGCCTTCACCGAGGCACCGGGCCATGCCCAGCTCGCCCGCGTGCCCGCGCTGGGCGGGCCCGCCGAGCGGCTGCTCGCGTCGGACACCGTGGACTGGTTCCCGCACGTGTCGCCCGACGGGCGGTACGCCACCTACCTGTCGTTCCCCTCGGGCACGCTCGGGCACCCGGCGGACCTGGACGTCACCGTCCGGCTCGTGGGGACCGACGACTGGGCCGCGCCCGTGCGCAGCCACGCCCTCTTCGGCGGGCAGGGCACCCTCAACGTCAACAGCTGGGCGCCGGACAGCGAGCGCTTCGCCTTCGTGTCGTATCCGCTGACGGGGCGCTGAGGGGCGCGGCGGCCCGCCGTCCGCGCGGGTGGAGGCGTGGACGGCGGGCCGGCGCGACTACTCCCACTCGATGGTGCCGGGGGGCTTGCTCGTCACGTCGAGGACCACGCGGTTGACCTCGGCGACCTCGTTGGTGATGCGGGTGGAGATCTTCGCCAGCACGTCGTACGGGAGGCGGGACCAGTCGGCGGTCATCGCGTCCTCGGACGAGACGGGCCGCAGCACGATCGGGTGCCCGTAGGTGCGGCCGTCGCCCTGCACGCCCACCGAGCGCACGTCCGCGAGGAGCACCACGGGGCACTGCCAGATGTCGCGGTCGAGGCCCGCGGCCGTCAGCTCCTCGCGGGCGATCGCGTCGGCCTCGCGCAGCAGGTCGAGCCGCTCGCGCGTCACCTCGCCGACGATCCTGATGCCGAGCCCCGGGCCGGGGAAGGGCTGGCGCTGGACGATCTCCTCCGGCAGGCCGAGCTCCTGCCCGACCATCCTGACCTCGTCCTTGAACAGCTTCCGCAGGGGCTCGATCAGCTCGAACTCGATGTCGTCGGGGAGCCCGCCGACATTGTGGTGGGACTTGATGTTCGCGGTGCCCGTGCCGCCCCCCGACTCCACGACGTCCGGGTAGAGGGTGCCCTGGACGAGGAACGCGACGTCCTCGCCCTCCGCGCCCGCCTCGGCGACGATCTCCGCCTGCGCCTGCTCGAAGACGCGGATGAACTCCCGGCCGATGATCTTCCGCTTCTGCTCGGGGTCGCAGACCCCGGCGAGCGCGGTGAGGAAGCGCTCGGACGCGTCGACGACCTTGAGCTGGACGCCCGTCGCCGCCACGAAGTCCTTCTCCACCTGCTCGGTCTCGCCCTTGCGCATCAGGCCGTGGTCCACGTACACACAGGTCAGCTGGGTGCCGATGGCCTTCTGCACGAGCGCGGCGGCGACCGCGGAGTCCACGCCGCCCGACAGGCCGCAGATCGCGCGCTTGGCGCCGACCCTGGCGCGGATCTCCGCGACCTGCTCGTCCACCACGTTCTCCGTGGTCCACGTCGGCTCGATGCCCGCGCCGCGGTACAGGAAGTGCTCAAGCACCTGCTGCCCGTACGTCGAGTGCATGACCTCGGGGTGGTGCTGGACGCCGTAGAGCTTCTTCTCGTCGTTCTCGAACGCGGCGACCGGGACCAGGTCCGTTGCGGCCGTGACCGAGAAGCCCGCGGGCGCGGCCGAGCAGGTGTCGCCGTGGGACATCCACACGGACTGCTCGGCGGGCGTGCCCTCGAAGAGGGTCGAGCCGGGCTTCGTGACATGCAGCGGCGTGCCGCCGTACTCCCGGGTGCCGGTCGCCTCGACCGTGCCGCCGAGGGCCGTCGCCATCAGCTGGAAGCCGTAGCACATGCCGAAGACGGGGACGCCGGCCTCGAACAGCGAGGCGTCGAGACGGGGCGCGCCCTCCGCGTACACGGAGGAGGGACCGCCGGAGAGGATGATCGCCTTCGGCCGCTTGGCCAGCATCTCGGCCACCGGCATGGTGGACGGCACGATCTCGCTGAAGACCCGGGCCTCGCGGACGCGGCGGGCGATGAGCTGGGCGTACTGCGCGCCGAAGTCCACGACCAGGACCGTGTCCTCGGGGGAGTGGGCTGCGGTGGGTGGTGCTGCTGGCACGGGTGGCCTTCCGGCGGTGGGGCGGTGTGGTCGGTCGGTGCCCCGATTCTACCGGCGCGCCCGGGACGGCCGGTCCGCCCGGCCGGGGGCGCACCAGGCTGCCGGTCCGCGCGCCGCCCCGGGGCCGAGGGGTCCGGCGGGATGCCTCCGGGCCGCGCTGCCCCGGCGGCCCGGGGCGCGGCGGCGGCCCGCCCGTCTCACCATGCGAACGCCGCTTTGGTCCGCGCCGCGCGCCGGGTCCATACTCGTCCCATGCGCGAGCACACGACCTTCGTCTTTACCTATGGCACCGGCCAGTCCGGGTGCCATGGTCGTGCCGCTTGCTGAGCTGAGAAGCGACTTCCGAAAGCGCCCCGGACCGGCACGGTCCCGGGGCGCTTCGGCATTCCGGGCCATGCCCGCACCCGGGGCTCCCACCCGATCACCGCACGAGGAGCACCCGCCATGACCACCGCGACCGGCGCCCACACCCCCGAGGCCACCACCGTCATCGAGGGCGCGCGCGAGCGCGTCGACGCACTCGACGACCGCATCATCGGCCTCATCCAGGAACGGATGGCGGTCTCGGCCGTCATCCAGGAGGCTCGCATGTCCTCCGGCGGCCGCCGGGTGAACATCGCGCGCGAGAACGAGATCCTCACGCACTACAGCACGGCCCTCGGCAAGCCCGGCGCCGCCCTCGCGCTGACCCTGCTCGAACTGTCCCGCGGGCGCGCCTGAACCGCCGGGCCGCGCGGCCCGCATGCCCGTTCGGCAAGGGGGCGTGCGGGGCTCTCACCCGTACGGCGCGTGACCGGGCGCGCCGGGGCTTCGTTGGACCGTGCGTCCGTGCCCGCCAGGTACGGGCGAGGCAGTACCGAGCAGTGACCAGCAGCATCCACGCGTGGCTCTGCCGGGGTGTGTGGCGTACCTGAGGTGCGCCGTGGGACCGCACCCCGGCGACGGTGACCGGACGGCAGGGGACAGCAGCCCGGTCACCCGGCTCGGCCGGTTCCGGGGACGCCCGGGACCGGCCGCGTCCGTTTCGCCCCGGCGGTTCCTGCCGCGCCTCTCCCGCTTCCCCTCTCGCTTCCCCTCCTGCGACACGCGGACGTGACGCGGATCACACAGGATTCGCGGAGCCGGACGACAACCCTCTACGCGGGTCGCTGGTCTTGCATGCGTTGACCCGATCAAGGGACGCTGCACTCGGAGGGGGGTGCAGCGTCCCTTGCGGTGTCCCCACGGGGTGCGAAGCCCCTTCCACAAGAGCCTTCAGGAGTCCGCGGCGCCCCGCGCGCGCGGCACCTCGGGCAGCGGTACGAACGGCAGCCGCAGCGCCCCGAACGCCCCGGCCGGCACGGCGGGCGCCTTCGGCTCCACCGCGCGCAGCCGCGCATAGGGCTCGCCCTGCGCGGGCCTCGGGTCCGCGTCGCCCTTGTTGGGCCAGAGCGACATCGCGCGCTCGGCCTGTGCCGTGATCGTCAGCGCCGGGTTGACGCCCAGGTTGGCGGAGACCGCGGAGCCGTCGACGACCGAGATCCCCGGGTGGCCGTGGAGCCGGTGGTACGGGTCGATCACGCCCTCGTCCGCCGACGCCCCGATCGGGCAGCCGCCGAGGAAGTGCGCGGTCAGCGGCGTGCCCATCAGCTCGCCCACATTGCTGCCTGGGAAGCCGCCGATCTCCTCCGCGAGCAGTGAGGCGGCCCGCGTCGCCGCGGGTATCTGCTTCGGGTTGGGCTCGCCCCGGCCCTGCCGCGCGGTGAGCAGCCCCTTGCCGGGGCCGCGCGGCCTGCGGTACGTGGTCAGGGAGTTGTCGAGCGACTGCATCACCAGGCCGATGATGGTCCGCTCCGACCAGCGGCGGTTGGACAGCGACCGCAGCAGCTGCGCCGGGTGGCGCACCGCGCGGCCGAACCAGCCGCGCACCCGGTGGTCCGAGTAGGGCACCTGGAGGATCGACAGCGCGCCCATCGCGTTCGAGCCGCGCCCGTAGCGCACGGGCTCCACGTGCGTGTGCTCGTCCGGGTAGACGGACGAGGTGATCGCGACGCCCCGGGTGAAGTCGGCGCGGTCGGCGCCGTGCCGCGCGCGGTAGCGCCGGTCGTCGGTCTGCGCGCCCACCAGTGCCTCTGAGTTGGTGCGGGTCAGCTCGCCGAGCCGGGGCGAGATCCTGGGCAGCAGACCGCGGTCCCGCATGGTGTGCAGCAGCGTCTGCGTGCCGTACGTACCGGCCGCGACGACCACGTACCGCGACCTGAGCACGCGGTGGGCACCCCGCCTGCGGCGGGCGTCGGTCGGCACGGTGACCACGCGGTGGCCGCCGTCCTGGTGCTCCGTCACCGCGGCCACGGTCGTCATCGGGTGGATCACGGCGCCCGCGCGCTCCGCGAGGTGGAGGTAGTTCTCCGTCACCATGTTCTTCGCGCCGTGCCTGCACCCCGTCATGCACTCGCCGCACTCGGTGCAGGCCGTGCGCTCGGGGCCCGCGCCGCCGAAGTACGGGTCGGGCACCCGGGTGCCGGGCGCGACCGCGCCGCCGGCCGCGCCGTCCCGCGCCCCCTCCTCGACCGCGTCCGCGCCGTCGCCGAAGAACACGCCCACCGGCGCGAGCCGGAACGTCTCCCCCACGCCCATCGCCTCGGCCGCCGCCTTCAGGTGCGCGTCGGACGGGGTCGTCGTCGGGTTGGTGCGCACCCCGAGCATGCGCCGGGCCTGGTCGTAGTACGGGGAGAGCTCCTCGCGCCAGTCGGTGATCGACGCCCACTGCGGGTCGGTGAAGAAGGCGGGCGGCGGCACGTACAGCGTGTTGGCGTAGTTGAGCGAGCCGCCGCCTACGCCGGCGCCCGCGAGCACCATCACGTTGCCGAGCAGGTGCACGCGCTGGATGCCGTACAGGCCGAGCGCGGGCGCCCAGAGGTAGTTGCGCACGTCCCAGGAGTTCTTCGGCAGGGTCTCGCGGGTGAAGCGGCGGCCCGCTTCGAGCACGCCGACGCGGTAGCCCTTCTCCGTCAGGCGCAGGGCGGCGACCGAGCCCCCGAACCCGGAGCCGACCACGATCACGTCGTAGTCGTACGCGGTGTCGTCGTCCTCCGGCAGGGGTCGCGCGTGGTCGTCCGGGAACTGTTCCGTGGGCAAGCTTCCTGCCCTCCTCTCGGCGCGGGCGCGGCTCAGCGCAGGCGTATCGCCTTCATCGCGCGCAGGCTGCGGGTCATGAACCGGGCATAGGACGCGTCGTCCATGCCGAACGACGGCGCGAGCGGCAGCAGGCTCTGCCTGGCCACCGTCTGGACCTCGGTGAACTTCAGGATGCCGTCGGCGCCGTGACGCCTGCCGAGCCCCGAGTCCTTCATGCCGCCCATGGGCGCGCGGACGCTGCCGTACGCGGCCGCGTACCCCTCGTTGACGTTGACCGTGCCGGTGCGCAGCCGGCGTGCGACGGACGCGCCGTGCCGGGGGCTGCGTGTCCAGACGCTGGCGTTGAGGCCGTAGCGGCCCTCGTTGGCGCGGACGACGGCCTCCTCGTCGTCGCGCACCCGGTACACCGACACGACCGGGCCGAAGGTCTCGTCGGCGCAGACCGCCATCGGCTCCTCGACGCCGGTCAGCACGGTCGGCTCGTAGAAGTACGGGCCGACGTCGGGGCGCGCGGTACCGCCCGCGAGGACCGTGGCGCCCTTCGCGACGGCGTCCTCGACGTGCGCGCTCACCGTCTTGAGCTGGCGCTCGCCGCACAGGGAGCCCATGTCGGCGCCGTACGCCAGCGCGGAGCCGAGCCGCATCGCCTTCACCCGGGCGACGAACCGCTCGGTGAACGCGTCGGCGACCGACTCGTGCACGTAGATCCGCTCGATCGACACGCACAGCTGGCCTGCGGAGGAGAAGCAGCCGCGCACCGCGCCCGCCGCCGCCTTCTCCACGTCGGCGTCGGCGAGTACCAGCATCGCGTTCTTGCCGCCCAGTTCGAGCGAGGCCCCGACGAGGCGCTCGGCGGCGCCGCGCGCGACCTCGCGGCCCGTGCGGGTGGAGCCGGTGAACGAGACGTAGTCGGCGTGGCGCACCACCTCGGGCCCGACGACCGGGCCCTCGCCGAGCACCACCTGGAAGACGTCCGGCGGCAGCCCCGCCTCGACCAGCAGCCCGCGCGCCCACAGGGCGGTCAGCGCGGTCTCCGAGTCCGGCTTCATCACGACCGCGTTGCCCGCCGCGAACGCGGGCAGCGCGTCGCCGACCGAGAGTTCGAGCGGGTAGTTCCACGGCACTATCTGCCCTATGACGCCCTTCGGCTGCCGCAGCTCGGTGACCCGCGTCAGGGCCGGTACAACGCCGGTGCGGCGGCGCGGCCCGAGGTAGGAGCGCGCGGCGCGGCCGTAGTGCCGCGCCTCCACGGCGACGCTCTGGACCTCCTCGTGCGCGTGCGACCTGGCCTTGCCGGTCTCCAGCTGGATCAGGTCGAGCGCCTCGGTCTGCCGGTCGAGCAGCAGGTCGTGGAAGCGCAGCAGGACCGCGGCGCGGCTGCGCAGCGGCAGCGCGGCCCAGGCGGGCTGCGCGGCGCGGGCCCGCTCGAAGGCGGCCGTCACATCGGCGGGGTCCGACACGGGCAGCTCGGCGAGCACCTCGCCGGTGTACGGGGTGTGGCTCGCGGAGCGCCCGGAGCCGACGACGCCCCGGGCCAGCCGGGCCACCAGCTCCGGCGTGACGACGTCGGCCGCGGTGCGGGCCGCGGCGGGGGCCTGCGCGACCGGGTTGGTGCCGGTCGCGCTCCCTGCACCCGTGGCCGGCGGCGCGCCCGCGCCGGCTGCCGCCGCTGACTTCGTCGACTCTGAGTCCGTCATGCGGCGAGCGTATGCCGCATCCACGGCTTTGGGTACCCGGCGGTAACCTTCTTCACCGCGCGGTCACGGCGACGGCGCCGGCGCGCCGGTGGCGGGGACCGCCTGGCGCCGCTCAGCCGCCCGGGTGCGCGGGCGGCTGCCAGCCGCGCAGGACCGTGGCGAAGCGCGCGTCGTCCCAGTCGGCGGTGGGGCCCGACATGTACACCGCGTACTCGGTGCCCGTGTCGCCGTCCACGTACATCAGGTCGGCCGCGGTCCGCGGTCCTGGCGGGCCCTGCTTGGCGTCCTGGGTCCAGGTGAACTCCCAGCGCGCGGCGAGCTTCTGGTCCCGGTAGGTGTCGTGGTCGAGGGTGATGCGGTGGTAGTCCGGGAGCGTCCCGACCTTGCCGCCTGAGCCCTCCAGGTTCTCCAGGTGGGCGAGCGGGGTCGGGAAGTCGGGCTGCGGGTCGACGGAGACGCGCACGAAGTGCTGGTCCCCGTCGGGGCTGTAGTCGATCGTCTTGACGCCCAGCACGCGCACGTACCCGTCGGGCAGCCAGATGCTGAACCCCTCGGGCGCGTCCACGCGCTGCCAGCCCGCGGGCACGTCGCCGCCCGCCCCCTGGCCCCCTCCGCCGTCGCCCGCCGAGGCGCCCCTGCCCGAGGAGCCGCGGCCCGGCGACGGCGAGCTGTCACCGCCCGAGCCGCTGCCGCCCGTGCCCGTGCCGCGGTGGGTGGGGTCGACGGTGGCGCCGCCGTCCGCCCGGCCGTCCGAACCCCCGGAACCCCCGGAACCCCCGGAACCCCCGAATTCCGTGACGCCGTAGCCGATCCCGCCACCGACGAGCACCGCGGCAGCGACGGCCAGCGCGACGATCCTGCGGCGCGAGCCGCCCCGCCGCCCGCCGGGGCCCTGCGCCACCGGTCCTGTGGCGCCCGGGGGCACGGGCCCGGCGGAGCCCGCCTGCGGCCCGTACGCCGCCTGGTGGGTGGGGTACCCGCCCGTGGGCCCCGGGTAGCCGTAGGCGCCCTGCTGCTGCGGCACCTGCCCGTAGGGCGGCGGCCCCTGCGGGGCGCCGTACGGGGGCGTCCCCGGTGCGGTGCCGTACGCGGGCGCCCGGCCGCCGCCGTACGGTGCGGGGCGCGGGGTGCCGTACGAGCCGGCCGACGCGGTGTACCCGGCGGTCGGGTACGCGGCGGTACCGGTGGCGCGGCCCGCCGCCACGTCCGCGAGCAGCCGCGCGCACTGCTCGGCGTCGGGCCGCTCCGCCGGGTCCTTGCGGAGCATCGCGACGATCACCGGGCCGAGTTCACCGGCGGCCGAGGGGTACGGCGCCTCGTCGACGATGACCGCCTGGAGCGTGGCGAGCGCGCTGTCGCGGTGGTACGGCGAGACGCCCTGCACGGCCGTGTACAGCGTGGCGCCGAGCGACCACAGGTCCGACGCGGGCCCCGGCGCCGCGCCCTGCACCCGTTCGGGCGCCAAGTACTCGACGGAGCCGATGAGTTCACCGGTCCTGGTGACGGAGGCGTCGCCCTCGACCGCGGCTATGCCGAAGTCGGCGAGCAGCGCGCGCCCGTCGCGCGCCAGCATCACGTTGGCGGGCTTCACGTCCCGGTGCAGCACGCCCGCCGCGTGCGCGGCGCGCAGCGCGCCGAGCACGGACTCGCCGATCCTGGCCGCCTCGCGCGGATCGAGCGGCCCCGACTCCTTGACGATGTCGGAGAGCGAGCGGCCGTCCACGTACTGCATGACGATCCACGGCCGGTCGTCGTGGTCCAGCACGTCGTGGACGGTGACGACGTTCGGGTGGGAGATGCGGGCGGCGGCCCGCGCCTCGGTTCTCGTGCGCCCGTTGAGCACGGCGCGCTCCGCCTCCGTCGCGTACCGGCCCGCCGTCAACTCCTTGACGGCGACCGTGCGGTGGAGCACCTCGTCCTGCGCACGCCACACCCGGCCCATCCCGCCGCTGCCGATGGCCTCGGTGAGACGGTAGCGGCCGGCCAGCAGCATCCCCGCGCCCGTGCTCTGTGAATCGTCCACGTCCCCCGCCCTGTTCGTCGCGCCACCACAGCGTACGAAGCGCCCTGACACCACGGAACACGGGCGCGCCCAAGAGACCGACCTGTGACGCCCGTTGTGGACCACTGCCCACACGGCGTCAGCAGCCTTGTGGGGAAGGGGGCTTGTGCCTCAGCCGAGCGCCTTGTAGGAGGCGGTCGCCTGCTGGTAGATCCCGCTGACCTCGTCGCGCTGGCTGTCGGGGCCGATGACCTGGACGACGTGGTAGCGCCCACCGATGATCATCGCGAGGTTGCGCACGTACACCGTCCTGCCGTTGGCGTCCTGCCAGGTGTACTGGCCCTCGGCCATCGCCTGCTGCCCGACGTCGATCCTGCGCAGCCCGGACGCGCTCGCCCAGGTCGAGGAGCGGAACGGCTGGAGCTCGGGCTCCTTGTCGCTCTGGTAGACGAGCGGGTCGGTGCCGTCCGCCCGCACCGTGTCCCGGCCGGGCACGACGATCAGGGTGAAGTCGCCGCTGGTGTAGCGGACCTGGCCGCTGTCGTTGACCGGGTGGCGCTGCCAGTCCTTCCTCACCGCGATCTGGAAGCCCTCGGGATCCCTGCGCAGCACGTATCCCTTCGCGAGGCGGGTGCCCGAGCCCGCGGCGAGGGTGGGCGCGTCGGTCGCGTCGCCGCCGCCCGTCCCGTTCGCGCTCCCACCGGACGGGGAGACGGGCTGCGGCGCGGCGCTCGGGCCGCCCGCGGCGGCCGGGGCGCTCGCGGCGGCCGGGGCGCTCGCGGGGGCCTCCCGGACGCTCTGCCCCCGGTCCTCACCCGACTTGGGCAGGAACACCATCGCGTAGACGATCGCGCCGACGAGCAGCAGCAGGATGAGGACGAGCAGCGTGCGGCCGAGCGAGCGGGGCGCGCGGCCATCTGACGGCCGCTTGGGCGCCCGGCTCCCGCGGGGAGCGGCAGGGGCCTGCTCGGCGTGCCCGAACAGTTCCGCGCCCAGGTCCCCTCGGTCCCCGCCGCCGTCCTGGGTGCCGTAGGCGGCCCCGTACGCCGTGCCGCGACCGCCCTCGGCCGCCCAGGACGGCGCGCCCGCGGTCTCGCCCGACGGCAGCGGCAGGTCGGGCGCGCGGCCGGGCAGGGGCGGCTGCTCCGCGTACGCGTAGGCGCCGCCGCGCTGCTGCCCGCCCTTGCCGCGCCCCCTGCGGTGGCCGCCCGTCTCCCGGCCCGCGCCGGACCTGCGGCCGAAGCGGCGGCGCCTGCGGACGAGTTCGCCCTTGCGGCGCTTGATCGGCAGCCTGCCGTCCTCGGTCGGCACGGACACCAGGTCCTGCCCCGCGTCCGGCTCGGGCGCCGACCTGACGAGGGAGCGCAGCCAGCCGCGCAGCTCCTCGAAGTCCGGCCGCTCTGTGGGGTCCTGACGCAGCAGCGACTCCACGACGGGCCGCAGCGGTCCGCACTCCTCCGCGAAGGCGGGCGGCTCCGAGCAGACCAGCTGCACCAGTTCGGCCGCGCTGTCCTCGGGGTAGGGGGCGTGGCCCTGGACCGCGCGGTACAGCAGCGCGCCGAGCGCCCACAGGTCGGTCGCGGGACCGATCGGCGCGGCGAGCTGCCAGTTCTCGTGGACGGGCCCGGCCTGCTCGGGCGACCAGCGCTCGGTGACCGCGCCGACGACGGCGATCCTCGCCTGCCGCGCGCGCTCGGCGGCGAGCGGGGTGGCAGGGCCGCCGTAGCGCGCGGCAGCCGCGCCCACCGGCACGGGGGCGTCCCACCGGTCCGCCCCGTCCGCCGCCGGGACGAGCGGTGCCGGCTGCTGCGCCCGCGCGTACCGCGGGTCGCCGCCGTCCTCGCCCGTGCGCCTGGCGTCGGCGCGCAGCGCGTCGTCGCGCCCGCCGTGGGCCGGGGTGTATCCGGCGGGCAGGGCGGGCGTGCGGCCGCGCTGCCGGTCGCCGGCGCCGGCGCGACCGCCGCCCGCCGGGACGCCGCCCGCGGCGTCGTTCCACGGCTCGGGGCCGTCGCGCCACGTACCGGCGAGCCGCGGGCGGTGCGGGGACGGCGGGTCGTCGTCGTCCCCGTCGGCCTCCGGGTCGCCGAAGCCGCTCGGCGGCGTGCTCCACCAGTCGGAGGCGGGCGCCTGCGGCGCGGACGGCCCCTGGCCGGCGTCGTGCGCGGCCCGGGTGTCCTGCGCGCTGTGGGTGTCGTGCGGGGCCGCGGGCTGCGGCGGGGGCTGTTCTCCGTACCCCCGCTGCCCCGGCTGCGGCTGCCACGGCCGGTCCTGCGGCGGCGCCTCCCGCCGCTCGGAGGCCGGAGGCTGCTGCTCCTCCGGTGTGCGCCCTGGCACGGCATGCTGCCCCGAGCGCTCGTCCCCGGAGACGCGGGCTGCGGCACGCGCGCCCGCGCGGTACGCGGCGATGGCGCCCGCGCGCGCCGCGCGCACCGCCTCCGAGGCGCTGTTCGCCGAGGGCAGCGCGGGCTGCGCGTTGGGCCCGCCGTACGGCGCGGGGACGCCGGGCGTGCTCTGCTGGCGGGGCGGGCGCGGCAGCGCGCCCGACGTGCCCGACGAGGCGCCGTACGGGCTCTGCCCGCCGAAGGCCGCATGGCCCTGCGGCGCGGGCACCCCGGCCGTGGAGGGGCCCTCGGCGCCGCCCGCGGCGCGCGGCTCGGCCTGCCCCGGACCGTAGGGCCCGGCGTACGACTCGGGGGAGGCGTAGAACGCGCCGGGCAGCTCGTAGCCGGGGGCGGCGGGCGGCGGCGGGGCGAAGGCCGACCGCTCCCGCGCCTCGGGCACCTCACGGCCCGGCGCCTGCTCGCGCTCCTGGTGCGGCACGGCGGAGGGCGCGGCGCCCGGGTCGGCGAAGGGGCCGCCCCGCCCCGGCGGCTCCGGCACCGGGTCGTACCCGCACAGGGCCTCCTCGGCGGCGCCGGCGGCGAGGCCGGTGAGGACGACCCGGCCGTCGTCGCAGACGAGCACCGTGCGGGCGGTGATGTTGCGGTGGACCCAGCCGTGGCCGTGCAGCACGCGCACGGCGGTGAGCACGTCGGAGGCGATCTCCGCGGCGCGGTAGGGGGTGAGGGGGCGCTCGGCGAGGAGCGCTGACAGCGGGCGCGCGGCGACCAGTTCGCTCACGATCCACAGCGAGCCGGCCTCGGAGAAGACATCGAAGACCTGGTCGAGCCGCGGGTGGTCGGGGACCTGCGCGGCGCTCTGCGCGGCGTCGATCGCGCGGCGCACGGCCGGATCGGCGGGGCCGCGCCGCGCCGCGCCGCCCGCCTGGGCGACAGCGCCGCCGTCCGGACCGACCATCTCGGCCTCGACGACCTCGGGCAGCGGCACCTGGCGTACCAGCACCTCCTGGCCGCTGTACGTGTCGAACGCCCGGGTCTCCGCGAACTCGTACGCGTCCTCGGGGGGCAGCGGCAGGCGATAGCGGTCGGCCAGCACCCGTCCCGCGTAGTCCTCCACGATGCCTCCCCACGCCGGCCCGTCGGCCGGACCGGTCACGCGTTCTTGCCGAGCCGTCAATTCCGGTCGTCTTGCGGCTTCTTACGACTGCGTACGGTCCGCGACCTCTCACCATACGTGTCCGCAAGCCCACGCGCCGCCCGTCGCGGCAACGAGATGCGGAGGGTTACCTTCCGTGACATTTGGCGAAGATCGTATGGCCGAAACCCCCTAGGTGGACGGCTTGAACGTGTCGAACGCGGTGGCGCGGAGGGTCGTGCACGCCGAGCCGTCCCACTCGCTGGACGGGCAGGTCACCATGATCGAGTAGCCGTGCTCGGAGTCGACGCGGAAGCCGCGGTCGAGGACCGTCATCCGCCGGCCGTCCTGCTCCCGCTCGAACCGCCAGTCCGCGACGGTCGGATAGCCCTTGTAGTCGGCCTTCTTGATGCCGAGGAGCTTGTAGTGGCTGCTGCTGCCGCGCACGGCGGGTTCGAGCTGCGTCCAGGCGGCGAGCGCGCTCTGCGTCGGGCTGCTCGTGAAGTCCACCTGTATGCGCGGGAATCCGCCGTCCGCGCTGAATATGCCGCCGGAGTTCTGCCCGGCCGTGCCGGTCTTGTGGAAGCCCTTCGGCATGGCCATGGAGAAGTGGAACCGCCCGTCCCTGACGGTGGCGTACCCCGCGGGCAGCGCGGAGCCGCCGCTCGCGCCCGCGGAGGCGCCGCGGCTCGCGGAGCCAGAGTGCGACGCGCCGCCGGAAGGCGCGGCGGCGCCCGAGGACCCGGAGGAAGAGGAGGAGGGCGAGGCCGAGCGGGTCCTGTCCGACTGCGGGCTGCCCGCCGGCGAACCGCCGCCCGCCGCGCCCGCGGAGGCCCGCTGGTCCTGCCTCCCCTTGCCCTCGGCCGAGCCGTCGCCGCTGCTGAGGACGATGCCGAGCACCACCCCGATGACGGCGAGCGCCACCACCGCGGCGATGACCACCATCGTCCTGCGCGACACGACGTCGGAGAGCGGCGCGCGCGGCGGCACGCTCCTGGCGGGGGCCGCGCCCACGGACGCCATGGCCGCGGCCGGGGCGCCGGCCGCCC
>NZ_BAABEP010000095.1:0-15874 GCF_039540215.1 Streptomyces tremellae
CCGGCGAGCGCGGCGGCGGCGCGCTCGCCCGCGGAGCGCGCGGCGCTGCGGCGGGTGAGGTCGGCGAGGATCTCGTGCTCGGCGCGGCCCCGCGCGAGCAGCAGCACGAACGGGTCGGCGTCGAGCAGCCTGGCCGTCTGGTAGCAGAGTGCGGCGGCGTGCTTGCAGGGGTGTCCGTCGTCGGGGCAGGAGCAGTCGGGCACCAGGTCGCCTGCGGCGGGCAGCAGGTCGGAGAGGTCCACGAGGGCGTGCGGCATGTCCCTGTCGAGGAGTGCGGCGATGTGCTCGGGCCGCTCGGCCGCGCTGTGCAGCAGGTCCTCCCAGTCGTCGTCGCCGAGGGTGCGCAGCCGGAGCTGGGTGCGGTACGGGCGCGGGCGGGTGCCGTGCACGTACGCCATGACGCGGCCCGGCGTGACGGTGACCGCGTCGACGTGGCCGCCGTCCGCGTAGGCCCTGCCGCGGCTGAGCCTGGCCGGGTCGAGCGCGGTGTCCTCCATGGAGGCGAGCCACGCCTGGCCCCACCAGGTGGCCGCGAACGGCCCCTCGTGCGCGGGGCGCGGCGGCATCGCGGGGAAGGTGGCGCGCCGGTCGTCGTGGCGGGTGCGGCGCGGCGGGGGCGCGGTCATGACGGCCTGCGCAGGGACACGAGGTCGGCGAGCTCCCGGTCGGTGAGCTCGGTCAGCGCGGCCTCGCCGGAGCCGAGGACGGCGTCGGCGAGGGCGCGCTTGGCGGCGAGCAGCTCCGCGATCCCGTCCTCCACCGTGCCCTCGGTGACCAGCCGGTGCACCTGGACGGGCTGGGTCTGCCCGATGCGGTAGGCGCGGTCCGTCGCCTGCTCCTCGACGGCGGGGTTCCACCAGCGGTCGAAGTGGACGACATGGCCTGCCCTGGTGAGGTTGAGACCGGTGCCCGCGGCCTTCAGCGAGAGCACGAACACGGGGACCTCGCCCGCCTGGAAGCGGTCCACCATGCGCTCGCGCTCGGCGACAGGCGTGCCGCCGTGCAGCAGCTGGACGGGGACCGCGCGGCTCGCGAGGTGCGCGCCGATCAGCCGCGCCATGGCCACGTACTGGGTGAAGACGAGGACGGAGCCGTCCTCCGCGAGGATCGTGTCGAGCAGCTCGTCGAGCAGGGCGAGCTTGCCGGAGCGGCCCGCGAGCCGGACGCCGGCCGGGGCGGTGCGGCCTGCGCCGCCGGACGGCGGGGTCTCCTTGAGGTACTGCGCCGGGTGGTTGCAGATCTGCTTGAGCGACGTGAGGAGCTTCATGACGAGGCCGCGCCGCGCGATGCCCTCGGACTCCTCGATGGCGCCCATCGTCTCGCGGACCACCGCCTCGTACAGCGACGCCTGCTCCCTGGTGAGGGGCACCGGGTGATCGGTCTCCGTCTTGGGCGGCAGCTCGGGGACGATGCCCGGGTCCGACTTGCGCCTGCGCAGCAGGAACGGCCGCACCAGGCGGGCGAGCCGGTCGACCGCCTGGTCGTTGTCCGCGTCGGCGACACCCGCCGCGCGCGCGTTCTCCACGTTCTCCACGGTGCGGGCGTGGCGGGCCCTGAACGTCTTGAGCGGGCCGAGCAGCCCGGGTGTCGTCCAGTCGAGCAGCGCCCACAGCTCGGAGAGGTTGTTCTCGACAGGGGTGCCGGTGAGCGCGACCCTGGCAGCCGCCGGGATGGTGCGCAGGGCCTTCGCGGTCGCGGAGAACGGGTTCTTCACGTGCTGGGCCTCGTCCGCGACGACCATGCCCCAGCGGTGCCCGGCCAGTTCCTCGGCGCTTGAGCGCATCGTGCCGTACGTCGTGAGGACGAAGCCGCCCGCGACCGGGTCGAGCGAGCGGCCCGCGCCGTGGAAGCGGTGCACCGGGGTGCCGGGCGCGAAGCGGGTGATCTCGCGCTGCCAGTTGCCGAGGAGGGACGCGGGGCACACCACCAGGGTGGGCCCGTCCTCCGGGCCGCCGCCCGCTCCCCCGCGCGCTGCGTCGGCCGCGCGGCCGGCCCGGTGCAGGTGCAGCGCGATCAGTGTGACCGTCTTGCCGAGGCCCATGTCGTCGGCGAGGCAGCCGCCGAGGCCGAGCGAGGTCATCAGGTCGAGCCAGGCGAGGCCCCGCAGCTGGTAGTCGCGCAGGGTCGCGGCGAGGCCGGGCGGCTGCGGCAGGCTCCCGGGGCCCGCGGCGATCCGGTCGCGCAGCGCGGCGAGCGCGCCGGTCGGCACGGCCTCGACGCGCTCGCCGTCGACCTCGGCGCTCCCGGTGAGCGCGACGGCCAGCGCCTCGGACGGCTGGAGCAGGCCCAGCTCCCGCTTGCGCGCCTTGCGCACGAGCGCGGGATCGGCGACGACCCACCGGTCCCGCAGCCGCACCACCGGCCTGTGGGACTCGGCGAGCGCGTCCATCTCGGCCTCGGTGAGCGCGTCGCCGTCCAGGGCGAGCTGCCAGTCGAAGGAGAGGAGCTGCGCGCTGTCGAAGAAGACCGTGCCGTCCGTGGCGGATCCTGGTGCGGTGCGCGCCGGTCTGACGACGGCGGTCGCGGTCAGCGTGCGGGCCAGCTCCTTCGGCCAGTGCACGGCGACGCCGGCGGCGGCCAGCCGGCTCGCGGCCGGGCCGAGCAGGTCGTACAGCTCGTGCTCGGCGAGGGCGAGGGCGTCCGGCACGTCCCGCTCGGTGAGGCGGCCGAGCGGCGGCCACACCCGCGCGGCGCGGCGCAGCGCGAGCAGCGCGTCGACGCGGGCGCGCGGCCCGAGCGCCTCCTCCCCCTCGCCCGCCCACAGCCGGGCGGCGTCCACGACGAGCGTCGGGTCGGCGAGGCTGTGCACCTGGACCAGCGCGACGGCGGCACTCCTGACGCCCTGCTCAGGCTCCGCGCCCGCACCGGGCCCGCGGTCGGAGGCGCCGGCCGCTTGGGAGGACGGGGCCGCGTCGGATGCGTCGAACGCGTCGAACGCCGACAGGTCGAGCCTGAGCGAGATCCGGACGCCCGCGTCCATCCCGGCGGCGGCCTGCGCGGCCCAGGCCCGCGCGCCGGGCAGCCGCTGCGGCGTTCGGGCCGCGAACGCGGCGCCCGCGGCGAACGGCGCGGCCGGTGTGCGCGGCAGCGTGTCGGCGACCGCGTCGAGGAAGGCCCGCACGAGGGCCTCCGGCTCGGGCACGCGCCACCCAGCGCCCGCGGTGCCTGGCGGAGCCGGGACCGCGTGCGCCTCCGGGGGCATCGCGGCGGCGACGGCCCGCAGCTGTGCGATGTCCTCGGCGTCCAGCGGCCCGGCGCGCCAGGCGTCGTGGTCGCGCGCGGTGAGGCCGGGCAGCAGCCTGCCGCGGCCGACCAGCTGGAGCGCGTGCAGCGCTGCCGCGCCCCAGCAGGCGGCCGCCGGGTGCGCGGATCTGTCACCGCGGGCCCTCACCAGCAGCGGCACCGCCTCACCCACGGGCACGTGGACGGCCGGCACCACCGACTCGGCCACCCCGGCCGACCCGTCCGCGGCGGCGCGCAGGACGGTCAGCTCGCCGGCCCGGCGGTCGGGGAAGGCGCCCTCGGGCAGCTCTCCGTCCGGCGCCCAGAACGCGACGCGCCCCTCCCGGGGCAGCTCGGCCGGGAGGAACACGGCGGCACAGCGCACCGCCTCCGCTCCGTACGCCACACCGACCACCGCCCTTCCCACCCGCACCCGCCGCCCGGCGCTTCCGATGCGCTGTCGGCGAGTCTAGGGAAAGGCACTGACAATGCCGCCCTGCACGGTGTTCCCGCAGGCCGGAAAAGCAATGGCCGGGTGGCGCGGCCGATCGCGCGGCGGGCAGGTCGCGGCGCGACGTCCCCGCACACGGCGCTGTCCCCGCACACGGCCCTTCCCGGCACCGCGCGGACGCGCCCCCGCCGGCTCAGCCCTCAGCCGCTTCCGGTCGTCCTGCCGCCCGTGGGCCCGGCCCCGGCGGGCTCCCCAGCGGGACGTCCTCGCCGGGAGCGCCGTCCGCTCCGGGATACGGCAGCCCGGCCGCAGCGTCCGCGTCCGGACCCGGCCGGCGCGCGGGAGGTGCACAACGGTGCGCTCGTCGACCTGGTCGCCTACCCGTCGCCCTACTGCGCGGGCGGCGGGTAGGCGACCAGGTGTACATCGCGACCACGCTGACGAACACCGTCTCCCCGCACAACCCGCCCTGGCGCAGCTACCGCTTCGTCCACTGACCCGCGCCCCTTTTCCTGCGCCCGGCCGCTTCGGCCCGCTCCCACCGGGTACCCCGTGGAGGAGCGCCGGAGGAGGTGGGTCCGCGATGCGTACGGGAAGTGAGCCGGTCACCGCGCGCAGTGCGCTGCGCATGCGGTTCTGGCTGAGTCTGTGGGGTCTGTTGTGGTGCGGTGGCGCCGCGGCCGTGCTGGCGCTGCTCTCCGCGCCCGTCCTCGCGGGCATCTGCGCGGCGCTCGCGCTGATCGCGCTGGTCGACCTCGGCGTGATCGTCCACCGGATGCGGCAGGGGCCGCACTTCCAGCCGGGCCGCGACGTGCCACCGTACGAGCCGGTGCGGGAGCCGCGCCGGCAGGGCGGCCGCCGGGGGTACGGCCGGCACCTGCGCCACCACCCCTGACGCGACGGGCGCCACGCGCCGACGCCCCCGCCCCGCCGGGGTGGTCAGGCCGCGGCGGCGGCCCGCCGCTCCAGGTCGTGCCACACCTCGCGCACCCGGGCCTCCAGCGCCTCGCGCGGCCCGTCGTTGTCGATGACCACGTCGGCGGCGGCACGCCGCTGCTCGCGGGTGGCCTGCGCGGCCATCCGGCCCCTCGCGTCCTCCTCGGTCATGCCGCGGAGGCGCACGAGCCGGTCGAGTTGCGTCCCGGGGGACGCGTCGACGACCACGACCACGTCGAAGTGGCTCATCATGCCGCCCTCGACCAGCAGCGGCACGTCCTGCACGACGATCGCGCCGTCGCCCGCCGCGCGTTCGAGCGCGGCGGAGCGCTCGCGCACGAGCGGGTGGACGATCGCGTTGAGCGTCTCCCGGCGCGCCGGGTCCGCGAAGACGATCCGGGCCAGCGCGGCCCGGTCGAGGGTGCCGTCGTCCGCGAGGACACCGGCGCCGAACTCCGCGACCACGGCGGCCAGGCCCGGCGTACCGGGCTCCACCACCTCGCGTGCGATGCGGTCGGCGTCGATGAGGACGGCGCCGTAGGACGCGAACAGCCGCGCCACCTCGCTCTTGCCGGCGCCGATGCCGCCCGTGAGTCCCACTCTCAGCATGGGGCCAGCCTATGCGCGGGCGCGGGGCGGTCAGGCGCCGCCCTCGCCCTCGCGCTCCGCGAGGAACTTCTCGAACTCCAGGCCGATCTCGTCCGCCGAAGGGATGTCCGCGGGCTCCGCCACCAGGCTGCCCCGGGTCTCCGCCCCGATGATCGCGTCGTACTGGTGCTCAAGGCCCTGGACCATCGTGACCAGGTCCTCGTCGCCCTCGCCGAGCTGCCGCTCGATCTCCGTCTGGGTGCGCTGGGCCTCGGTGCGCAGGGCGTGCGCCACGGCGGGCAGCACCAGGCCGGTCGCCGCGGTGACCGTCTCCAGCGCGGTGAGCGCCGCGTCCGGGTACGAGGACCGCGCGACGTAGTGCGGCACATGGGCGGCGACGCCGAGCACGTCGTGTCCCGCCTCCATCAGCCGCAGCTCGACCAGCGATTCCGCGCTGCCGGGGATCTGTGCCTCGTCGAAGGGGCTCTGGTGGCCCGGCGTGAGGTCCGTGCGGTTGCCGTGCGGGGTGATGCCGACGGGGCGGGTGTGCGGGACGCCCATCGGGATGCCGTGGAAGTTGACCACCAGGCGTACGCCGAGGCGCTCGACGATCTGCTCGACGGCGGTGGCGAAGCGCTCCCACTCCACGTCCGGCTCGGGTCCGGAGAGGAGCAGGAACGGGGCTCCCGTGGCGTCCTGCACCAGGCGCACGGCGAGCGTCGGCGTCTCGTATGCCGTGAAGCGGTCGCGGCGGAACGTCAGCAGCGGACGCCTGGCGCGGTAGTCGACCAGGCGGTCGTGGTCGAAGCGGGCCACCTCCTGGTGCGGGAGGGCCTCCAGCAGGTTCTCCACGATCTGGTCGCCGGTCTCGCCCGCGTCGATGTAGCCGTCGAGGTGGTAGAGCATGACAAGGCCTGCGGTCTCCTGCGCCAGCGCCATGTCGACGGCTGCCAGGCCCTTGGGGTCCCACTCGTACAAAGCCTGCGGATCAAGCACGATTACCGCTCCTCCTCCTGCTGTTCCCCCGCAAGAACGCGCCGGGAGGCGCGGGCATTCCCCCGCCCGCGCCTCCCGCCCGTGCCGGGTCCGCGCTCAGGCGGCGAGGACGCGCTGGTGCAGTGTAGTCACCACCTTGCGTGCCGAGGAGAACGCGCCGTGCTGCCAGGCGTCGGCGTACGAGAGGTAGTCGCCTGCGAAGTAGACGTGGCCCGCCGGCTTGTTGAGCGGCGCGTACGCGGCGGCGTCCGGGCCGCCCGGCATGCTGTGCCACGCGCCGAGCAGGTGGGGGGTCTGGCGCCAGTGGTGCGAGAAGGCCGTGGCAAGCTCGGTGCGGTAGATGTCACCGTGGATCTTCACGCCCTGGGCGACGGCACGCTGCTGCCGCTCGGCCGGGGTCAGCGCGCCGTAGGAGTCGGCGTTCGCTCCGGTGTTGTAGTAGCCGATGATCACTCCGCGGCGGCCGTGGTAGCCGTACGACGGGTACCAGATGTGGCTGAGGTCCATGTCCGTCTCGGTGATGCCGCCGTAGATGCGCAGCTTCTCCTCCCACCAGCGGCTGCGGTACTCCAGGCCGATCTTGCCCGCGGAGACGGGGGTGACGGCCTTGAGGGCGCTCTGCACGGCGCCGCCGAGGTTGTGCGGGGTGGCGGCGAGGATGTGCGGGGGGAGCGCGGCGATGCAGTAGTCGGCGTGCACGGCGTGCTCGCGCCCCTGGCTCCGGTAGGTGACGGTGACGCCGTGCGCGGTGTCGGTGATGCCGCTGACGACGGCGCCGGTACGGATCCGGTGGGCGCCGACGGCTCTGGTGAGGGCCTTCGGTATCTGGTCCATGCCGCCGACCGGCTGGAACATCATCATCGCCATGTCGTAGTCGAACTCGAAGGAGAAGTACCGGCCGACGCCGTCCGACAGCACGTCGGACAGGGACGGTACGCCACCGAGCACGCGGCCCGGCGTCCCCGCGGCGCCCGGGTCGGTGGCGTAGCCGCGGCGGGCGCTGCCGGTGTAGGTGAGCGAGTCGCCGATGTCGCCGAAGTCCTTCAGCCACTCCAGGAGTCTCTCCTGGTCGTCGGCGGTGACGGCGCCGTCGAGCGCGCCCTTGTCGGTGGCCTTCGCGAGGAGTTCCGCGACATAGCCGTACAGGTCGGCCTTGGCGGTCCTGTACCGCGTCGGGGCGGTCATGCCCGCCTTCTCGTCGAAGAGGTAGGCGTTGGCGTTCTGGTTGGTGAACGCCTCGATGGGGACGCCCAGTTCGCGGCAGTAGTCGAGGGTGAGCATCCACTGTGCGAGGCGGGCGGGGCCCGCGTTCATGTACTGGCCTTCGCTGAAGTGCGCCTGCTGGCGGTTGCCGTTGGTGTCGGTGGTGGTGTCGCCGCCGCGCACCGTGAAGTTCCGGCCGCCGGTACGGTCGCGGGCTTCGAGGACCGTGCAGTCGTAGCCCGCCTTGCCCAGTTCGTACGCGGAGGCGAGGCCCGCGATGCCGCCGCCCACGACGACGACCCTGGCCGCGGCCCTGCCGCCCAGGGTGAAGTCCCCGGTACGCGGGGCGCGGTAGCCCGCCTCGCGCTGTGCGGCCTGAGCCGCGGTGGGGGCGAGCCCCATGGCGCCCATGCTCGCGAGCATGGCGCCCGCGCCTCCGGTGATCCCTACCGTGCGCAGGAATCCCCGCCGGCTCGTGCCCGTGGAGTTGGTGGTGGGTGTCTGACGCATGTCCCGGACCCCTTCCTGACCATCTTCTGATCATTCGGTCGCCGGGAGCATGCCAAAGGTGTGTTTCGGGCCACAGGTCACGGTTGGTCCCCCGTGTTGCCCTCCTCTCACGACTGTTACGGGAGCCTGCACGCGGCACGGGGCCCGGCACACGCGGAAGGCCCGCTCCCCCCCGAGGGGGAACGGGCCTTCCGTATGTCTGCGCGCGGACGGGTGCGACGTCAGCGCACGGGCGTCAGCTCTGGCCGCCGGCGAGCTTCTCGCGCAGCGCGGCCAGCGCCTCGTCCGACGCCAGGGCGCCGGAGTTGTCGCCGGAGTCCGAGGAGTACGAGCCGCCGGAGGCCGCCGGGGCGCTGCCCTGGCCCGCGGCCGGAGCCGCAGCACCCTCGGCCGCAGCCGCCTCGTCCGCCTCGCGGGACTTGATGACCTGCGCCTGGTGCTGCTCGAAGCGCTGCTGCGCCTCGGCGTACTGCGTCTCCCAGGCCTCGCGCTGGGTCTCGTAGCCCTCGAGCCAGTCGTTGGTCTCGGGGTCGAAGCCCTCGGGGTAGATGTAGTTGCCCTGGTCGTCGTAGGACGCGGCCATGCCGTACAGGGTCGGGTCGAACTCCACCGACGCCGGGTCGGTGCCGAAGGACTCGTTGGCCTGCTTCAGCGAGAGGCTGATGCGGCGGCGCTCCAGGTCGATGTCGATGACCTTGACGAAGATCTCGTCGTTGACCTGGACGACCTGCTCCGGGATCTCCACGTGGCGCTCGGCCAGCTCGGAGATGTGGACCAGGCCCTCGATGCCCTCGTCCACGCGGACGAACGCGCCGAACGGAACCAGCTTGGTGACCTTGCCGGGGACGACCTGGCCGATCTGGTGCGTGCGGGCGAACTGCTGCCACGGGTCTTCCTGCGTCGCCTTCAGCGACAGGGAGACACGCTCGCGGTCCATGTCGACGTCCAGGACCTCGACCGTGACCTCCTGGCCGACCTCGACGACCTCGGACGGGTGGTCGATGTGCTTCCAGGACAGCTCCGAGACGTGCACGAGGCCGTCGACGCCGCCGAGGTCCACGAACGCACCGAAGTTGACGATGGAGGAGACGACACCGGAGCGCACCTGGCCCTTCTGGAGGGTGGTGAGGAAGGTCTGGCGGACCTCGCTCTGCGTCTGCTCCAGCCAGGCGCGGCGGGACAGGACCACGTTGTTGCGGTTCTTGTCCAGCTCGATGATCTTGGCTTCGAGCTCCTTGCCCACGTAGGGCTGGAGGTCGCGCACGCGGCGCATCTCGACCAGGGAGGCCGGCAGGAAGCCACGGAGGCCGATGTCGAGGATGAGACCACCCTTGACGACCTCGATGACCGTACCGGTGACGATGCCGTCCTCTTCCTTGATCTTCTCGATCGTGCCCCAGGCGCGCTCGTACTGAGCGCGCTTCTTGGACAGGATGAGACGGCCTTCCTTGTCCTCCTTCTGGAGAACCAGGGCCTCGATCTCATCGCCCACGGCGACGACCTCGTTGGGGTCGACGTCGTGCTTGATCGAAAGCTCGCGGGAGGGGATGACACCCTCGGTCTTGTAACCGATGTCGAGCAGGACCTCGTCCCGGTCGACCTTCACGATGACGCCGTCGACGATGTCGCCGTCGTTGAAGTACTTGATCGTCTCGTCGATCGCGGCGAGGAAGGCGTCCTCATTACCGATGTCGTTGACCGCAACCTGCGGGGTGGTGGCGGTGGTCTCGGTGCTGCTCGTCATGTGGGAAAGGGCTCCGGTACGGACATTGGATCGTAGGTACTGCTACGCCGAGAGCCCGATATCGCCTCAGTGGAACCAGGCCAGCCCGGGAAGCGCCGACCCGTGGACCGGGCAGGCGCCTCGACGAACCGAGGAGACTCCAAAGATGCGAGCGCGGCTGCTACGTCTGAGGCGCGCAAGCCCGCAGCGCAACCTTTAGCATACGGGGGCGGCCAGGCATGGTCAATGCGCGAAGGCGCCCACCGGGGGCGGAAGGCCGCATACCGGAAAGCGGCACGTCGTACGCGGTCCGGCGGACAACCCGGGCCGGGCGCCCGTCACGGAGCCCTCCGCCCGGGGGCCTCACCCCGTCCCGCGCGCGGGACACTGCCAGACTCGGACGGCGAAGGACCGCAAAGGACAGCGAACGACGCCGGAGGACCCCGCCCCGGAACCGGGAATATTTTACGACGCGGACCGAGCCGGAGACCATCCCCACCGCCCTCCCCATCCGTATCTTCGTCCGCACCCGCATCCGCGGGCCCTTCCGGCACTTCCACCACGAGACACCACGACGGGCACGATGAACCAAGAGCACGGCGCACACCAGCAAGGCACTCCTGTTCCGGCTGTTCCGGCTGTTCCGGAACGGCTTCCGGCCGGCGCGGAGCCTCCGGAGGCGGAGGCGGCACGCCGCCCGTCCGGCGCGGCGGAGAGCGCGCGGGCCAACCGCGGCTGGTGGGACAGGAACGCCGACGAGTACCAGGACGCGCACGGCACGTTCCTCGGCGACGACCGCTTCGTCTGGTGCCCCGAGGGGCTCGACGAGATGGAGGCGGGGCTGCTCGGCCCGCTGGAGTCGCTGAGCGGCCTCGACGTCCTGGAGATCGGCGCGGGCGCCGCCCAGTGCTCGCGCTGGCTCGCCGCGCAGGGCGCGCGCCCCGTCGCCCTCGACCTCTCGCACCGCCAGCTCCAGCACGCCCGCAGGATCGACGAGGAGCGCTCGGGCGCGGTGGCCCTCGTGCAGGCTGACGCGGGGGTGCTGCCCTTCCGCGACGGCGCCTTCGACCTGGCGTGCTCGGCGTACGGCGCGATCCCGTTCGTCGCCGACCAGGTGGGGGTGTTCCGCGAGGTGCGCAGGGTGCTGCGGCCTGGCGGGCGCTGGGTGTTCTCGGTGACGCACCCGGTGCGCTGGGCGTTCCCCGACGAGCCGGGCCCCGAGGGGCTGACGGCGTCGATGTCCTACTTCGATCGGACCCCGTACGTGGAGCAGGACGAGAGCGGCCGCGCGGTCTACGTGGAGCACCACAGGACGCTCGGGGACCGGGTCCGCGACCTGGGGGCCGCCGGGTTCCGGCTGCTCGACCTGGTGGAACCGGAGTGGCCCGCCTGGAACACGCAGGAGTGGGGCGGCTGGTCGCCGCTGCGCGGCGCGGTGCTGCCGGGCACCGCGATCTTCGTCTGCGTACGGGACTGAGCCGTGCCGCCCGTACGAGAGGAGGCGCTCGCCGCGCTGCCCGTCGCCGCGGCCGTGCCCGAACTGGCGGCGGCGCTCGACGCGGCGGGCACGGCGGTGCTGTGCGCGCCGCCTGGCACGGGCAAGACGACGCTCGTCCCGCTGGCGCTCGCCGGTCTGCTGCCGGGGGCGCGGGGGCCGGTGCGGCGGGTGATCGTGGCGGAACCCCGGCGGATCGCGGCGCGCGCCGCCGCCCGGCGGATGGCCTGGCTGCTGGGCGAACGGGCAGGCGAGCGGGTCGGGTTCACGGTGCGCGGCGAGCGCGCGGTGGGGCGTGCGACGGTGGTGGAGGTCGTCACCACGGGCGTGCTGCTCCAGCGTCTCCAGCGCGATCAGGAGCTCGCGGGCGTGGACGTCGTGGTCCTCGACGAGTGCCACGAGCGGCACCTGGACGCGGACACGGCGGCCGCGTTCCTGCTGGACGTGCGGGCCGCGCTGCGGCCCGGGCTGCGGCTCGTGGCGGCCTCCGCGACGACGGACGCGGCGGGCTGGTCCACGCTGCTCGGCGACGCCCCGGTGGTCGAGGCGAGCGGTGTCTCGTACCCGGTGGAGGTGGTGTGGGCGCCGCCCGCGCGACCGGTGCGGCCGCCGCACGGCATGCGGGTCGACCCCGCGCTGCTCGCGCATACGACGTCGGTGGTGCGCAGGGCGCTGGCGGAGCGGCCGGACGGCGACGTGCTGGTCTTCCTGCCCGGCGTGGGCGAGATCGCTCGGGTGGCGGGGCAGCTGGGGGATGGGGGCGCGCTGGGGGCCGAGGTGCTCCAGGTGCACGGCAGGGCGCCGGCCGCCGTGCAGGACGCGGTGCTCGCCGGATCCTCGGGCGGGCGGCGGGTGGTGCTCTCGACGGCTGTCGCGGAGTCGAGCCTGACCGTGCCGGGGGTGCGCACGGTGGTGGACGCGGGCCTCGCCCGCGAGCCGCGCACGGACCACGCGCGGGGGCTCTCCGCGCTGACGACGGTCCGGGTGTCGCAGGCGGGCGCGGCCCAGCGGGCGGGCCGCGCGGGGCGCGAGGCGCCCGGCGCCGTGTACCGGTGCTGGGACCAGGCGGAGCACGGCAGGCTGCCCAGGTTCCCCGCGCCGGAGATCAGGGTCGCGGATCTGACGGCGTTCGCGCTCCAGGCGGCGTGCTGGGGCGACCCCGGCGCCGCGGGCCTCGCGCTGCTCGACCCGCCGCCCGCGGGCGCGCTCGCGGCGGCGCGCGCCCTGCTCTCGGCGATCGGCGCGACCGGGCGGGACGGCAGGGTGACGCCGCGCGGCACCCGGCTCGCCGGGCTCGGCGTGCACCCCGCGCTCGCGCAGGTGCTGCTCGCCGTCGCCGAGCGGCTGGGCGCGCGGCGCGCGGCCGAGGTGGTGGCGCTGCTGAGCGAGGAGCCGCCCCGCTCGTACGGGGACGACCTCGCGGCGGCCCTGCGGTCGGCGCGGGCCGGCGGCGACGCCTACGGGGCCGGGTGGCGGCGGGAGGTGCGGCGGCTCGAAGGCGCCCTGCCCGGCGGCGTGCGCGCGCCTTCTGGGCGGGTCGGCGACGACGCGGCGGCCGGTCTGGTCGCCGCGCTCGCCTTCCCCGAGCGGGTGGCCTCGGCGCGGCGCGGCGGCGCGTACCTGATGGTGTCGGGGACCGGGGCGGAACTGGGCGAGGGGTCGCGGCTGCGCGGCCAGGAGTGGCTCGCGGTCGCGGTGGCGGACCGGCCCGCGTCCGCCGCGGCGGCGCGGGTGCGGCTCGCGGCGGTGATCGACGGGGACACGGCGCTCGCCGCGGCCGGGGGCCTGCGCTCGGCGGGCGAGGAGGTCCGCTGGGAGGACGGCGACGTGGTGGCGAGGCGTGTGGAGCGGCTCGGGGCGGTGGAACTCGCCGTACGGCCGCTGCGCGACGCGCCCGCCGCCCTGGTGCGGGCGGCACTGCTCGACGGGCTGCGGCGCGAGGGGCCCGGCCTGCTCCACTGGACGCGGGACGCGGAGCAGTTGCGGGACCGGCTGGCGTTCCTGCGGCGCGCGGTGGGCGGCGGCTGGCCCGACGTGTCGGACGCCGCGCTGCTCGACCGGGCGGACGACTGGCTCGAACCCGAGCTGTCCAGGGCACGGCGCCGCGCGGACCTGGCGCGGATCGACGCGGGGCAGGCGCTGCGGCGGCTGTTGCCGTGGGCGGGCGGCGAGGCCGCGCGCCTCGACGAGCTGGCGCCCGAGCGGATCGAGGTGCCGAGCGGCTCGCGGGTGCGGGTGGCGTACGACGGGGAGCAGCCGGTGCTCGCGGTGAAGCTCCAGGAGGTGTTCGGGCTGCGGGAGACGCCCGTGGTGGCGGGCGTTCCTGTGCTGGTGCACCTGCTCTCGCCCGCGGGCCGTCCGGCCGCCGTCACCGCGGACCTGGCGTCGTTCTGGCGGGAGGGCTACCGCGCCGTCCGGGCGGAGCTGCGCGGCCGCTATCCGCGCCACCCGTGGCCCGAGGACCCGTCGACCGCCGAGGCGACGCGGCGGGTGCGGCCGAGGAAGCCCTGAGCGCCCGTACGCCCCCGCCGGGTTTTCCCGCGGGGGCGTACGCATGCCGTGGGCTGTCCGGGCGGCTACTTCTTCGCGGAAGCCGAGGCCGAGGGAGAGGCGGAAGCCGGGCCCGAGGGGGACGGGGACGCGGAACCGGACGCCGAGGGGGAGGACGACGGGGAGGGCGAGGACGACGGGGTGCCCGACGGCGGGGCGGAGGGTGCGACGGCCGGGGTGACCTCGACCTTGACCTCGACGGTGCCGCCGCCCTCCGCGGTGAGCTTCACCGTGAACGTCCCGGTGTCCTCGCCCGCGACGAGCACCGGCAGGGTGAGGGTGCCGTCGTCGGCCGTGGTCAGGCCGGACAGCGTCGTGGCCTTTCCGTCCGCCCCGTCGCCGGTCCTGAAGAACGGGCCGCCGTCCTTCACCGGCTTGCCGTCCCTGTCGACGATCGCCGCGGAGACGCCGACCTCGGCCGCGGCGTCGCCCTTGAGGGTGGCCTTGACGGCGATGGGCTGCTTGAAGTCGCTGTCGGCCGCCGCGCTCTGGTCGCCGTCCTTGCCGAGGTAGGCCAGCGCGTCGGCGGTGCGCGGGGTGACGGTCGCCGTGAAGTCGACGGCGGGGGCGTCCCCGGCCGTGGCCCGTACGGTGAACGTGCCCGTCTTGTCGCCCGCCTTGACGGCGGGCGCGCTCGCCGTGCCGTCCTTCCCCGTGGTGACGGTGGCCTTGGTGCCTGACGCGTCGCCGCCCTTGCCGAAGCGGGCGTCGGTGCCGCCGGTGATCTCGAAGGTGACGGCGACCCCGGCGACCGGCTTGCCCGCGTCGTCCACCGCGCGCACCTGGGGCTGCTCGGCGAACAGCGCGCCCGCCACGGCGGTCAGCCGGTCGTCCACGGTCTTCACGAGGGACTTCAGCGCCGGTCCCGTGGCGGGCGGCGTCGTGGAGCCGTCGCCGGGGGGCGTGGACGGCGTGCCGGGGTCGCTCGGCGAGGGGCTTCCGGAGGGCGGGGCCGTGGGGTGGCCGGGCTTCGACGCGGACGGCGTGCCGGACGGGATCGACGGGGCGCTGCTCGACGGGTCGGGCGAGGGCAGCGGGTCGAAGGGCTCCGTCGGGGGCACGGAGCCCGCGCCGTCCGGGATCTCGTGGGTGCCCTTGAGGTAGTACTCGTACCAGGACAGGACGGTGTCGAGGTACTGCTGCGACTGGTTGTAGCCGAGGATCGCGGCGTTCATGTCGGCCTGGACCGTCATGTCGTGGTGGTCGGCGCAGAGTTTGGCGCCCGCGGCGAGCGCGGCGTCGAAGATGTTGTTGGGGTCCTCGACGCCGTCGTGGTTGCCGTCGCGGCCCCAGGTCTGCCAGGTCGACGGGATGAACTGCATGGGGCCCACGGCCCGGTCGTGCACCGCGTCCTGGTCGTAGACGCCGTGGTCGGTGTCCGTGATGTTCGCGAAGCCGTTCCCGTCGAGGACGGGGCCCAGTATCGGGCTGAGGGTGGTGCCGTGGGCGTCGACCTCGCCGCCGCGCGCCTGGCCGGACTCGACCTTGCCGATCGCGGCGAGCAGCTGCCACGGCAGGCGGCACTGCGGGTTGGACTCCTTCAGCGCCTGCTCGGCCTGCTGGTACGCGGCGAGGACGGTGGCGGGGATGCCCGACTCCTGGGGGCCGCCCGCGGCCGTGCCGCCGGGCTCCGGGGTGGCGCCGGTGGCGGGCGTCGGCGACGCGAGCGGCGGAAGGTCCGTGTAGTAGGGCGAGTTGCCCGTCGCGGTGTCCGGGGGCGGGTCCTGCGCGTCCCCCGCGCTGCGCTGTCCGCCGCCGGCGCCGGTGAGCGGCGAGGTGAGGCCGGGGGCCTGGGAGGCGGAGAGTGCGGCGATGGCGACCGCGGCGACCGCCGTGCTGGTCGCGCCTCTGCGCAGCCTGCGACCGAATAGCGCTGCCATGACGAATGACCTCCCCCAGAACGACACTTCGCGCTCCCGCGCCCCGACCCAGGTGACCCTACGACACCACCTGGCGGGGGAACAGCGTCCCCTGACCGCTTTTCACCGGTTCGCCACCTGTGAGTTGCCCGCTGCTCGCCCGGCTCACAGGAAGGCGGGACTGCGGTGCCCCGTATGGGCGGAAACCGGTACGGGGGGCGCGGCGGCGGTCCGCGCCCGGCGCGGCTGTACGGGCGGCGGGCTGTACGGGGCGCGGGCGGGGCGCGCGCTCGGCGGCGAGTGGTCCCCCGCGGACATCCCGCGCTGGGGTCAGGAGGACT
>NZ_BAABEP010000096.1:0-15692 GCF_039540215.1 Streptomyces tremellae
GGCGGTGCGGTCAGCGTGGGGCCTCCCGCCGCGACGGACGGGCGGCAGGCCCCGCGCCGCGCGCTACGGCCGGCGCCGGGACGCGGGGAGCAGACGGCCGGGGGTCCAGCGGTCCGCGAGGGCGTCGCGGCGGTCCGCGAGCGCCCAGACGACCCGGACGGACGAACGGGGCAGCAGCAGTGCCCGCAGCCGGGCCGCACGGCCTGCGGAGCCCCGCAGCGCGGCCACCGCCAGGCGCACGTCCTGCGCGAGACCCGCGCGCGGCGCCGGGTCGGGCGCGTACAGCACCTGCTCCACGGCGCCCGCGAGCCGGTGCACGGCCTCCTCGGCCCGCCCGCCGAGCGGGCCGAGCCGCACGATCCGCTCCGCGGCGCGCCGCGGGGTGTGCGCCTCGTCCGGCACGATGCCGAGGTCCCACGCGGAGTCGAGCAGCTCACGCCAGGCCGCGAGCACCGGCGCCGCCGGGTCCCCGCCGAGGTGGGAGCCCGCGCCGAGCCTGCGGGCCCTGACCCGCAGCCGGTACAGCAGCGGCAGCACCAGGAGCAGCACCGCGAGCGCGATCCCGCCGCCGAGCAGCGCCCACCCGCCGGTGCGCGCACCCGGCCCGGCGGGCGGTTGCGGCGCCGGGGCTGCGGCCTGGTCGCAGGCGCCGAGGCGCTGGTCCTGCGCGGCGCAGCTGCTCGACGTGGAGGGGGCGGCGGACGGCGTCGCCGAGTCGGGCGCCGCGGGCCGCGTCGAAGCGTCCGAGTCCGGGTCGGAGGGCGAGGCGGGGAGCGTGTAGTCGGGCAGGCTGCCCCGGCTCGGCGTGGGCTCGAACCTGGTCCACCCCACCCCCTGGAAGTACAGCTCGGGCCAGGCGTGCGCGTCCCGGAGCCCCACGTCCACGGTGCCGTCACCCTCGGGGGTGCCCGGCGCGAAGCCGACGGCGACCCGTGCCGGGATGCCCAGCGTGCGGGCCATCGCGGCCATCGTGAAGGAGAAGTGGACGCAGAAACCCCGCTTGTCCTTGAGGAAGCGGGTGATCGCGTCGGGTCCCGTACCGGAGTTCACGTGCGTGTCGTACGTGAAGCCGCCGTCTGTCGCAAACCAGTCCTGGAGCGCGACGGCGCGCTCGTAGGCGTTGGCCGAACCGGCGGTGATCCGCCGCGCGGTCGCCTTCACCACGGGGGGCAGGCTGGACGGCACCTCCGTGTACTGGCGTTCGAGTGACGCCGGGGGAGCGCCCGCCGCGGCGAGCTGCCGCCTGGTCGGGTTCACCTCAAGGCTGTCCACCGTGTAGCGGGCGTCCTGGGTGGACTGGCCGCGGTCGCCGACGAGGGTCCTGCCCTCGGGCTCGTAGCGCCAGCGGCCGCCGGCCTTCACGGCGGTCGCCGGGTACGGCATCGGCAGGTAGTTCTGCCGGTACCAGGGCGCGGCCGTGATGCTCGTGCTGATCCGCGTCGTGGACACGTCGGACGAGAGGCCCTGCGGGGCGGGCAGGGCCGCCGGCACGTCCTGGACCCTGCGCTGCGAGAAGCGCCAGGTGGCGCCGTCGAACTGGTCGAGCGCCATGATCCGCAGGTACATGCCCTGCCCGTCAGGTGCGTTGGTGCGGTAGCGCAGCGCCTCGCGGTCGTCGTCCTGGTTGAGGTCGTCCTGGAGGGAGACCAGCGGGTTGACCGCGGAGATGGTGCCTCCGCCGAGCCCCGACCCGTCGCCGCCGATGTCGGCCAGGAGGCCGCCGGTGAGCTGCGGCAGCGCCAGCGGCACGACCAGCGCGACACCGAGCACCACCACGCCGATCCTGCGGCCGGTGCGCGCGGGCGCCGAGGCCCTCGCGGGTCCGGAGCCCGGCGGCCGCCCGGCCCTCGGCGGGCCGCCGAAGACCCGGCCCCACTGGGCGAGCCGTTCGCCGCCCTCCGCGAGCAGCAACAGCAGGTAGCCGGCGGCTGCGAGCAGGAACCACAGCCAGCTGGACGTGGAGCCTGTGCCGCCCGAGATGCCGGCGGCCACCGAGTACAGCGCGAGCAGCGGCAGGCCGGCGGGGGCCGCGCTGCGCAGGGTGACCGCGACCGCGTCGACGGCGAGGCCGATCACCACGACCCCGCCGACCAGCATCAGCGTGATGCCCTCGGTGGGGGGCGCCGGTATCGAGTACCGCGTCACGTCCTCGCCGCCCGACGACAGCAGCCGCCCGAACCGCTCGAAGACCGCGGGCGCGGGCACCAGGCCGAGCGGTGCCGCGTCCCGCGCGAAGGCCACCGTCAGCATCAGCAGCGCGAGCACGGCCTGGAGCAGCACGGTGAGGCTCCGCGGCAGCGGCACCCGGCGCATCAGCGCGCCCGCCCCGCTGACGGCCGCCGCCATCGCCGCTGCCTCGACCAGCCAGCCGGACGAGGAGACCAGCGGCAGCAGCGCGCACGCCGTCAGCAGCGTCGCGACCAGCGCACACAGCGTCAGTCTCCCCCGGCCGCTCACGACCGCCCCCCGGAAAGTCCCGTGGGGCCGCCCGTCGCGGCCCGTTCGCCGTCCGGCCCGCCGCCGGCGGGGCCGTGAGGACCGGGAACGCCGCCTTCTGGGCCGTAAGGACCAGAGGCACCGCCGCCGGGAGCGTAAGGACCGGTGTGCGCCTCGCCGGCCTGCCGCCACAGCCCGGGCAGCGCCTGGCCGGGCGCCACCCGCACCACGGACCAGCCCGCCTCCCGCAGCTGCCGCGCCCGCCACCCGGCGTCCCGCGTGGGCGCGGCCGTGCCACCGGGGCTGCCGGGGCCCGGCGTCCACTCGCCGCTGTCCAGCAGGAAGGCCACGGCCGTGCCGCCGCGGGCCCGCATCCTCGCAGCCACGGACGCCTGCTCCTCGTCGAGGTCGCCGAGGAACGCCACGAGCAGCCCCTCGAAGCCGCCCCGCAACGCGTCGTAGGCGGGGGAGAGGTCCGTGTCCCGCGAGTGGCCGACGACCGCGAGCATGTCCATCAGCAGCCCCACCGAGTCCGCGGACTCCTGGGCCGCTCCGGAGAACCCGTCGCCGCCGTCGCCGGGCACCGAGGCGCCCGTGTCGGTCAGCAGCCGCACCGTGAAGCCGCGCTCCAGCATGTGCGCCAGGACGGAGGCCGCGCCGGAGACGGCCCACTCGAAGGCGGAGTCGGGGCCGGCTCCCGCGTAGGCGCCAGCCCGGGTGTCGAGCAGCACGGTGCACCGCGCGCGCCGCGGCTGCTCCTCGCGGCGCACCATCAGCTCCCCGTGGCGCGCCGTGGAGCGCCAGTGGACCCGGCGCAGGTCGTCTCCGTACCGGTAGCCGCGGGGGATCATGTCGTCCTCGCCCGCGAGCGCGAGCGAGCGCTGCCTGCCGTCGCCGAAGCCCGCGGACTCGCCGGCCGGCCGCACCGGCGGCAGCGGCTCGGTGCGGGGGACGACCGTCAGCGTGTCGAAGGCGCTGAAGGACCGCGTCAGCTCGCACATCCCGAACGGGTCGGTCAGCCGCAGCTGGAGCGGGCCGAGCGGATAGCGGCCCCGCAGGTCGGAGCGTACGCGGTACGACACATCGCGGCGGCCGCCCGACTCCACCCGGTCGAGCACGAAGCGGGGGCGCGGCCCCAGCACGTACGGCACCCGGTCCTGGAGCATCAGCAGCCCGGTGGGCAGCCGCGACACGTTGTCCACGCGCAGGTGCACCCTGGCCTCCGCGCCGGCCGGCACCCGCGCGGGCGACAGCCGCCTGGTGCCCGCGACCTGGTAGCGGGTGCGGTAGAGCACGGCCACGCACACCAGCGGCAGCGCCATCAGCAGCAGCCCCACCCTGAGCAGGTCCGGCTGGCCGAGCACGTACGCGCAGGCGGTCGCCGCGACCCCGGCGGCGAGGAACGCCCTGCCGCGGGTCGTCAGGCCGGACAGCGCGGCCCGCACCCCGCCGTCCCCGCGCCCTTCGCCGCCGCGCTCACCGGACGCCGCGCCGTACGCCGCGGGGTCCGCCGTCCCCGTACGCCCGCCCGACGGCATCACGACCGCCGGGGCCCGGGCCGCCGGCCGAAGGGGGCGCCGCCCTGCGCCCTGCCGCCGTCCGCGGTCGGCACGGGCGTGTGCTGGAGGATCTCCAGCACCACCTGCTCGGCCGTCCTGCGCGCCAGCTGCGCCTGGGCCGTCGGCAGCAGCCGGTGCGCGAGCACCGGGACCGCGAGGGCCTGCACGTCGTCGGGGAGCGCGTACTCGCGCCCCGCCAGGGCCGCGGACGCCTTCGCCGCGCGCAGCAGGTGCAGCGTCGCGCGCGGCGAGGCGCCGAGTCTGAGGTCCTGGTGGGTGCGGGTCGCCGCGACCAGTTCGACCACGTAGCGCTGCACGGCCTCGGCCACGTGCACGGCGCGGACCGCGTCGATCAGCTTGACGATGTCGTGCGCGTGCGCCGCGGGCTGGAGGTCGTCGAGCGGGGAGGGACCCCCGTGCACGTCCAGCATCCGCAGCTCCGCGTCGGGGCTCGGATAGCCGATGGACACGCGGGCCATGAACCGGTCGCGCTGCGCCTCGGGCAGCGGGTACGTGCCCTCCATCTCCACCGGGTTCTGCGTCGCCACCACCATGAAAGGGCTCGGCAGCTCGTACGTCGTCCCGTCGACGGTGACCTGGCGCTCCTCCATCGACTCCAGCAGCGCCGACTGCGTCTTGGGCGAGGCGCGGTTGATCTCGTCGCCGATCACGATCTGCGCGAAGATCGCGCCGGGCTTGAACTCGAAGTCCCTGCGCTGCTGGTCGAAGATCGACACACCCGTGATGTCCGAGGGCAGCAGGTCGGGGGTGAACTGGATACGCCGCACGGAGCAGTCGACGGACCGGGCCAGCGCCTTCGCCAGCATCGTCTTGCCGACACCGGGCACGTCCTCGATCAGCAGGTGCCCCTCGGCGAGCAGCACGGTCAGCGACAGCCGTACGACCTCCGGTTTGCCTTCGATCACCCCTTCGACCGACGCGCGCACCCGCTCTGCGGTGGCGGTCAGGTCCGTGGGATCCGCTCGGTCGTCATAGGTCGTCACCCGGCCCTCCTCGGCCTTGCCCCGTCGCTCCCGGGCGGAGCTGGGGTACCCCTCATGCCCGTAGGGCCGGCGCACGACGTGTCCACCGGCCCACCCCGACATACGGACACTGCCTCCGGAAGGTTCCGGTTCAGTCTCCCTGGAGCATTCTTGTTGCCGTTACCGCTTCGTGTCACTTGTCCGGAGACAAGCGTGGCCGGCAGGCGTCGGCACACGTGCCGTTCCGGGGCGCGCGCCGGGTGCCGGGCGGGGCTGCGGGGTGCGCGGAGTGCGGGCGTCCGCGGCCGGTCAGTCCGCCGTGACCTCCGTGAGGCGGCCCGTCGTCACGTCGAAGACGAAGCCCCGCACGTCGTCGCTGTGCAGCAGGAACGGCGAGGTGCGCACCCTGCGGATGGACTGGCGCACGTCCTGCTCGACGTCCTGGAACGCCTCCACCGCCCACGGCGGGCGCTGGCCGACCTCCAGCTCCAGGTCGTGCCGGAAGCCCTCGGTGATGGTCTGCATGCCGCAGCCGGTGTGGTGGATCAGCACGATGCTGGTGGTGCCGAGGGCGCGCTGGCTGATGGTGAGCGAACGGATCACGTCATCGGTGACGACACCGCCCGCGTTGCGGATGGTGTGGCAGTCGCCGAGTTCGAGGCCGAGTGCCGCGTGCAGGTCGATCCTCGCGTCCATGCAGGCCACCACGGCCACCCGGAGCACGGGGCGGGCGTCCATGCCCGGGTCCTTGAACTTCTCCGCGTAGCGGCCGTTGGCGTCTATGAGCCGGTCGGTGACCGTGCCGCCGCCGCGCGCGCCCGGCGGGGGCTCTGCGGAGGGATGAGTCGAGGTCGTCATACCTATGAAGGTAAAGGGACAGGGGGCCAGGGGCCCCCTGTGGGGCCGTGACAAACAACCGGCGCCATCGTTGTGGCCGGAACCCCGCCGCCCCCGCGGCCGCCCCGGCGGAGCCGCGCCGCGGCGGTCCGCGCGAGCCGGGCGACGCGCTGGGCGGTTGATTGACCGCAAGGGACTGTGGACTAAAGTGACGCGAAGTTCGCGGTTTCCCACCGCACATTTCCCGGAACTCCCCGCGTGCGCGGCGGACGTGCGGCTCGGCCTCCTCCCGCTCGACGGTCCGACGGCGCCCCTCGCGGCGGCGGACCGCTTCCCCTTCCGAGCGGGCGGGGACCCGGCCCCCGCGTACGGCGCGCCGGATCCAGAGAGGGCGCATGAGCGAGCGCAGCGAGCGGCACGTACCCGTGATGCTCCAGAGGTGCCTTGATCTGCTGGCCCCCGCCCTCGCCGATCCCGGTGCCGTCGTCGTGGACTGCACGCTCGGCCTCGGCGGGCACAGCGAGGCGCTGCTCGCCGCCTTCCCGGCGGCCCGCCTGATCGCCCTCGACCGCGACAAGGAGGCGCTGCGGCTGGCGGGCGAGCGGCTCGCCCCCTACGGCGACCGCGCCACCCTCGTGCACGCCGTCTACGACGAGCTGCCCGAGGTGCTCGACCGGCTCGGCGTCCCCCGCGTCCAGGGCGTCCTTTTCGACCTCGGCGTCTCCTCCATGCAGCTCGACGAGGCGGACCGCGGCTTCGCCTACGCCCAGGACGCGCCCCTCGACATGCGGATGGACCAGAGCGCGGGCGCCGGCGCCGCCGAGGTCCTCAACACCTACCCGCCGGGCGAACTGGTGCGCATCCTGCGCACCTACGGCGAGGAGAAGCAGGCCAAGCGGATCGTCGAGGCCGTCGTACGGGAGCGGGCCAGGGAGCCCTTCGACCGCAGCGGCCGGCTCGTGGAGCTGATCAGGGACGCGCTGCCGCAGGCAGCCAAGCGCACCGGCGGCAACCCCGCCAAGCGGACCTTCCAGGCGCTGCGCATCGAGGTCAACGGCGAACTCGCGGTCCTGGAGCGCGCCGTGCCCGCGGCCGTCTCCGCGCTCGCGGTCGGCGGCCGCATCGCCGTCCTCTCGTACCACTCGCTGGAGGACCGCATCGTCAAGCAGGCCCTGACCGCGGGTGCCACCAGCACCGCGCCCCCCGGCCTGCCGGTCGTGCCCGAGCAGTACCAGCCGCGGCTCGAACTCCTCACCCGCGGCGCCGAGCTGCCGGGCGAGGACGAGGTCGCGGAGAACAGCAGGGCCGCGTCGGCCAGGCTGCGGGGCGCCCGGCGCATCCGCGAGGACGTGCTGTGAGCCCCGCCCCCGGGCAGCTGCGCGGCCGGGCGGCCCGGCTCGCCGGGCTGCTGCCCTCGGGCTCGGGCTCGGCCGCCCGCACCCCCTTCGTGCTGCTCGTGGTGCTGCTCCTCGCGGGCGGCCTGATCACGCTGCTCATGCTGAACTCCTCACTCAACGAGGGGTCGTTCAAGCTCAGCAAGCTCAAGAAGCAGACCCAGGACCTGACGGACGAGGAGCAGGCGCTCCAGCGCGACGTGGACGACAGCTCGGCGCCGGGCGCGCTCGCCCAGCGGGCCCGGATGCTCGGCATGGTGCCGGGCGGCAACCCCGCCTTCCTCCAGCCGGACGGCACCGTGCTCGGCAGCCCCACCCGCGCCCACGCGCTGCCCCTCCCGCGCCCCTCGCGCCCGGCACCGAGCGCGACGCCGTCGGACACCCCGGCGCCCTCGGGCAGCACGGTGTCCGGCAGCCCCGCCCCTTCCGGCAGCACGGCGCCAGGCAGCACGGTGTCCGGCAGCCCCGCCCCGCAGGCCACGCCCGGCACAGCCGCCACACCCGGCGCCGCCGGCACGCCCGCCCCGGGCGCTTCCCCCGCCGCCACCCCGCGGGACGGGGCCGTGCCGCTCGCACTCACCGGCGCGCCGCCCGTCCCCACGACCACCCCCGGCAGGTGACCACGTGCCCTCCAAGGAACCCCCGCGCCGCAGGGTCCCAGGACCCGCCAGGCCCGCGGGCGGCGGCCGGCCGGGCCGGGCCCGCGGTGCCGCGCCCGCCCGCCGCCGCACCTACCGGCCAAGGCCGCCGCGGGGGCCGAGGCGGCTGAAGCTCGGCAGCCCGAAGCCGCGGCTGCGCTTCGTCGCGCTCGGCCTCACGCTCGTCGTGCTGGTGTTCGCCGTGCGGCTCCTCCAGGTGCAGGCGGTCGACGCGAGCGCGTACACCACGCGGGCCGACCAGAACCGCGTCCTCAAGAGCACCGTGGCCGCGGAGCGCGGCGAGATCACCGACCGGTCCGGTGTGCCGCTCGCCGCCAGCGACGACGCGTACGACATCACCGCCGACCCCTCGATGTTCGCGCCCGCCTTCAGCAAGGCGCCCGACACGCCCGAGCGCGCGGCGGCACTGCTCGCCCCGATCCTCGGCGTCGACCAGGCGGCCCTGGTCCAGAAGCTGAAGACCCCGAACTCCCGCTACACGGTCCTCGCCGCACGGCAGACCCCGCAGGTCTGGAACCAGATCAAGGACCTCAAGAACGTCCTCGCCACCAAGGCGAGCAAGGACGCGGCGGCCGGCGGCCCCGGCACCAACCCGCTCGCCGGGGTCTTCGACGAGGAGTCGACCAAGCGCGTGTACCCCAACGGCGACCTCGCCGCCGGGATACTGGGCTTCGTCAACGGCGCGGGCCACGGCGCGGGCGGCATCGAGTCGATGCTCGACAAGCAGCTCGCGGGCCGCGACGGCGAGGTCTCGTACACCCAGTCGGGCGGGCGCCGCGTGCCCACCGGGAGTTCGAGCGAGAAGCCGGCCGTGCCCGGCACGGACGTCCAGCTGACGATCGACCGGGACATCCAGTGGGAGGCCCAGCGGGCCATCTCCGACCAGGTCGAGAAGTCGAAGGCCGACCGCGGCTACGTCGTCGTGCAGAACGCCCGCACCGGCGAGGTCCTCGCCATGGCCGACGCGCCCGGCTTCGACCCCAACGACCTCTCCAAGGCCGGCGCCGACAACCTCGGCAACGCCGCCCTCCAGGACGCCTACGAGCCCGGCTCCGTCGCGAAGATCATGACGATGTCCGCGGTGCTCCAGCAGAAGGCGGCCACCCCGCTCACCCATGTGGTCGTGCCGAACCGGCTGCACCGCGGCGACCGCCTCTTCCACGACGACATCGACCACCCGACCGAGTACCTCACGCTCAACGGCGTCCTCGCCAAGTCGAGCAACATCGGCACCATCGAGGCCGCGGGCCACCTCGGCGGCACCCAGGCCCAGGCCAACAAGGTGCTCTACTCGTACCTCAGGAAGTTCGGCATCGGACAGCCCACGGGCCTCGCCTTCCCCGGCGAGACCCAGGGGCTGCTGGCCAAGCCGGGGGACTGGTCGACCTCGCAGCAGTACACCATCCCCTTCGGCCAGGGCCTGTCCATCAACGCCCTCCAGGCGGCGTCCGTGTACTCCACCATCGCCAACGGCGGGGTACGGGTGCAGCCGACGCTCGTCAAGGGGACCAGGGGCCCCGACGGCCGCTTCACGCCGGGCCCCGCGCCCCGCAAGACCCGCGTCGTCAGCCCGGCGACCGCCCGCACCGTCGGCACCATGCTCGAATCCGTGGTCGGCGACGTGGAGGGCACGGGCACCTCGGCGAAGATCCCCGGCTACCGGGTGGCGGGCAAGACGGGTACCGCCAACAGGGTGGACCCCAAGACCGGCCGCTACCGTGGCTACACCGCCTCCTTCGCCGGCTTCGCGCCCGTCGACAAGCCGCAGATCACCGTCTACTGCGCCATCCAGAACCCGACCAGGGGCTCCTACTTCGGCGGCTCGATCTGCGGTCCCATCTTCAAGAAGGTCATGGAGTTCTCCCTCAAGACGCTGCAGGTCCCGCCGACCGGGAGCGCCCCGGCGCGGCTGCCGGTCACGTTCGACCCGGGATCCGGCGACTGACCCCTCAAGGCACCAGGAACCGCCAGTGACGATCGACACCACACCACCGGGCGACCGCCCCGCCACCGCGGGGGCCGCCCCCGCCTCGCTTGGCCGGAGCCCCGCGCGTGCGGGTACGCTCACCGCCGTGCCACACGCTGATCAGACCCCGACCGACACCGCGCCCGCCCCCGAGAACAGGCCGGGGACCCCGCGGCCGGAACGGGTGGACCCCACCCCGCTCGCCGACCTCGCCGCCCTGCTCGAAGCCGGCGCGCCGGCCGCGGACGCCACGGTCACCGGCATCACCCACGACTCGCGGGCCGTGCGCCCCGGCGACGTGTACGCGGCCCTGCCGGGCGCGCGCGCCCACGGCGCCGACTACGCCGCGCAGGCCGCGGAGCTCGGCGCCGCCGCCGTCCTCACCGACCCCGGCGGCCGGGAGCGCGCAGAGGCCACCGGGCTGCCCGTGCTCGTCGTGCCCGACCCGCGCGCCCGGATGGGCGAACTGGCCGCCACGATCTACGGCCACCCCGGCGCCGACCTCCTCCAGATCGGCATCACCGGCACCTCGGGCAAGACCACCACCGCCTACCTCGTCGAGGGCGGGCTGCGCGGCGCGGGCCACAGCACGGGCCTGATCGGCACGGTCGAGATGCGCGTGGGCAACGAGCGCATCAAGTCCGAGCGCACCACCCCCGAGGCCACCGACCTCCAGGCCCTCTTCGCGGTCATGCGCGAGCACGGCACCACCTCGGTCGCCATGGAGGTCTCCAGCCACGCCCTGGTGCTCGGCCGGGTCGACGGCTGCGTCTTCGACGTCGCCGTCTTCAACAACCTCAGCCCTGAGCACATGGAGTTCCACCACGGCATGGAGGACTACTTCCAGGCCAAGGCGAGCCTGTTCACCCCGCGGCGCAGCCGCAGGGGCGTCGTCAACTACGACGACGAGTACGGCCGCAGGCTCGTCACCGAGGCGTCCGTGCCGATCACCACGTTCTCCGCCGAGGGCCACCCCGACGCCGACTGGCGCGCCGAGGACGTCGAGGTCGGCTCGCACCGCTCCAGCTTCACCGTCGTGGGCCCCGACGGCGTGCGGGTGCACGCGGAGGCGCCGCTGCCGGGGCCGTTCAACGTCGCCAACACCCTCGCCGCGGTCGTCGCGCTCGCCGTCGCAGGCATCGACCCGCAGACGGCCGCCGACGGCGTCGGCGCGGTGCCCGGAGTCCCCGGCCGCCTCGAGCGCGTCGACGCCGGACAGCCGTACCTCGCCGTCGTCGACTACGCGCACAAGACCGACGCCGTCGAGTCCGTCCTGCGCTCCCTGCGCAAGGTCACCAAGGGCCAGGTGCACATCGTGCTCGGCTGCGGCGGCGACCGCGACACCACCAAGCGCGGGCCGATGGGCGCTGCGGCCGCGCGCCTCGCCGACACCGCCGTCCTCACCTCGGACAACCCGCGCTCCGAGGACCCGCTCGCGATCCTCGCCGCGATGGTCGCCGGCGCGGCCGAGGTGCCCGTGCACGAGCGGGGCGCCGTCCTGCTCGACGCCGACCGCGCCTCCGCCATCGCCACCGCCGTCGCCCGCGCCCTGCCAGGGGACACCGTCCTCGTCGCGGGCAAGGGCCACGAGCAGGGCCAGGACATCGCGGGCGTGGTACGCCCCTTCGACGACCGGGAGGTCCTGCGCGACGCCATCGCACGCTCGCTCCACGACGAGCCCCGTCACGAGAACAGCCGCCCCAGGAACAACAGTCAGGGATGACCAAGTGATCACCCTCTCCCTCGCCGAGGTCGCCGAAATCGTCGGCGGGCAGGCGTGCGACATACCGGCACCGGGTGCCAAGGACGTCCAGGTCACCGGGCCCGTCGTCTACGACTCCCGCGCGGTGGAGCCCGGCGGCCTCTTCGCGGCCTTCGCGGGCGAACGCGTCGACGGCCACGACTACGCCGCGCAGGCGATCGAGGCCGGCGCGGTCGCCGTGCTGGCCACCCGCCCCGTCGGCGTGCCCGCGATCGTCGTCGGCAACGTGGTCGAGGCGCTCGGCGCGCTCGCCAAGGCCGTCGTGGAGCGCCTCGGCGCCTCCGTGGTCGCGCTCACCGGCTCGGCGGGCAAGACGAGCACCAAGGACCTCATCGCCCAGCTGCTGCGCAGCAAGGCGCCCACCATCTGGCCCGAGGGCAACCTCAACAACGAGATCGGCCTGCCGATCACCGCCCTGCGCGCGGTGGCGGACACCCGCTACCTCGTCCTGGAGATGGGCGCGCGCTACATCGGCGACATCCGCTACCTGACCGGTCTTGTGCCGCCCCGCGTGGGCGTCGTCCTGAACGTGGGCACCGCCCACCTCGGGGAGTTCGGCAGCCGCGAGAACATCGCCGTCGCCAAGGGCGAGATGGTCGAGTCGCTGCCGTCGGCCGAGGACGGCGGCATCGCCGTGCTCAACGCCGACGACGCCCTCGTACGCGAGATGGCCTCCCGTACCACGGCCCGAGTCGTGTACTTCGGGGAGTCGGACAAGGCAGACGTACGGGCGGAGAACGTACGCCTCACGGACACGGGACAGGCCGCATTCCTGCTCCGGACACCCTCCGGGTGCAGGGACGTGACGCTGCGGCTGTACGGTGAGCACCACGTGTCGAACGCGCTCGCCGCGGCCGCCGTAGCCCACGAGTTGGGCCTTTCCGTCGACGAGATCGCCGAGGCGCTCTTGTCGGCAGGGTCCCTCTCCCGCTGGCGTATGGAGGTCACCGAGCGCTCGGACGGTGTGACGATCGTCAACGACGCCTACAACGCGAACCCCGAATCCATGCGAGCCGCGCTCCGCGCGCTGGTCGCCATGGGTGGCGCCGCACGTGCCGGAGGGGGGCGCACCTGGGCGGTGCTCGGCCCGATGGCCGAGCTCGGGGACGACGAACTCGCCGAGCACGACGCGATCGGACGGCTCGCCGTCCGGCTCAACGTCAACAAGCTCGTGGCGGTCGGGGGCAGGGAAGCGTCCTGGCTGCGACTGGGCGCTTACAACGAGGGTTCGTGGGGTGAGGAGTCGGTGCACGTGTCCGACGCACGGGCGGCGATCGACCTGTTGCGCAGGGAACTGCGTCCGGGAGACGTCGTGCTGGTGAAGGCATCCAGGTCGGCAGCGCTTGAGAGGGTGGCCCTCGCCCTGCTCGACGGCGCGGCCGAGGGCGAGGTCGCCGGCCGATGAGGCAGATCCTCTTCGCGGGGGCCATCGGGCTCTTCCTGACCCTGATCGGCACCCCGCTGCTCATCAAGCTGCTGGCCCGCAAGGGGTACGGACAGTTCATCAGGGACGACGGTCCGCGCACCCACGGCAGCAAGAAGGGCACGCCCACCATGGGCGGTATCGCCTTCATCCTGGCGACGCTCATCGCGTACGTCCTGGCGAAGGTGGTCACGGGCGAGGACTTCCACTTCTCCGGGATCCTCGTGCTGTTCCTGATGACCGGGATGGGCCTCGTCGGGTTCCTCGACGACTACATCAAGATCGTCAAACAGCGGTCGCTCGGCCTGCGGGCCAAGGCGAAGATGGCCGGGCAGCTGATCGTGGGCATCGCCTTCGCGGTGCTCGCGCTCCAGGACCCGAACACCCGCGGGATCACCCCCGCCTCGACCAAGCTGTCGTTCGTCACGGACTTCGGCTGGTCCATCGGGCCCGTCGTGTTCGTCGTCTGGGCGCTGTTCATGATCCTCGCCATGTCGAACGGCGTGAACCTGACGGACGGCCTCGACGGCCTCGCCACCGGCGCCTCGGTGATGGTGTTCGGCGCGTACACCTTCATCGGCCTGTGGCAGTTCCAGGAGTCCTGCGCCAACGCGGGCACCCTGACCAACCCCAACGCCTGCTTCGAGGTGCGGGACCCGCTCGACCTCGCCGTCGTGGCGTCCGCCCTGATGGGCGCCTGCTTCGGCTTCCTGTGGTGGAACACGTCCCCGGCGAAGATCTTCATGGGCGACACCGGTTCGCTGGCGCTCGGCGGCGCGTTCGCAGGCCTCGCCATCACCTCGCGCACCGAGTTCCTGATGGCCGTGCTCGGCGGCCTGTTCGTCCTGATCACCATGTCCGTGGTGATCCAGGTCGGCTCCTTCCGGATGACCGGTAGGCGGGTCTTCAGGATGGCCCCGCTCCAGCACCACTTCGAGCTCAAGGGGTGGTCCGAGGTCCTTGTGGTGGTCAGGTTCTGGATCATCCAGGGCATGTGCGTGATCGTCGGCCTCGGCCTCTTCTACGCGGGATGGGCGGCCCAGAAGTGAGCACGGGCGGCTGGCACGGCAGGCGCGTGACCGTCGCGGGACTCGGGGTCTCAGGAGTCCCGGCGGCGCGGGTCCTGCGCGGCCTCGGCGCCGAGGTCACCGTCGTCAACGACGGTGACGACGACCGCTCGCGCGCCCAGGCGCGCGAGCTGGCCGGCCTCGGCGTCACCGTCAGGCTCGGCGACGGCGACACGCTGCCCCCGGGCACGGGACTGGTTGTCACCGCGCCCGGCTGGCGCCCCGACAAGCCGCTGTTCGCGGCCGCCGCCGCGGCGGGCGTGGAGATCTGGGGCGACGTCGAGCTCGCCTGGCGGCTGCGCGGCGAGGGCGCCGCCCCCTGGCTGGCCGTCACCGGCACCAACGGCAAGACCACCACCGTGCGGATGCTCGCCGCGATCCTCGCCGCGGCGGGCCTGCGCACGGCCGCGGTCGGCAACATCGGCGTCTCGCTGCTCGACGCCGTCACCGGCGACGAGACGTACGACGTGCTCGCCGTCGAGCTCTCCAGCTACCAGCTGCACTGGGCGCCGAGCCCGCGCGCCCACTCCGCCGCGGTCCTCAACCTCGCCCCCGACCACCTCGACTGGCACGGCTCCATGGAGGCGTACGCCGCCGACAAGGGCAGGATCTACGAGGGCAACCAGGTCGCGTGCGTCTACAACGCGGCGGACAAGGCCACGTCCGACCTGGTGCGCGCCGCCGACGTCGAGGAGGGCTGCCGCGCGATCGGCTTCACCCTCGGCGCCCCGGGCCCCTCCGAACTCGGCGTCGTGGACGGGCTCCTGGTCGACCGGGCGTTCGTCGAGGACCGGCAGCGCCAGGCGCAGGAGCTCGCCGAGGTCGCCGACGTGACCCCGGCCGTGCCGCACAACATCGCCAACGCGCTTGCCGCAGCGGCCCTCGCCCGCGCGTACGGCGTCCCGGCCGCCGCCGTACGGGACGGGCTGCGCGCCTTCCGCCCCGACCCGCACCGCATGGAGCACGTCGCGGATGTCGCGGGTGTCACGTACATCGACGACTCCAAGGCGACCAACACCCACGCCACGGAGGCCTCTCTCGCCTCCTACGACCCGATCGTCTGGATCGCCGGGGGCCTCGCCAAGGGCGCGACCTTCGACGAGCTGGTCGCGGGGGCGGCGGGCAGGCTGCGCGGCGCCGTCCTGATCGGCGCCGACCGCGGCCTGATCAGGGAAGCGCTGACGCGACACGCCCCGCAGGTCCCGGTGGTCGACCTCGACCGGACCGACACTGGGGCGATGGCGGCGGCGGTCCACGCGGCGACGCGCCTCGCACAGCCGGGGGACACGGTCCTGATGGCGCCGGCGTGCGCGTCGATGGACATGTTCGCCAACTACAACAAGCGGGGCGAGGCGTTCGCGCAGGCCGTACGCTCGCTCGCCGCGGAGCATGCCTGAACGGCGGGCCCGGGTGCCCCGCCGGGCTCGACGGGAGGGGACACCAACCATGCCGGCCGACGACCCCCAGCACGCCGACGGCGCGTCAGGGCCACGGAAGAAGGCGCCGCGGCGCTCGCCGGCCGCCGCCCGTGCGCTGCCCGGGCCGCACCTCGCCGCCGCGGGACTGCCCGGCGCGGCCCTGCGGAGCGGCGCCCCGGGCGCCGGGT
>NZ_BAABEP010000097.1:0-15549 GCF_039540215.1 Streptomyces tremellae
AGGAGTTGGGATCGCACGTTGTCTTCCTAAGACCGCTTGGCCTCCGACTTGGTGGGGTGGCCCGCCTCGCCGCGCGCGGCGGCGAGGACCGCGGCGGCGGTGGTGAGGCCGCCGAGGTCGCCCCGCACGCTCCGGCCCAGGGACTCCACGAGGCCCGCGCCGCGCGCCCGCTGCCGGCAGTGGAACGCCAGCTCGCAGGCGGCGAGGCACTCCGGCGCGTACGCGGCAGGCAGCGCCTCGACCGCGGCGGACAGCTCCTCGCCCGAGCGTCCCGACACGTCGAACGAGGCGCCCTCCGGCAGGGCGTCGGCGATCTCCTCGATCCGGGTGAGCCGGTCCAGCTGGCGGCGCGTCACCGCGAGCTGCTTGCGGACGTCCACGACGGACCCGGTGGGCAGGTTGGAGAAGTCCTTCGGGCACACGAGCAGCGCGCGGTCGCCGGTCCGAGCGTCCTCAGTGCGCAGCGCGACGCGTTCGAGCGCGAGCACGTAGACCGCGGACTGGCGGGCTGCCGCGCCGACCTTCGCCGCGTCGGCCGAGCCGTCGATCACCGGGAACGACTTGATCTCGACCACCGTCCAGCGCCCGCCCGGGTCCACCACGACGGCGTCCGGCTCCAGATAGGCGGGCGAACCCGCCACGTCGAGCGCGAGCAGCGGATGGTCGAGCAGGGTCCAGGCGCCCTCGTCCGCCGCCGCCCGGGTGGCCTCGCGCAGCGCGAGGGCCGTGCGCGCGACCCGGCCCTCTGGCCCCGCGGCCGCCAGGTCGGGCACCCGCGCCGCCGCGCCGCCCGGCGCGCCGCCCGGCGCGCCCCGGTGCTCCCGTACGAGCCCGAGCAGCGCGCGCCCGCCGTCCGCCTTGACCCGCGCCTCGAACGCGTTGCCCCGGGCGAACGCGAACTGCGACTGGCCGAACGGCGCGGGCGAGCCCAGCGCCTCGGCGACCGCGCCCTTGTCCACGCCCGCGCCGTCGAGCAGCGCGCGGCGCCTGCAGCCGGGGTTGGCGGCGAGGGCCGCGAGCGCGCGGGCGTCGAGCGGGCGCGCGGCCACGCCGGGGCCGCGCAGCTCAGCGAGCCGGTGCCGCAGTGCCGTCGGTGTCTGCCCGTGCGCCGCGCTGCGCGCCTGCGGAGGTACTGCCGGTGCGGGTCCGCTGCCCTGGGAATCGCTCACCCGGCGAAGTCTCGCACCCGCCGCCGACAGTCGTGCCGCCCCGGCCCCCGGGGCGGGTCGTGAGACGGCCGAAGGCCGCCCGCAGCGGGTCGGTGAGCAGCGCGCCCACGGCCATCACGAAGACCCCGGCGACGGCGTCGAGCAGGTAGTGGTTGGCGGTGCCGACGACGACGAGCGTGATGACGAAGGGGTAGGCGGCGCCGAGCCACCGCACGGCCGGCGTCTTCGCGTGCCGCCACAGGACGGCGCCGCACCACAGCGCCCAGCCGACGTGCAGGCTCGGCATGGCCGCGTACTGGTTGGTGATGCCGCCCAGGCCGCGGGGCGCGCTGGCCTGGCCGCCCCACCAGCCGTAGGAGCTGTAGTGGGCCATGGTGTCGACGAAGCCGTACCCGGTGCCGAGCAGCCGCGGCGGCGCGGTCGGTACGAGGGTGAAGCCGATCAGGCCGAGCAGCGTGGAGAGCATGAGCCAGGTGCGGGCCCTGCGGTAGTGGGCGGGCCTGCGGCGGTAGAGCCAGAGCAGGACGGCCGGTGTGACGACGTAGTGCAGGGAGGCGTAGACGAAGTCGGCGGGGACGCCGAGCACGGCGGTGCGCGTGAAGACGTGGTTGAGCAGGCGCTCGGGGTCGATCCGCAGGTGCTGCTCGATGTGGAGTATCGCGAGGCCGTGGTGGACGGCCCCGGGTATGTCGCCCCGGACGACGAGCCGGCCCGCGGAGTACGCCGCGTACACCACGACGAGCAGCAGGATCTCGATCCACCACCGGAGCCCGGGGCGGCGGGCCCCCGGCCGGTCGGTGCCGCTCAGCGCGTACGACATACGGACGTCTCCATGGTGTTTTCATCTGCTTTTCGACCGCCCTTCAACCTACGGGGCGCGTGGGCGCGCCGTGGGCCGGGGGCGGGTACCGCCCGTGCGCCCCCTGTGGCGCGCCGACCCCGCGAGAGGGCCGTGTGGCGGAGGACGCCGGGCGGTGCGTACGGGTTGCCCCGGCGGACGGGGGGTGCGGGCGGACGGTGCCGCGGGAGATCGCGGGTGGGCGGTGGCGGGTGGGGCGGGTGGGCGATGATGGAGGGACGTATGCCCACGATTTCCGGGAGAAGCCCTCGTATGCGCCTGTTCCTCGTCCGGCACGGCCGGACGGCCTGGTCGGTGTCCGGACAGCACACCGGAAGGACGGACGTCCCGCTGCTCGACGAGGGGCGCGCGGACGCGAAGGCGCTCGGTGAACGCCTGCACCGGGCGCCGTGGTCAGGGCTGCGGGACGCCGAGGTCCGCACGAGCCCCCTCGCGCGGGCCTCGGAGACCTGCGAGCTCGCGGGGTTCGGCGACCGGGCCGCCCGGTGGGACCCGCTGGTGGAGTTCGACTACGGCGCCTACGAGGGCCGCACGCCCGCGCAGATCGCCGAGGCGCGCCCCGGCTGGTTCATCTGGCGCGACGGCGTGCCGGACGGCGAGAGCCTCGCCCAGGTCGCGGAGCGCGCCGACCGGGTGGTGGAGTGGGCCAGGTCGAAGGAGCGCGACGCGGTGGTCTTCGCGCACGGGCACATCCTGCGCGCGGTCGGCGCGCGCTGGCTCGGCGAGCCGGTCGCGTTCGCCGCGCGCATCCGGCTCGCGCCCGCCTCCCTCTCCGTGCTCGGCTGGGCGTACGGGGCCCCCGCGATCGAGGTGTGGAACGACACGGCGCACCTGGAGCAGGGCGCCTGAACCCCGCCGCGGTCCTGCGCCCTGCCGTCCGCGCGGCCCTGACGCCCTCTTGCGCGGCGCGGGACAATGGACGGCGGCCCCGGCGGGCCGGGCGCGCCCCGGCACCTGCGGCGGGCCCGCACAGAAACGTGAAAGGCACGGCAGCGCGCACGGCACAGAAGTGCGGAAGGCACAGAAGCACAACGAAAGGCATGGGCACACCATGGCGGATGCCGCCCCCGGCCGGCGCCGTACGAAGCCGGCTCCGCTCCTCTTCGAGCCCGCGGCGGCCGCCGCCGACCCGGACCGCTTCTTCGGCCTCGAATCGATGGACGACCCGGCCGAGCTGCTCGACCGGTCGACGGAGCTGACGCTGTCCTTCCGCGCCGCGACGGACCGCGCCGTGGAGTTCCAGGCGGTCGCGGCGGCGCAGCTCGCCGACCCGCGCAGGTTCGACCGGCTGACCGCCGCGGCCATCGCCGAGCGCGCGGGCTGGACCGAGGACTACGCGAAGAAGATGGTGGAGTTCGGCCGCGACCTGCTCACCGGCGAGTCCGCGGCCGACGCCGACTGAGCCCGGCCGTACGCCGGGAGACGGCGCGCCCGCGGCGCGCACCCCGCAGCCCCCGCCGCGCGCCCCTCGCGCCCCGGTGCACGCGCATCCGTACGCGCATCCGGCATATGCGAGTGGGCAGATTACGCCGCGTCCGCCGCACCTGTCCCGGTTTTCCGCAACTCACGGCCACTCTCCTGTCACTCCAGGTAGACCTGGGTGCATGACCGCATGGCCGCGCACCGAGAAGCCCCTCACCCACCGCCGCACCGACCTCCTGTCCCTGCTCGGCGAGGCCGAGCGGCAGCTCACGGAGCGGGTCACACAGGACGGCGCCGCCTGGCTGGCCTCGGCGGCGGCCTCGCCGCGCTCCGCGCTCGCGCTGTGGCACGGCCGCCCCGAGGCGCCCGGGGTGCTGCCCTGCGGCGCGGTCTTCGACATCGTGAACCTCCCCGCGGTCTTCGCCCGCAGGGTGCTCGACCGGCTCTGGTCCGAGGGTCCCGGCTCCGGCCCGGTGGCCGCGCACCGGGGCCGGGTGCTGCTGTTCGCCGCGCCGGGCACCGCGCAGCGGCTGCCCGCCCTGATCGGCTGGGAGGAGTGGGGCGGTACGGAGCGCACGGGCGGGGTGCCGCCGCTGCTGTGCCACGGCGCCGGTGACGCCGTGACCGTCCCGCCGCTCGCGCCGGGGCCGGCCCCGGGTCCGCGCTGGGTGGTCGCGCCGGACACCCGGGGGCCGTGGCTGCCGGGGCCCGAGGTGCTGCTGTGGGCCTGTGTGGGGGCCGCCCGCGCGACCTCCCGCTCCGCACACGGGCGGCCGGGCCCCGCGGCACGGCGCCGACCTGCCCCTTCGCCGTCCGATATCGATTTTTCCTCGCACCGGTCCGGGTGCTAAGGTCTACGACGTCAGCAGGCGCCGCTAGCTCAGTTGGTTAGAGCAGCTGACTCTTAATCAGCGGGTCCGGGGTTCGAGTCCCTGGCGGCGCACAGACAGCGAGAGGCCTCCACCGTGCGGTGGGGGCCTCTCGCGTGCGTCCTTCACCAGCCCCTACGCCCCGGCCCCCGTGGTGATCTTCACCGTCCACGCGCCGCTCGGGGTGCGGTCGGCCGCCTCGACGGTGACCCGCTCCCCCGGCACCGTGTACGTCTCGCCGACACCGAGGGGCGCGTCCGCGAGCGGCGGGTAGACGGAGGAGCCGGCGCAGGCCGAGGTGTGCGGGTGGGTGTCGTAGACCTTCACGGGCCCGTCGCCCGATTCGGTGCCGCCGCGCACCCGGTAGACCAGCACGCCCTCGGTGCACGTGGTGGCGTCGTCGCCGACAGCGGCGCGGGCCTCCACGGCGATCGCGGAGTCCTCGCCCGTCCTGATCACGGCGAGCCGGGTGCCGGCCCGCCCCGCCACGGAGCGGGGCGCGGAGACCGGTTCGAGCGTGAGCATGGTGGCGCCCGCGCTCTGCACGCACCGCACCTGGCGGTCGTCGAGCCAGCCGAGCTTCCACTTCATCCAGCCGAAGAGGTCGGGCGCGAGGCCGAACTGGCTGCCCATCACGTCCCAGTCCCCGACGTAGGTGTCCCAGTCGCCCTTGCCGTCGGTGGGGCGGTGGTAGAGGTCGGGCAGATCGAAGACATGACCGGTCTCGTGCGCGAGGACGTTGCGGTCCGGCGGATGATGTTCGAACACGGTCACGATCCGCCCGATGTCGGTACCGTCCGCCCGTATCGGACGACTGAAGTTGACCACCTTGGTCGCGTCGGAGTCGACGCCGGGCGCGTCCGGGTCGGCCACCAGATAGACGACCTGGTACCGGGAGAAGTCCACGGCGGGGTCGGCCACGCGCAGCGCGTCTCGCAGGTACATGTCGCGCCGCCGCGGCGCCCAGTCCCGCGTCATGCGGTACGCGGTGGACGGGCGCGGCATCTGGAGCCAGCGCCCCATCGGGTGGTCGCGCAGGACGAACTTCCCGTACGAGGAGCGGTTCCAGAACACGCCCGTGGCGGGGAAGTGGTCGGCGGCCAGCTCGCGCGGGGTCGTGCGCGGAACCGCGTCGGGGAACGAAAGGAAGATCATCACCGCGTCGACGGGGTGGTCGGGGCGCACGTAGGAGCCGTTCCAGGAGTCGAGGCCGAGGCTGTGGTGCGCGGCGGTGCGCGGCAGGGCGCACGCGGCGGCCGAGGCGGACGCCTCCACCGTGGGCCCGGTCACCAGCGAGGTGGTGGTGAGCGCCATCAGCGAGGTGAGGGCGGCGGCCACGCGGCGCAGGCGCGGCCTGCCGGCCCGCGGCGTGCGCGCGGGACCCGGCTCCGATGCCCGGTGACGCTCCACAAGGACCTCCGGCCGTGGAAGGCGTGTGACGTCACCACCTTGTGATGTTTTGTTATGAGATGCCCGCTCAGAGGAACCAGGCGGGTGAGGGGTGCGGCCACCCGTACGCCACTCGCACGGCCGCGCGCGCGAGGGGGCGCGCGCCGGGGCAGCCGCGCCACCGGGACGCGACCAGTGACCGGCCGACCCGATCACGGAACGTCACAAACCGTCAGGACACGTGTGACCTGCGTCGCAGATATGCAGAAACGGTCATCCGGAGGACGGCCCCGTGCCGGATCGTCTCTCTGCGTTCCCGCCGCCGCCTCCCGGTAGCTGGAACGGCCCCCGCGCTGGCTCTATGATCGGCTCACTTTCCCGGCCCGACCGTCCCAGACCCGTCCCTGTCCGACACGACTGCACCGCGGGAGCGAGCCGTGAGCGCAACCTCCGAAGAACCGCGATCGACGGCAGTCGCGGCGGACGGCACCGCGCGCCCCGCGGACCGTATGGTCACGGATCGTCACCCGGCCGGCGGTGCCCGCAGATCGGCGGGCCCCGACGACTACCGGGCCGCCTTCAACGCCGCGCGGCTCGCGATGGCCGTGCTCGACCGCGAAGGCACGGTCCTCAGCGCCAACGACGCCCTCGCCGACCTGCTCGGCGCCACCGGCGCGTGCCTGCCGGGGCAGGCCGCGGCCGACCTGGTCGACCTGGCGTCCGACGCCCGCACCTGGCACGCGTACCGCGAGGTGCTGCGCGGCGGCAGGCGCCGGCTGCGCTGCACCCGCCTCATCAAGCACCCGGGCGGGCGGGCGGTGTGGGCCGAGGTCACCGTCGATCCGGTGCCGGACACCGGCGGCGGGGCGCTGCTCGCGGTCACGGACATCAGCGACCGGCGCGAGCTCCAGGCGCGGCTGCGCCACCTCCAGATGCACGACCCGGTGACCCGGCTGCCCAACAGGGCCCTGTTCTTCGAGCGGCTGACGGCGGCTCTGGAGCCGGCGGGGCCGACGCGCGGCGCCGTGGGCACCGCGCTGCCCCAGCCCGGCCGCCGCGCGGCCGGCGCCGCGTGGGGCACCGGCGCGGTCACGGCGGCCGCGCCGGGCCGTCCCGCCGAGCCCGGCGCCTACGACGACCCCGCGGAGCGCGGCACCGGCCGGATCGGCCTGCTCTACCTGGACCTCGACGGCTTCAAGGCCGTCAACGACACCCTCGGCCACCGCACGGGCGACCGGCTGCTCGCCGCCGTCGCGCAGCGGCTCGTGGACTGCGCGGAGCACGCGGACCGCACCGGCGGGGGCCATCTGGTGGCGCGGCTCGGCGGCGACGAGTTCGCCGTCCTCGTGGAGGACTCGACCGGCACGGACCAGCTGACCTGCCTGGCGGGGAGCGTGCTCGACTGCCTCCAGCTGCCGTTCGACCTCGCGGGGCAGCGGCTCGCGCTGTCCGCGTCCATCGGCGTCGTGGAGCGCCCCTGCGAGTCCACCACGCCGACCGGTCTGATGCAGGCCGCCGACACCACGCTGTACTGGGCGAAGGCGGACGGCAAGGCGCGCTGGACGCTGTTCGACCCGGAGCGCAACGCGCACCGCATGACCCGCCAGGCCCTGTCGTCCTCACTGCGGCCCGCGGTCGGGCGCGGTGAGTTCCGGCTGGAGTACCAGCCGCTGGTGCGCATGGCCGACAGCGCGGTCAAGGGCGTGGAGGCGCTGGTGCGCTGGCAGCACCCGCAGTTCGGCACGCTGACGCCGAATCGGTTCATCGGTCTGGCCGAGGAGGACGGCTCGATCGTGCAGCTCGGCAGCTGGATCCTGCGCACGGCGTGCCGGCAGGCGCGGAGCTGGCAGCTGGCGCACCCGGAGGCGGAACCGCTGTTCGTCAGCGTCAACGTGGCCGTGCGCCAGGTGTGGGACTCCGACCTGGTGGCCGAGGTCGCGGACGTGCTCGCGGAGACGGGGCTGCGGCCCGAGCTGCTCCAGCTGGAGCTGACGGAGTCCGCCGTGATGGGTTCGGCCGGCCGGCCGCTCCAGGCGCTCCAGGCACTGAGCGAGATGGGCGTCGGGATCGCCATCGACGACTTCGGCACGGGCTACTCGAACCTCGCCTACCTCAGCCGTCTGCCGGTGTCCGTGCTGAAGCTGGACGGCTCGTTCGTCCGGGGCTTCCGCTACGACGAGGGCGGCGCGCACCAGAGCCCGGCCGACGAGATGATCGTCGAGGCGCTGGTGCAGCTCGCGCACAAGCTGGGGCTCACGGTGACCGCGGAGTGCGTGGAGACGTCCGTCCAGGCAGAGCGGCTCCAGCAGATCGGCTGCGACACGGGCCAGGGCTGGCTGTACTCGCGCCCGGTGGCGCCCGAGCGCATCGCGGACCTCCTGGCGCGCCGCGCGACAGGACCCGGCCTCTGCGGCTGACCGTCCCGCGGCACGCGCTTCCCGTACGCGGCTACGCCGACGCCGCGCGGTAGGCGTCGATCTTGCGCTCGAGCGCGGCGAGGTGGCGCGTGGTCTCCTCCAGGCGAGCGATGACGCGGTCGCGGTGGGCCTCCAGCAGGCCGAGCCGCTCGGCGACGCCGGTGTCGGCGCGGTAGGCGGCCACGTACTCCCTGATCTCCTGGATGGTCATGCCCGTGCCGCGCAGCATGGCGAGGCCGGCGAGCCAGGCGAGGTCGCGCCTGCCGTAGCGCCTGCGCCCGCCGGGGTCGCGGCGCGGCCGGGTCAGGGTGAGGCCCTCGCGCTCGTAGTAGCGGATGGTGTCGACGGTCGTGCCGAGCAGGTCGGCGGCGCGGCCGATGGGCACGCCCTCGGGACCGACCTCGGGGACGGGGGGCAGCGGTACGTCGTCCATGGCCCGAGTGTCGCACTTGACCTGGAGCGCGGACCAGGTCGCAGGCTTGGGGCAGCGGCATGGGAGGTCCATGCCGGGGAAAGGGCGAGATGAAACAGGTTGCTCTCGGGTCCCAGGGACTGCGCGTCTTTGAGCTCGGTCTCGGCTGCATGGGCATGAGCGCGTTCTACGGCGACCGCGACGACACCGAGTCGGTCGCGACGGTCCACCGCGCGCTCGACCTCGGGGTGACCCTCTTCGACACCGCGGAGGTGTACGGGCCGTTCACCAACGAGAAGCTGCTGCGCGAGGCGCTCGGCGGCCGGCGCGACGAGGTCGTCCTCGCCACCAAGTTCGGCCTGCGGATCGAGGACGACGGCACGGTCGTCGGGCCGGACGGGTCCCCCGCCTACGCCAGGCGTGCCCTTGAGCGGTCGCTGCGGCACCTCGGCACGGACCACGTGGACCTGTACTACCTGCACCGGGTCGACCCGGACGTGCCGATCGAGGAGAGCGTCGGCGGCATGGGCGAGCTGGTGGCCGAGGGGAAGGTCCGCTGCATCGGCGTCTCGGAGACGTCGGCCGAGACGCTGCGGCGCGCGCACGCCGCGTTCCCCGTCACCGCGATCCAGTCCGAGTACTCGCTGTTCGAGCGGGACGCCGAACACAACGGCGTACTGGACACCGCGCGCGAGCTCGGCATCGGCTTCGTGCCGTTCTCGCCGCTCGGCCGCGGGTTCCTGACCGGGACCTTCCAGACGCGGGCCGACCTGCCCGAGGGGGACGCCCGCCGCGCGCTGCCGCGCTTCGGCGAGGAGGCGATCGCGGCCAACCTGCGGGTCGTGGAGGCCCTGGGGCGGATCGCGGACCGCAAGGGCTGCACCACCGCGCAGCTGGCGCTCGCCTGGACGATCGCCGCGGGCACGGTCCCGATCCCCGGCACCAGGCGCCGGGCGCGGATCGAGGAGAACGTCGCTGCGACGGAGATCACGCTCACCGCCGAGGACCTCGCGGAGATCGACGCGGCCTCGCCGCACGGCGTCGCCACCGGCGCCCGCAACGTGGAGGCCGCGCTCGCCCGCGACCGCCGCTGACCTTCCGGCGGCCACGGGCGGGGGCTCAGCGGCGCGGCAGCCGCGCCGTCAGCGAGTAGAGCCTGGTGGTCTGCGCCGCGTTCTGGTTGTCGTCGCTGACGAGCAGGAGCCGCAGGCCGCCGCCCGGCGCGCGGCCCGTGACGGTCATGCCCTCGATGTTGTCGAGCAGCGGGTTGGGCTGCGGCTGCTTCGCGGTGGCGCCGAGCGACGGGCAGTCGCCGATGTCGGCGAGCAGGGTCCGGTGCAGGGGCCGCACGGCGCGCTGCCCGGTCAGGTCGGTGACCTTCGAGGTGTCGGTGGCGCCCGCCGGGTCCGCCAGGTAGAGCCGTACGGTGTTGCCGACGCCCTCGGTGAAGCCGCGCTCCAGCACGAGCAGCCGTCCGTCGCCGGTGGGCGCGATGTCGGAGACGCCGAGGGCCGTGCCCGCCGCGTCGGTGTCGACCTGGAGCGCGTACTGCGGGCCGAGCCTGAAGTCGCCCCGGGCGCGCGGTCGTTGCCAGGTCTGGAAGCGTACGAGGTCGGTCCGGTCGCCGGTGAGCGCGCCCTCCATGGAGGCGAAGAGCGTGCGACCGTCCGGCTGGAGTGCCAGGCCCTCGAAGGTCAGGTTGCCGGTGGCGCGCCCGGCGGGCGCGACGCGCAGCGGCGCGGGCACGGGCAGGCTGCCGAGGACACGGGAGCCGTCGCGGCCGTACCGGCGGACGGAGGGCTCGGTCTCCGAGGTGACGAGCCGGGTGCCGTCGCGGTCGACGGCCAGGGCCTCGGAGTCGAGGGGGCGCCCGTGCTCGTCGGCGAGGGGTACGACCTTCGTGGGGCGCAGCGTCCCCGCGTCGAGGGTGAAGAGGGCGGAGCGGTCGGAGAGCGCGTCGACGGTGCCGTGCGCGTCGACGGCGAGCGCGGAGAGGTTGCCGACGAAGGCCGAGTCGAAGGTCGTCTTGTCGAGGGCGTCGGAGAAGCCGTCGATCCTGACGTCCGCGGAACACGCGTGCCCCGCACGGGCGTCGGGCGGCAGGTGGCCGCCGCGCCCGTGTGCCTGGGCGGTGGCGCCGGCCGTGAGGCAGGCGGTGGTGGTCAGGGCGACGGTGAGCCCGGCGAGGGCTCTGGGGACGCGCACGGTCGGCACGTGGGCACTCCACGGTGGGTGGGCGGGCGGACGCGTCCGATTCTGCGCCACCCGGCCGGGCCCCGGGGTGAACACCCGGAGACCGGGGCGGGAACCGCGCCCGGTGGCGGGCGCGTCGGCGGGCGCGGTGGCGGTGTCAGGCGCGCGGTGCGGCGCCGGGCAGCCCGTACGCGTCGGCGATCAGCTCGTAGCTGCGCAGGCGCACGGCCGCGGTGTGCGCGTTGGCGGTGATCATCAGCTCGTCGGCGCCGGTGCGCTTCTGGAGGTCGTTGAGGCCGTCGCGCACCGCGTCGGGGGTGCCGTACACGATGTTCGTGAGCCAGCCGTCGACGAAGTCGCGCTCCATCTCGCTGAACGCGTGCGCCTCCGCCTCCTCGGGCGTCGGGACGAGGCCGGGGCGGCCGGTGCGCAGCCGCACCATGGAGAGCGCGCCCGTCATCACCTGGCGGTGGGCCTCCGCCTCGTCCTCGGCGGCCAGCGCGGCGACGCCGATCAGCGCGTACGGCTCGGAGAGCACCTCGGAGGGGCGGAACGAGCTGCGGTACAGGTCGAGCGCGGGGATGGTGTTCTGCGCGGAGAAGTGGTGCGCGAAGGCGAACGGCAGCCCCAGCATGCCGGCGAGCTGCGCGCTGAAGCCGGACGAGCCGAGCAGCCAGATCGGCGGACGTCCCGTGGGCCCCTGCACAGGTCCTGGCACGGAGTGGATGCGGGCGTACGGGTGCCCGTCGGGGAAGGCGTCGTCGAGGAAGCGGGTGAGCTCGACCAGCTGCTGCGGGAAGTCGTCCGCGCCCTCGTTCAGCCGGTCGGTGCGGCGCAGTGCCGCGGCCGTGGCGCCGTCGGTGCCCGGGGCCCTGCCGAGTCCGAGGTCGACCCGTCCGGGGGCGAGGGCCTCCAGGGTGCCGAACTGCTCGGCGATGACCAGCGGCGCGTGGTTCGGCAGCATCACACCGCCGGAGCCGAGCCTGATCCGCTCGGTGTGCGCGGCGAGGTGCGAGAGGATCACCGCGGGTGAGGAGGACGCGATGCCGGGCATCGAGTGGTGCTCCGCGATCCAGTGGCGCAGATAGCCGCGCCGCTCGGCGAGCCGCGCGAGGGCGACGCTGTTGCGCAGCGCGTCCGTCGCGGTCGTGCCGGCGCCGACCGTGACCAGGTCGAGCACGGAGAGCGGCACCGGGGCCGTGCCCTGCGCCGTGCCTCGGATCGCGTCGGCGGTGGTGGGGTCGTCCGTCACGTTCGGGTCCTCCAGAGTGAGCCGTTGCTTCCCGGGTGGCAGCGGAGGACGTCTCCGTTTTATTCCCGGACCGCCGCGCCCGATGTGTTCCCGGCGCGCCGCCGCGGCGACGGGGAGCGGGGTCGCGCCACCCCCGCGGACGTCTCGAATCCGCCGGGACATATCGCGCAACACGCGGACACAGCGCCCCGGCTGCACCACTTCCGGCCACCGGAACATCTCCTTCCGGACACCGTTGGGTTACAGCCGCCGAGGCCGCCGCATAGAAGCCCGGGAGCGGGCAGGCGCCTGGCGAAGTCTGTCCGCTTCCGCACACCGCCGAGGAGAATGCGAATCCATGGCTGATTTCCCGAACCTGTCCCGCCGGGGCTTCCTCAGCCGGTCCGCCGCCGTCGGCGGACTGCTCGTGGTACCCGGTGCCCTGGCCGCGTGCAGCAAAACCGACACCTCCGCCGGGTCGGGCGACGACGTGCTCGCCAAGCTGCGCAAGCAGGGCTACGTGCGGGTCGCGTACGCCGGCGAGGCCCCGTACGGCTACACGGAGGGCGGCGTCCTCAAGGGCGAGGCGCCCGCGCTGCACGCCCGGATATTCAAGGCGCTCGGCGTCGACAAGCTCAAGCCGACGCTCTCCGACTTCGACAGCCTGATCCCCGGCCTCCAGGCGGGCCGCTACGACGTGGTCAGCGCCGGCATGGCGATCACGCCCGAGCGGTGCGCCAACGTCCTTTTCTCCGAACCGGAGTTCATATCCCCGACCGCCATCATGGTGAAGAAGGGGAACCCGAAGAAGATCACCGACCTGGCCTCGGCGAAGGCCGCGGGCGTCACCATCGGTGTGATGGCGGGCGCCGTCGAGGCGTCGTACGCGAAGGCCGCGGGCATCCCCGCTTCGAAGATCAAGACCCTCCAGAACCAGCAGGACGGCGCCGACGCCGTCAAGGGCGGCCGGGTGGACGCCTTCGTGCTCACCGGCATCTCGCTGCGCTGGCTCGCCAAGACCAACCCCACGCTCGAAGTGACCCCGACCTTCGTGCCCACCCTGGACGGCAAGAAGCAGTACAGCTCCGGCGGCGCCGCCTTCCAGAAGGGCAACGAGGCGCTCCGCGACGCCTTCAACACCCAGCTGAAGAAGATCACTTCGGACAAGTCCGCGTACGTGGGCCTGCTCAGCCCGTACGGCTTCACCGCCGCCGAGATCCCGCCCGCCACCCTCAAGACCGCCGACCTGTGCAAGGGCTGACCGGCACGGGACCGGAGGCGACATGAACACCTTCTTCACGGCTTTCTTCGACAACCTGCCACAGGTGGTCTCGGGGCTCGGTGTGACCGCGGAGGCCACGGTGCTGGGCGCGCTGTTCGCGTTCGTGCTCTCCTTCGTGCTGGGGCTCGCGGCCGGACACCGCAACATCGTCGTGCGCGGCGTGTCCCGCGTGATCGTGGAGTTCTTCCGCGGCACCTCCCTCTACGTCCAGCTGTTCTGGCTCTACTTCGCGCTGCCGCTGCTCACCGGCTACCAGCTGACCGGCCTGTTCTGCGGTGTGGTCGCGTTCGCGCTCAACTTCGGCGCCTACGGCTCCGAGGTGGTGCGGGGCGCCATCAGCGCGGTGCCGCGCGCCCAGTGGGAGGCGGCCGTCGCCCTCAACCTCAGCCCGTACCAGCGGATGCGCCGGGTGATCCTGCCGCAGGCACTCGCCCAGATGATCCCGTCCTTCACCAACCTGCTGATCCAGCTGCTGAAGGCGACCCCGCTGCTGTGGCTGATCTCCGCGGCCGACCTGATGACCGTGATCCAGCAGCTGCGCGACCGCACCGGTGAGTCGCTCGTCGCCTATCTCACGCTGCTGGTCTGCTACTTCGTCATCGCCTCGGTGCTGACGTTCCTGATGAACCTCCTGGAGAAGGCCGCCAAGGCGCGCCTCGGCCAGCACACCGGCGCACGCGGCCTGTTCCGCAGCCGGAGCGCGGCCTCGGCCGAGTCCACGGCGGTGGCGGGGACTGGTGCGATGTGAACGGTTCTGCCTTCGACTGGGGCGCGGCGGGCGACGTACTCCCGCTGCTGCTCGACGGCTTCCTGACCACCCTGCTGGCCACGGCGCTCGGCATCCTGGTGGCGGCCGTGCTCGGCCTGGTGATCGCGGTCGCCCGGCGCGGACCCACCGCGCTCTCCGCTCCGGTGCGCGCCGTGATGGAGTTCATCCGCGCCACCCCGCTGCTGGTGCAACTCGTCGGCGCGGCCACGGTGTTCTCCAGTGTGGACCCGCTGGTCATCGGTGTGGTCGTCCTCGGCATCCACTACGCCACCTACACCTCGGAGGTGTACAGGGCCGGCATCGACGCCGTACCGAAGGGGCAGTGGGAGGCGTGCCGGGCGCTGTCGCTCTCGCCGCGCCGCACCTGGCAGGCCGTCGTCCTGCCGCAGGCGGTGCGCAACGTCCTCCCGGCGCTGGGCAACTACGCCATCTCGATGTTCAAGGAGACGCCGTTCCTCGCCGTCATCACCGTCGAGGAGATGGTCTTCAAGGCCCGGCAGTACGGGTCTGAGCACTTCGCGTACACGGAGGCGTTCACGCTCGCTGGACTGATCTTCCTGGTCGCGAGCTACCCCACGTCGCTGCTGATGAGAAAGCTGGAGAAGCGCCTTGGCCACTGACCCGACGCAGAAGACGACCGACGCGGGCGGCCCCCTCGGCGAGGCGGCACCCGCCGCCGCGCCGCCGCGCGCCGACACCCCGATGATCCGCTTCGAGGAGGTGGAGAAGCGCTACGGCGACCATCTCGTCCTCGACAAGCTGGACTTCGAAGTCACCCGGGGCGAGCACGTCACCCTGATCGGCCCGAGCGGCTCGGGCAAGACGACCATCCTGCGGCTGCTGATGACGCTCGAACGGCCGAGCGGCGGGGTGATCTGGGTGGACGGCGAGCCGCTGTCCCACGCCAGGACGCCGGGCGGCGGCCTCAAGCCCGCCACCGAGAAGCAGCTGCGGGAGTCCCGGCGGAAGATCGGCATGGTCTTCCAGCAGTTCAACCTCTTCCCCAACATGAACGTGCTGCGCAACATCACCGAGGCGCCGGTCACCGTCCTCGGCACGGATCGCGGCGAGGCCGAGGCCCGCGCCATCGAACTGCTCGACCTGGTCGGGCTCGGCGACAAGGTCGACGCCCACCCGACCCAGCTCTCCGGCGGTCAGCAGCAGCGCGTCGCGATCGCCCGCGCGCTCGCCATGCGCCCCGACGTCCTGCTGCTCGACGAGGTCACCTCGGCGCTCGACCCCGAACTGGTGGCGGGCGTGCTCGACCTGCTGCGGCAGATCGCCCGCGACACGGACATCACCATGCTCTGCGTCACCCACGAGATGAACTTCGCGCGGGACGTCTCCGACCAGGTACTGATGTTCGACTCGGGCCGGATCGTGGAACAGGGCCCGCCGGAGAAGATCTTCTCCGACCCCGAGCACCAGCGCACCCGGGAGTTCCTGAACGCGGTGCTCTAGGGTCTTCCGTTCGGCTCGGGGCGGATCAGGGAGCGGGGTCCGGTGCCTGGGGGTGCCCCCGGCCGGAGGCTGGGGG
>NZ_BAABEP010000098.1:0-15147 GCF_039540215.1 Streptomyces tremellae
ACTCCGAAGGCCGGGCGCCCCATTGCGGGGCCACCAAGAAGGTAATGGGGGGCGCCCCGCACCCGTGGGGCTGCGTGCCGGGCGGCACCACACCCCGGCGCCCCGTGCCCGTGCCCGTGCCCGCCGGACGCCACCCCCCTGAGGCGTCCCGCCCCCAGGGCGTCGCACCCCGGCGATCCCACGCCCGGGGGCGTCACATCCCCGCGGCGCCCTACGCCCCGCTGTCCCCCACGCCCGCCGGACGTCGCACCCCCGTTGGCCCCATGCCCCCGGCGCGCCCCGCTCCCGGGCGCCCCACGCCCCGGGGAACGCCCCGCTCCCGAGCGCCCCACGCCCCGGGGAACGCCCCGCTCCCGAGCGCCCCACGCCCCGGGGACGCCCCGCTCCCGAGCGCCCCACGCCCCGGCGCGCCCCGCTCCCGGGCGCCTCACGCCCCGGGGGCCTCGTGCCAGCGAGTGCGGGCGGCTTCTACCCGGTAGAGATAGTTCGCGTAGGCCTCCTCGTAGGACGCCATGCCCTCGGGGGTGGGGTCGACGACCAGTTCCGGCTTGGTCCACTCGGTGGTGTCGGCGCCGAGGCCGAGGTCCCGGCCGTGGGCGTCGAGTGCGGCGAGCACGGCGCCGCGCGCCCCGGGTTCGGGGCCGCGGGCGACCCGCAGCGGGCGGCCGAGGACGTCGGCGAACACCTGGAGCCAGGGGAGGCTGCGGGCGCCGCCGCCGCAGACGCCGAGCGCCCCGGTGAGGCCGGCCGCCTCCAGGCAGTGCCGGGCGGCGAAGGCGATCGCCTCGCACATGGCCCGTACGAGTTCGGCGCGGGTGGCGCGCAGGTCGAGGCCGGTGAACTCGGCGCGGGCGCGCGGGTCCACGAAGGGCACCCGCTCGCCGGAGGGCGACAGGTAGGGCAGGGCAGCGACGCCCCGGGCGCCGCGCGAGGTCTCGTCCAGCATCCCGGACACCTGCTCGTGGGTGCTGCCCGTGATGCCGAGCACCCAGTCGAGCGCCACGGTCCCGGTCATCGCGGGCAGCGCCCGCAGGTGCCGGTCGGCGCGGTCGGTCGCCAGGTGGAAGCCGACCGGGTCGCCGTCGCGCACGACGTGTTCGGTGACGACCTCGCAGGCCAGCGTGGTGCCGATGATGAGGAGGCCGTCGCCGGGCTCGATGATGCCCGCGCCGAGCGCGCAGGCGGGGAGGTCGTAGGGGCCGGAGCTGACGGGGGTCCCGGCGCGCAGCGCGCTGCGGGTGCGTCCGCCGAGGGCCCGGCCGAGCGGCACGGGGGTGCGCACCGGGGGCAGCAGGTCCGCGCGGTGTTCGATGCCGAGTGCTTCCAGGACCTGCGGGGAGTAGGCGCGGGACGTCGGGTCGAGGAAGGGGACGGAGGCGTCGGAGAGGTCGGTGGATCGTTCGCCGGTCAGTCGGAGGTGGAGGATGTCCTTGCAGCAGGCGGCGGTCGCGGTGGCGTCGAGGGTCCCGGGCTCGTTGCGGTCGAGCCAGGCGAGGAGGGGCCCTGGCGAGCCGGGGAACAGCACATTGCCGGTGTGCCGGAACAGCTGGAGCGCCGTGCCGTCGGCCATCCAGTCGGCGACGAGGCCGCCGGCCCTGCCGTCCATCCACGACAGCGCGGGCCGTACGGGCCGGCCCGCCTCGTCGACCAGCCAGAGCCCGTCGCCCTGGCCGGTCATCGCGACGAGCGCGGGCGGAGCGCCGTCCGCGACCGCGTCGATCACCCGCACGGCGGCGCGTACGACCTCCTCGACGTCCTGTTCGACCCGGTCGCCGCTGCCGCCGAGCGACACCGGCACCGACTCGACGCGCTGGGCCGTGCCGTCCTCGGCGAAGGCCACCGCCTTGGCCACGGACGTTCCCATGTCAAGCCCGACGAACACCGCGCACACCGTGCACTCCTCTCGGCCGCCCCCGCCGGAAACCCCCCGCGTTGATTCTGGGTTCTCACACGACCCGGTGGGCCAGTGGCTCGCCGCGCAGGTAGCGGGCCGCCTCGGCGGCGGCGATCCGGGCCGCGTTGTGGGCGACGGCCGTGTTGGCGCCCGCGAGGTGCGGGGTCATCACGAGGCGCGGCGCCGTGCGGAGCCGGCTGTCGGCGGGCGGCGGCTCCACGGCGAACACGTCGAGTGCCGCGCCCGCGAGGCGCCCGGACTCAAGACCGTCGCACAGGGCGTCCTCGTCGAGCAGGGCGCCGCGTGCGCAGTTCACGACGACCGCGCCGGCCGGCAGCAGCGCCAGCTCCCGCGCGCCGAGGAGCCCGCGCGTCTCGGCGGTGAGACGGGCGTGCAGGGAGACGACGTCGCTGACCCGCAGCAGGTCGTCCAGGTCGGGCACGGGGCTGGCGCCGCTCTCGCGCAGCACCGCGGGATCCGCGTACGGGTCGTACACCAGGACGCGCGCGCCGAAGGCGGTCAGCGCGCGGGCTACCCGGCTGCCGACCGCGCCGCAGCCGACGAGGCCGACCGTGGCGCCGTCGAGGCCGGGCCCGCAGTTCTCGTACGTGTAGAACTCGCCCGCCCAGCGCCCGGACGCCAGCGCGCCCGCCGTCTCCGGGATGCGGCGCATCGCGGCGAGCATCATCGCGACGGTGTACTCGGCGGTGGCGGCGGCGTTGCGGCCGGGCGTGTTGCAGACCTGGACGCCGTGGTCCTTCGCCGCGCCGAGGTTGACGTTGACCGGGCCGCCGCGCCCCACGACGACGAGCCGCAGCTCGGGCGCGGCGTCGAGGACCTTCGCCGTGACGGGCCCCATCTGGGTCAGGCAGATCTCGGCACCGGCGAGCGCCGTGATCATGGTGTCCTCGTCGCCCGATGCCTCGTCCACCTCGGACACCGGCCCGAAGGGCGTCAGCGGCCAGGGCAGCGTCAGCGGGGCGACGGTGTGCCCGTGCCCGTCGCCGAGGGCGGCGGTCAGTTCCCGCGCGAACAGGTCGGGGGCCACGAAGTGGTCGCCGGCGGCCAGGATCTTCATCGGACGAGGGCTCCTTGACGGTGGACGGCTGACGGTGCGGGGCCGCGCGGGCGCGGACGGGGCGTGCAGTGTACGGAGCCGGCGCCGCGCGGGCCCCGCCCGGCACGCGGGGCCGCCGGAATCCGCGCCTGTCACATTCCGTGCCGGGGAAGTCACACTAATCTATGGTGATGCGGCACTGAAGACGCCGAGGACGAAGAGGTGGAGCGGTGGTCGCGGACACGGGCGCGGGCGACGGGCCCGTGTGGCTGGGCGTCGATCTGGGCACGCAGGGGGTGCGCGCGCTGGCGGTCGACACCGCCGGGCGGGTGCGGGGCGAGGGCGCCGCGCCGCTGACGGGGGTGCGGGACGGCGCGCGGCACGAGCAGCTGCCCGCCGACTGGTGGGCCGCGGCCCGGACCGCCGTACGGACCGCCGTGCGGGACCTGCCGGTGCCGGTGGCGGCGGTCGCCGTGTGCGGCACGTCGGGGACGGTGCTGCTCACGGACGGCGACGGCGAGCCGGTTTCGGCGGCGCTGATGTACGACGACGGGCGGGCCGCCGCGCAGGCGCGCCGCGCGCAGGAGACGGGCGCGGAGCTGTGGCGCGCGCTCGGCCAGCGCGTCCAGCCGAGTTGGGCACTGGCGAAGCTGCTGTGGCTGGTGGAAGAGGGCGCCTCACCCGCCGGCCGGCGGCCCCGCGTGTGCCATCAGGCCGACTTCGTCACGGCCCGGCTGGTGGGCGGGCCGGTGGCGACGGACGCGGGCCATGCCCTGAAGACCGGCTACGACACGCGCGGCCGGGCCTGGCCCGTGGACGTGCTGGAGCGCCTCGGGCTCGCGGAGCGGCTTGAGTTCCCCGAGGTCGTGCTGCCCGGCACGGTGCTCGGGGCGGTCGGCGCGGAGGGCGCGGAGGCGACGGGACTCGCCGAGGGTACGCCCGTCGTGGCCGGTACGACGGATGGCTGCGCCGCCCAACTCGCCTCCGGAGCCTGGGAAGTGGGCCGCTGGAACAGCGTCCTCGGCACCACTCTCGTCCTCAAGGGCGTCACCGCTGAGCCGCTGTACGACCCGACGGGCGTCCTGTACAACCACCTCTCCCCCGACGGCACCTGGCTGCCGGGCGGCGCGTCGAGCGTCGGCGCGGGCGCCCTGTCCGCGGCGTTCCCCGGCGCCGACCTGCCCGCGCTCGACCGTGCCGCGGCGGACCGCGAGCCGGCCGGGGTGCTCAGCTATCCGCTGGTGTCGCGCGGCGAGCGGTTCCCGTTCCTCGCGCCGGACGCCGAGGCGTTCACGCTGGGTACCCCGGCGGACGACACCGACCGGTACGCGGCGCTGCTCCAGGGCGTCGCGCTCGCGGAGCGGCTGTGTCTGGCGTACGTGCGTCAGCTCGGCGCGCGCGTCGACGCGCCGGTGGTCCTCACGGGCGGCGCGACGCGCAGCGCGTACTGGAACCAACTGCGCGCGGACGTGCTGGGCAGGCCCGTGATGGTGCCTGAGCAGGCGGGTTCCGCCCTCGGGGTCGCGGTCCTCGCGGCCAGGGGCGCGGGGCGCACCAGGGACGAGGTGCGCGGGATGGTGCGCCGGGCGGCGGAGTTCGCGCCGCGCGGCGCGGCGGAGGGCCGGTTCGACGGGGCGTTCGCCGCGCTGGTGGACGCGCTGGAGGAGCGCGGCTGGCTGCCCGCGGAGACGGCACGATACGCACGGAACGAGGGCTGACGACCATGACCGCACCCCTGCCGGGCCGGACGCCGCGGACGCCCCGCACCCCCGGGACACCGCAGACGGCCCGTATGCCCGGCACACCCCAGCCGCCCCACACACCAGGGACACCCGGTACACCACAGATGCCCCAACCACCCCACCCGCCCCACCCGTCCCGGCCGGGCCAGGCGCCGCAAGACACCGCGGACGCCCCAGCCGCCGCGGACGCCCCGGCCGCCGCGTCCGCCGCCACGCTGTTCCTGGCGCGGCACGGCGAGACGGTCTGGCACGCGGAGAACCGCTACACCGGCAGCAGCGACATCGCCCTCACCCCGCGCGGCGAGGAGCAGGCGGCGGCGCTCGGTGTGTGGGCGGCCGCCGCGGAACTCGACGCCGTGGTCTCCTCCCCGCTGTCCCGCGCCCGGCGCACGGCCGCGCCCGCGCTGCGGGCCACGGACCTGCCCGAGATCGTCGAGGACGGGCTGCGCGAGGTCGACTTCGGCATCGGCGAGGGCCGCACGCTCGCCGAGGTACGGGCCGACCACCCCGAGGCCGTCGAGGAGTTCCTGCGCAACCCGGCCACCAGGCCGCTGCCGGGCGCCGACGACCCGGTGGCCGCGGCCGTGCGGGGCGCGCAGGCCCTGTGGGAGGTCGCCGAGCGGTACGCGGAGGCGCGGGAGGGCGGCGGCCGGGTCCTGGTGGTCGCCCATAACACGCTCTGCCGGCTGGTGCTCTGCCATCTCGTCGGCATCCCGCTCGACGAGTACCGGCGCGTCCTGCCGGGGCTGCGCAACTGCGCGGTGACGGAGGTGCGGATGCGGCTCACGGACCGCCGCGCCGCGCTGCTCTCGTACAACGTCCCGACGTGACGCGCGAGTCCGACGTGGGGGCCCGGCGCGCGAGTCCGACGTACGGGCCCGAGACGCGAGTCCGACGTACGGGCCCGGGCGCGAGTCCGACGTACGGGCCCGGGCGCGAGTCCTCGGCGCGTGTTCTAGGCGCGGGGGGCGCGCTGGGCGGGGAAGCCGTGGCGCAGGACGGCGGTGGTGCCCGTGCGGTCCGCCGCGAGGGCGCCGGCGAGCCGGCGGGCCAGCTCGTCCGGGACGAGTGCGAGCGCCTCGGGCTCGGCGCAGAACCTGGCCTCGCGGATCTCCTCGGCCTGGAGGCGGAAGCCGCCCCCGGGCGCGCGGACCGGCTCGGTGGCGTACACGAACGCGAGGATCGTGCGCCCGTACACCCTCGCGGGGACGGTGTCCATGACGAGGAGCCGCCCGGGGCGCACGTCGAGGCCGAGTTCCTCGCGTACCTCCCGCACCATGCCCGCCGCGGGCTCCTCGTCCTCCAGCATGCCGCCCGGCAGGTCCCAGCCGTCCTTGTACGTGGGGTCGACCAGCAGGATCCGCCCGTCCGCGTCCCTGATCAGGGCGTCGGCGCAGGCCGCGGGGGACGAGTGCGCGGCCAGGTAGACCGCGAGTTCGGCGTCGGCTCCTGCGCGGGCGGCGGGCCCGGTCCCGCGGTCTGCGGCGGTGGGGGCGGCGGCGGGCGAAGGCTGCATGGCGGGCGCTCCTACGAGTGGGCTGTGGGGCGGACGGGATGCTGCACCCAGCGCAACACCGCCGCCCCCGCCATCGGTACGCCCACTTTCGGCCGTTGATGCACCACTTCCCGGCCCGTGCCGCCGGGTGGTGCCAAGACGGTTGCCCGCGACCGGCCGACGCCTCGGCGGCCCGCGCCGCGGCGGCCCGCCCGCCCGTGCCGCACGCCGGGGGAGGACGGCTGCCTCACGACGGCGCGGGCCGGTCCCGGCGGCGTCACGAGGTCACCGTTCGGACGGGTCGATCTCCTCCGCTTCGATCATCTCGTAGGCGATCTCCTGCGCCTGGCGCCCCCAGAGGCGTTCCGTGGTCCAGACCCGGTTGGTGACGCGGAAGCGGGCGCCCGGCAGGAACGCCACCTCGGCCTCGTGCGGGTAGTGCGAGAAGGCCGAGATGTCCCGGCCGTGGCCGCCCTTCAGACGCAGCCGCAGCAGCACCGGATGGCTGGTGCCTGTGACCTTGTGGTGCCCCACGAACTCCAGGGCCTTGTCCCGCAGCAGAGTGGCGCTGCTGAGGTCGTTGAACGTGATGACGTCGGCGTTGTAGCCGGTGGACAGCAGCTTGAGGAACGGGCTCGCCACACCGTCGCCGCCCATGGCCCAGTTGCCGCGCCACACCGTCACGTCCCGGACGGGCGGCAGGGCGCTCAACGCGTCCACGACCATCTCGGCGTGTATCCGGGTCTCGGTGACGAGGGAGGGCAGCAGCTCGTCCACGCGGGCGTACATCGCGGCCCTGCTGCGCGCCGTCAGCTGCTTGATCTGCGGCGGGCCGATGAGATTGCCCAGGTCCCGCACGTGCGCGGCGAGCAGTTCCGCCATCCGCTGGTCCGCGAACAGCATCGCGGAGTGCGTCGGGGACGCCTGGGGCTCCAGGCGGCTGTCGACGGCCCTGCGGAAGACGGTCCGCAGCGCCGCCGGCGTCGGGTCGGGCAGCACGCCGTGCCCGCCGGCGAACCGTACGGCCTTCAGCACCGTGTTGATCGGCACGAAGTCCTCGCCGGTGAAGGCCCTCAGGGCGTAGAGGTGGGCGGGGCTGACGCGCTCCACCAGCTCGCGGGCCGTCAGCTTGTTGCGGGCCAGCCACATCCGCGGGTCCCACGGGTCCCGGCTCGACGCCAGTGCACTGCCCCTGGCCATCTGCACGAGGCGCTGGTGGAGGGCGTCGGCCTTCTCGCGGTGCGCGGCCGTCGGGGCGCCGAGGCCGCCGTCCGCACGACCGCGGCGTACCAGGTCGCGGTAGACGGTCTCGTGCGGCAGCTGGCCCGCGGGCGAGACCGAGCGCAGCCGGTGGCGCTCGAAGCCGAGGCCGAGCGAGGCCAGGCTCCGGTACATGGCGGCGCCGTCGCTGAGTTCGAGCGGGGCTCCGTCGCGGGTGCGCAGCCCGGCCATCTGCGCGCCGCGGAGCATCTCGTACAGCGAATGGTCGTCGTGCACCCCCATCCAGCCGATCAGGCCCTTCAGAAAGAGCGCAGGGTCGATGCCGGTGTTCAGCCACCGGAAGGCGCTGAGCATGAGCGCCGCCGTCCCCGACACGCCCGTCAGGGTCTTGATGCCGCGCGCTCGCAGTCCCGCCGCCCAGGCGGAGGTGTCGACCGTGAAGCGGGTGTGCCCTTCCTCCCACATGACGGGGAATTCCGGCCCGGACTCGCCGTCCCGCAGGTCGCTCTCCCGCAGGCTGAGGACCTCCGTCCGGCCCGTCCCCGCGGCCTTCGCCTCACCGTCGACGACGGTGAGGCGCTCCTTGCCCAGCAGGTAGGCCGACTCCCGCTCGCTCAGGCCCGCTCCTCGGCCGCGGTAGAAGCCCGGGGTGCGGCGCAGACCGGACTTGGCGTCCTCGTCGTGCCACACCCGGGTCGCGCGGCTCGCGAGGAGCTCCTTGCCGTCGGTGAGCCAACTGTCGTTGTGCGAGATGAGGTTGCCGAGCGCGAACGGGTCGCCCGCGCGGAAGAGGTGGGCGTGCCCCGGCGACAGCAGCGAGGTCGCGCCCTGGGCGCCGAACCGGAACCGCCCGGTGGTCAGGGAGCTGTGGTAGGCGCGCAGGCTCTCCTCGTCCAGGCCGAGGGCTCGCACCCGGTCCCAGTCCTGTGCGCCGAGCAGGTGGGTCAGCACCTTCCGCAGCGAGAACTCCGCTTCCTCGTTGTCGTAGGCGGCGTTGTAGAACGCCGTGAACATCTCCCGGGTGCTGCCGTTCTCCAGCAGGTCGTCGACCTCGTCGGGCGACAGCGCTGTGCCGACCTGCCCGGCGTACGAGGCCTCGTCGCGCAGGAACGAGCGGCGCACCTCCTGCGGCTCCGCGCCGGAGTGCTGCACCAGTACCTCGGACAGCCGTCGCAGGCCCTCCGAGACCGCCCTCTTGACCTGGGGGTCGGCATAGGCGTGCGCGGCCAGGTCCTGCTCGAACGCGGTGGCCGCCGCCTGCCAGCCCGGCGTGTCCACGAACGGTGAGCGGGCGAACGGCCGGGGCACGGACGTGACGGCCGGGGCGCCGAACTCGGGGGCGGTCCCGGCCGGATCGGTGGACCGGTAGAGACCGTCGTCGTAGTGGCCCGCGCCGAGCACCGGCACGCCCGAGGGGTCCTGCGCATGGGCCCACACCCGGGCTCCGGGGGCGACGGGAGGCACGCCGGGAGCGAGCGGGGAGACCGTGCCGCGCTGCAGGTCGGCCACGACGATCCCGCCGGAGGTGTGCAGCAGCGAGACGGCGTGGCCGACCACTCCCTCCTCCGCGGTGAGGACCAGCGCCCTGCTGCCCGGCCCCTGCGCGCGCACCAGCGCGGCGACGGAGTCCAGCCCTTCCTGGCCGGTGCCGTGGCGCAGGGCGGCGCCGTGCCGTTCCTCCAGCCGCCACACGGCGCGGCTCTCGGGCTCGGGCCGCTCGCTCGCGCCCGCCACCCGCGGGCGGCCGTCCAGCGTGTCCCACAACGCGAGGTTGGATTCGAGGCAGTTGACGAGGTCGGCGCTCGGGTTGACCGCGCGCAGGAGACCGGGCGTGACCGTCAGACGTCCCTCCGCGTCGCGGGGCGTCTGTGCCACGACCGCGTCGAGGGCGGCGCGTTCCCCGGCGGTCGGCGGGACGAGGCCCCGCTCGCGCAGCACCTCGTCGCTGTCCCTGACCGCGCCGCGCGGGCGCTTGGCGGCGCGCACGTCGCCGTCAGCGCGCTCGGAGTCCTGCGCGGGCGCGCCGTCCTGGTCCTCGGGGCGGTGCGCGACCGCGCTGCCGGAGTCGCCCTCACCCTCCTCGCGCGGGCGCTTCACGCCCGCCGCCGGCTGCGCGGTGCCGCGTACGTCGTCGGACCTGTGGCCGGTGGCGTCCGCGGGCGCCACCGGGCGGTCGGGGCGGCGGACGTCGATGGTGAGCACGGTGCCCTGCCAGGGGTGCTGCGCGCCCGGCGGGGTCTCGAAGCCGGCCGAGCGCGCCGTGACGGCGAAGTCGTCGGCCGTCAGCGGGTGTTCGTTGCCCCCGGCCCTGAGCCGGTCGAGGTGGGCGCCGAGCGCGTCGCGGAACGCGGCCACGACGCCGCCCGCGCGCTCCTGGCCGACCCGCAGCGCCTCGCCGAAGTGCGGCTGGCCGCCCCCGCCGCCGGTGCCGGTGTCGTAGCCGGTCACGGTGACCGCGGGCAGGTGCGGGTGCCCCTTCGCGCGCATGGTCAGGGCGGTCCTCGCCAGGGTGCCCGCGAGCGTGTCCACGTCCGTACGGAGGCTGTCGGGCAGCCGGACGGAACCGACCGCGAACTCGGTGGCACGGGTGGCGAGCCGCTGCGTCCAGGCGTCCTGCCCCGGCGGCACGGGCGCGGGCCGGGAGGCCGCCGGTGCGTGCTCCTCCCCCTCGTGCGCCTGGCGCGTGGCGCCGTGCGCCGTGGCCTGGGCGCCCTGTGCGGCCGAGCCGTCCACGACCGCGTGGGCGGTGACATCCGCGTCGCGGCCTGCGGCAGCGTCCTGCTGCCCGGCGTCGAGCGACCGCTCGTGCAGGGCCTCGGCGGCGTCCTGCGCCGCGTCGTCCCGTACGGCGTCCCGGCCCCCCGCGTCCCCGGCCGGGACGGGCGCCTCACGGACCGATGCGTCCCCGGCCGGGACGGGCACGTCCTCGCCCCGGACCTGCGCCTCACGGACCGATGCGTCCTCGACCCGCGCGTGCTCCGTCGGCGCGTCCTCGACCCGCGCGTGCCCCGCCGGCGCGTGCTCCGCCGCGGCCTCCGGCAGCGCCGCCGTGTAGTGGCGGCCCGCCAGGTGGAGGACGACGTGCGGGAGAGTGGCGTGGTCCGTGGCCTGCGGGGCGAAGTCCTCGTACGTGCCGTCGTCCCGTACGACCGTGACCCTGGCGCCGAACACCCGGGCGGCGAGCGCGGGGAGGATGTCGGCTGCGCCGTGGTCCCAGCCGTCCGCGGTGCCGGGGGCGTGCTCCCCGGACGCGGGGACCGTGCCGGGCCTGCGCAGCTGGGCGACGGCGAGCGCGGTGCGCTCATCCTCGCTCAGCACCTCGTGCAGCGGCATGCGGTGTGTCGCGGCGAACTCGGCCCCCTGCCGGGAGGTGCGGGCGAACCGCAGGCCCGCCCCGGCCGCCTCCGCCCGGGTGAACGTGTCGTCCGTGTCGGGCGAGACGAACGCGAGCAGATCCGCGTGGTCCGGGTCGGTGAGCCGGTCGGCGAGAAGGGCGCGCAGCGCGGTGCCCGCGTGCTCCGCCTCGTCGGCCGGGACGGACCCGGCCAGGCGCGCCGGGTCGGCGTGGCCGAGGCCGAGCGCGAGCGACCGGTAGAAGCCGTCGCCGTCGCGCGGCACGTCCCGCACGGTGTACGTGGTGCCGTCCGGCGCGGTCAGGCGCGGCGGCAGGCCGTCGGCGCCGGGCTCGACGGTGTAGCGCGGGCGGTCCTGCGGGGCGGTGTGTTCCGGCGCCGCCTCGTACGCGACGTGTGCGGGCTCGGGGATGCCCGCGCGCTGCTCCTCGGGCAGCCGGTGCCAGCGGGTGAGGCGGTCGGCGGCGAGCCGTACGCCGTGGAAGTCCGCCGCGGCGCGTTCCGCGGCGGCGCGGCCCGTGCCGAGCGCCTCCCAGCGCTCCCGCATGACGCGGGCGACGTCCCGCACCCGCGCGGCCCGCGCCCGCACCTGCTCCCGCGCGGCCCGCTCGCCGGCCACGTCGCCTTCCGCGTGGGCCCGGCCCAACGTCGCCTTGGCGACGGTGAGTTCGCGGCGGGCCTGCGCGTGGTCCTGGCGCAGGTCCTGGAGTTCGTGCCGGACCTCCCAGTACGCGGTGTCCGCGGCGGCCCACGCCTCGCCGGCCCGCTTGACGCCGTCCCAGGCGGCGGCGACGTGCTCGGGGAAGGTGGTGTCGTCGACGAGGCCGAGCTCGCGGGCGACGTCCTCCCGCACCCACGCCAGGACGTGCGTGTCGGACTCCACGGCCTGCGGGCCCGGCTTCACAGGACCGAACGGGCCCAGGTTCCGCGACATCCACGAACCCACCGCACCGTCCTTGAACGTGCGGTGCACGTCCGCGACACCCAGCCACTTCGTCGGAACCGCGAACAGGAAGGCGCGGCCCTCCGCCGCCTTGACCGTGACCTGGCCGGTGTCGAGGGCGCCGAGGCGCCTGCTGTCACCGGCGGTCGTGGTGGTGTCGAGGCTCTGGAGCACGGGCTGCGCCGCGCCCGCGGCGTCGCTGACGATCGCGACCGGGCCACCGCCCACGGTGTTCTGCTGGCCGCCGCCGCGCACCACGGACGCCTCGGTGCTCGCGCTGGTGCGGGAGTCGGTCTCCATCCCGGCGGCGGGCGCCACGGCGATCAGCCGCGCCGCGCCCAGGTCAGGGCGCGCGTACAGCCGGTAGGCGCCCTCGGCGCCACCCGCGAAGGTGTCCTCCGAGAGGCCCGCGACCTGGTAGCCGTCCTCCTCGACCGCGTCGGAGAAGAACGCGGCGAGCGAGACCGGGGCCTGCCCGTCGTGGAGGGCGAGGGCGGAGGCCGTGCCGGGCCTGGTGAGGCCCGAGTCGTGCGCCTTGGCGAGCGCGCGCTCCAGCGTCTCGCCCTCCAGGTGCCCGCCGCCGCGCACCGCGGAACCGAGCGACGTGCCGTACGCCTTCGCCACCGCCAGGTCACCCGCCGCCCGCAGGTTGGCCGCGCCGGTGACCTGGCTGACGTGGAAACCGGTCGGCGGGAACGCGAAGGGCTCGCCCTCGCCGTCCGCGGGGGCCGCGGCGCGCCACCGGTCGATGTTCTCCGGGGTGACGTCCTGCGGCCGCCACAGGGTGACGCCGGCCCGCTGCTCGACAGGGACGGGCGCGTCGAGCACGTCGGCCGTGGTCTCGCGGCCGGTCTCCTCGGTGTGTCCGGCCGTCGAAGTGCCGTCCGCCACGGGGGTGCTGAGGCTCAGCGGGACCTGGTCCCTGATCTCGCCCACCGGGCCCTCGGACCGCACGGTCCGCCCGTCGCCGAGGTCGAGCGTCAGCCTGAGCCGGTAGCCGGTGAGGTACTCGGCGTGCGGCTCGTTGGCGTAGAAGACGCTGTTGCGGCTGCGCACGGTGGCGTTGCCCGCGGCGGTCTGCCGGCTGCTGGAGCCCTGCTCGCCGTAGGTGGGGCCCGCGGCGGGGACGACACGGGCGCCGGTACCCGGCGTCTCGGCGACCTGGACACCGAGCGCCCTGGTCGTGGTCCTGGCCCGCGTCACCTCGCTCGTCTCGGTGGCGCCGCGGCTCTCCGCGAGCAGCGTGCCATGGTGGAGGCCGTCGAACTCCGCTTCGCCCGGCAGCAGTTCGGCCCTGAGCTGCAGGGTCCTGCCGCCGATGCGCACGGTGCCGACGCCGGGGCCGCCGACGCGCAGGCGCGACTCGGTGCCGCCGGACGCCAGCCGGTCACGCAACGCCCGCAGCGCGCGCGGGGTGTTGAGGGAGCGTACGAGGTCCCGGCTGGCGTCGTCCGCGCCGAGCGACTTGATCTTGCGCTCGAACTCCGCGACGACGTCGCCCGCGTCGAGGGAGTTGACCGGGTACGAGCCGAACGGCGATTCCCGCAGCCAGCGCGGCTGCCGCCACTGCTTCGCCCGGTACAGCGGCACGTCGCCGAGCCGGTCCCGCAGCAGCCCGATCCGGTGGGCGGTCTTCTCCGAGACGTGTCCCACCCAGTCGGAGCCGAAGGTGAGCCGCCTGCCCACCCACAGGCTGCGCGCGCGGGTGGCCAGCGCGTGCAGCGGGGCGAGCAGCCCGTCGCCGCGCACCGTGCCCGCGATGTCGTGGGTCGTGTCGCCGACCACCAGGATCTGGTGGCTGGTCTCCACCGACGTGACGTCCGCGGAGATCGTCCGGTTCACCGACCGGGTCACGGTGTTCTCGCGCCCGAAGGCGCCGGCCAGGCCGTACGTCCCCGACACGCTCCCGCCCACGGGGTGGCTGTGCGAGGCGTTGCCCGCCAGCGCGAGGGTGAAGGTGTGGGTGGTGGTGACGGCGCCCGACGCCTGGGTGTCCGAGCTGAGCGAGCGCTCCGTCTCGATCCGCATCGGCTCGGAGGCCGCGGTGACGTTGCCGACGACCGCGCGGTGGACGAGGGCGCCCAGGCGGTTCAGGTAGGGGCCCTGCCCGAAGAGGCCGTTGGTGGGGTTGCCGGCCGCGGCGGAGAGCAGGTCGTAGTCGGCGGTCAGGGCGTGCGGCTGGAGCGGGCGCACCATCATGCTGTGCGCCGGCGCGCCGACCTGCTTGAAGAACCAGGAGCCGCCCGAGGTCTCGCGCATCACCTGCTCGACGCCGCTGACCAGCTCCCGGTGGGCGCCCACGCCGACCGTGCTGAACGGGTGGCTGCCGAAGGGGGCGGCCTCGGCCGGCGGGGCGTTGCGCGGGTCGCCGGTCGCCAGCGCCCTCGCCTCGGCGGCCGTCAGGCGCCGCTCCGTGAAGGCCGGGGTGTGCCGGCCCGTGCCGAAGGCCCGGTAGGCGCCGGGCGACAGGGCGTGCTCCGAGGCAACCGCGAGCAGCACCCGGCCCGCGACGGCGTCGCCCGCCGTGCCGCCGACGAGGTCGGTGCGCGGCTCGTCGCGCACGAACATCTGCGCGGCCAGCACGCCGAGGGACGCGGTGCCGCGCCACAGGTGCCGGAAGCGGCGGTATCCGCCCATGGACGCGGAGAGCTCGATGCGGTAGCTGTGCAGGTGGGACGGGGAGGTGCTGCTGCTGAGTGCCTCGACGGACGCGGTGGAGCCGTAGCCCGTCCTGTGCCCGGTCTGCCGGCCCCAGCGCGGCCCCACTTGCAGCGTGCCGCTGTTGTTGGGCCTGCCCACGAGGTCGTGCTGGGCCGCCCGCACCTGGAGGGAGCCCTCCAGGCCGCCGTCGTAGCCGCGCACGACGTTGCGGGAGCCGTCCATCCGCTGGGTGGCGGGTGAACTGGTGCGCACGTGCAGGTCGTTCTGCGTGCCCTCGTAACGGCGGTCGGTGAGGGCGCCGTCGATCCACAGGTAGCGGTGGGCGCGCTGGAAGCGTCCAGGGCCCACCAGGTCGACCCGGACGCCGGTGGTGACGAGCGCCTCCAGATTGCCCGCCATGCTGTGGTGCGACAGTGTGTTCACCACGTCCAGGGTGTTCTGGAGCGCGGTGCGGTAGTGGTCGCGGCCGTGCCACCTGGGGTCCGCGGGGTTGGCGAAGTCGGCGAGCGGCGCGATCATGTCGGGGTGCTTGGCGGCGGCGGCCGCGAGCACCTTCTCCGTGAACTCGTCGAGCAGCGTGGGCCGCGGCCTTGGCCGTGCCTCCGCGACCACCGGGGCGTCGTCCTGCGGCGCCGCCTCGTCGCGCTCTCCGGTCCTCTCGGCCGCCCCGGTCTCCTCGGGCGGGGCGGTGTCGGGCGACGGGCGGTCGAGCTCGGCCTCGTGGACGAACGCCTCCGGGCGGCTCAGCCCCAGCACGGTCGGATGGTCCTTGGCCAAGTAG
>NZ_BAABEP010000099.1:0-13246 GCF_039540215.1 Streptomyces tremellae
CGGCGGAAGAGGAAGGCCGCGAGCACGCCGCCGACCAGGCCGAAGGCGTGCGCCTGCCAGCTGACGCCCGGGTTGCCCGGCAGGGCGCCGAGCAGCACGGAGCCGTAGACCGCGAGGACCACGAGGCCGAGGACGACGTCCCAGGCGCGGCGGTTGACGAAACCGGTGATCACCAGGAACGCCAGCAGGCCGAAGACCACCCCGGACGCGCCGATGGTGACGGAGTTGCCCGGGGCGGTCAGCCAGACGCCGAACCCGCTGACCACGGTGATCGTCAGGACGATCCCGAAGAACCTGGCGAGCCCGCCGAGCGCCGCGAGGAAGCCGAGCACCAGCAGCGGGAACGTGTTGGACGCCAGGTGCGCGACCGAGCCGTGCAGGAACGCCGCCGGGATGATGTCCAGCAGCTCGCCGGGCCTGCGGGGCGTGATGCCCAGCGTGTTGAGCGACTCGCCCGTCGCCTCGTCGATCCCGAGCAGCAGCCACAGCAGCGCCACCCAGCCGACCATGACCGCGCCCGCGGCCTTCACCCGGCCGCCGCCGCCCCGCCCCGTGCGCGCCGCCGCGCCCGGCCTGCCCGCCGGATCCGTCCCGTACGCCATCGCAGCCCCCTGCCTGTGAGCCTGACGTGCTGGAAACGTCCCGCACCCCGTGCCGGGTTCCGCCCACGGGCGGCCGGATAGGCTCGCCGCGTGAGCACCTCCGACGCACAGGACACACCGGGCGCACCGGACACACCGGGTGCACCGGGCGGCCGGGCCGCCGCGTCCCGCAGGCCCTGGGTCGTCGGGGTCTCGGGTGCCTCGGGCACCCCGTACGCCGCCGCGGTGCTGCGCGGCCTGCTCGACGCGGGGGAGAGCGTCGACCTGGTGGTGAGCAGGGCCGCGCGGCTCACCCTGCTGGACGAGACCGGCATCGCCTTCCGCGACGCGCACTGGCGCGAGGACCTCGCGGCCTGGCTCGCCCGGGGCGCGGACGGCGACCCCGCCGCGTTCCCGGCGCCCGACCTGTCGGACGTGCGCCACTGGGCCGCGGGCGACCTGGCCGCGGGCCCCTCGTCCGGCTCGTACCCGGCGCGCGGGATGCTGATCGTGCCCGCCTCCACGGCCACCGCCGCCGGCGTCGCGCTCGGCCTCTCGAAGGACCTGCTCCAGCGGGTCGCCGGGGTCACGCTCAAGGAGCGCCGCCCGCTGGTCGTCGCCGTGCGGGAGACCCCGCTCGCCGGGAACACGCTGCGCCACCTGGTCGCCCTCGACGACCTCGGCGCCGTGGTGCTGCCGGTGTCGCCGGCCTTCTACGCGGGCGCCACGCACATCCAGGACCTGGTGGACTTCGTCGCGGGCCGCGCGCTCGACGCGGTCGGCGTGGAACACGGCCTGTACCGGCGCTGGCGCGGCGAGCTGGGCGGCGGCTCCCGCCCGCCGGACGCCTGACGGACGCTCGCCGGACGCCTGACGACGCGGGGACCTGAGGGAAACCGCGCCGCGCCCACGGCAGACCGCGCCGCGCCCGTGGGGATCCGCCTCGCGCCCATGGGAAGCTGCCCCTGCGAGAAGGAGCGTTCCCAGGGCCGTTGGCCCGGGGACCTTGGTTCTGCCTAGTAATCTTGCTGGATCGCTGAATGATGGAAGGCATCAGGCATATGGACGCCGTGGACAGGCAGCTCATCCAGGCCCTTCGGGAGAACGGCAGAGCCTCCTACGCCGAACTCGGCAGGCTCGTCGGGCTCTCCGGCCCCAGCGTCACCGACCGGATCAACCGCCTGGAGTCCGCGGGGGTCATCACCGGCTACCGCGCCACCGTGGACTCCGCGTCGCTCGGCCTCGGCGTGGTCGCCCTGATCGGCATCTCGCTGTCCGACGCGGCCGACCACGAGGACGTCGCCAGGCGGCTGCGGGACCTCGGCGAGATCGAGGACTGCTGGTTCATCGCGGGCGACGACTCGTTCATGCTCAAGGTCCGCGGCGAGAACGTGGACAGCCTGGAGCGCACCATCCGCCGCCTCAGCGGCACGAAGGGCGTCTCCCGCACCCGTACGACGGTCGTCCTGTCGACCAAGTGGGAGAACCGCGTCGGCGAGCTCCCCGAGGAGTGACCCGCCGCCGGGTGTGACGCGATCGACGTGCCAGGGGCCCCGGTGGACGCCCTGGGGCCGCGGGTTCACCCGGTCCGGAGGCGTAACCTCGAACCGGCCCGTAGACGGGCGAACCACCAGCCACAAGGGAGGCGGCTTTTATGGACGCGGGGCTTAAGCGCGAGCTGGAGCAGAAGGTCCGCGACGGCGAGCGGCTGTCCCGCGAGGACGGCATCGCGTTGTACGAGTCGGACGACCTGGCCTGGCTCGGCGGCCTCGCCCACGAGGTGCGCACGCGCAAGGCGGGTGACGTCGTCTACTTCAACGTCAACCGCCACCTGAACATGACGAACGTGTGCACCGCCTCGTGCGCGTACTGCTCGTTCCAGCGCAAGCCGGGCGAGAAGGACGCGTACACGATGCGCATCGAGGAGGCCGTCCGGCTGGCGAAGGCCATGGAGGGCGAGAACCTCACCGAGCTGCACATCGTCAACGGCCTGCACCCGTCGCTGCCCTGGCGCTACTACCCGCGCTCCCTGAAGGCGCTCAAGGAGGCCCTGCCGCAGGTCTCCCTCAAGGCGTTCACCGCCACCGAGATCCACCACTTCGAGACCATCTCCGGCATGTCGGCCTCCGACATCCTGGACGAGCTGATCGACGCGGGACTCGAATCGCTGACCGGCGGCGGCGCGGAGATCTTCGACTGGGAGGTGCGGCAGCACATCGTGGACCACCGCACCCACTGGGAGGACTGGTCCCGCATCCACCGCCTCGCGCACGAGAAGGGCCTCAAGACGCCCAGCACGATGCTGTACGGGCACATCGAGGAGCCGAGGCACCGCGTCGACCACGTGCTGCGGCTGCGCGAACTCCAGGACGAGACCGGCGGCTTCCAGGTCTTCATCCCGCTGCGCTACCAGCACGACTTCGTGGACATGAAGGACGGCAAGATCCGCAACCGGCTCCAGGCGCGCACCACGATGGCCACGGGCGCCGAGGCGCTCAAGACCTTCGCGGTCTCCCGGCTGCTGTTCGACAACGTCCCGCACGTCAAGGTGTTCTGGGTGATGCACGGCCTCCAGACCACGCAGCTCGCGCTCCAGCACGGCGCGGACGACATGGACGGCTCGGTCGTCGAGTACAAGATCACGCACGACGCGGACAACTACGGCACGCCGAACAAGATGTCCCGCGAGGACCTGCTCGACCTGATCCGCGACGCCGGCTTCCGCCCCGTCGAGCGCAACACCCGCTACGAGACGGTCCGCGAGTACCCGGGCCCCGACGCGGCCCGCCGCGAGGCGCCCCAGCCGATGCGGGTGTGAGGGCGCGGGCATGGCACTCACGTTCCGCTTCGACCCGCCCTTCGGCCCGGGGCGGGAGGGCCGCGCCCTGCGCGACGGCATCCTCGCGCTGTGGACGGACGTGGTCAACGCGGGCGGCGCCGTCGGCTTCGTGCCGCCGGTCGCACCCGACGACGTCAGGCCTGAGCTGGTCAAGCACCTGACCGCGATGGCGGAGGGCCGTACGCACCTGCTGGTGGGGTACGACGGGAGCGGCGAGGTCGCGGCGACCGCGTTCCTCACTCTCAACACCCACCGCCTGATGGGGCACTGGCTGTGGCTGTACACCGTGATGGTGCACCCGCGCCACCAGGGCAAGGGGTACGGGCGGCAGCTGATGGCCGCGGCCGCCGACGCGGCGCGCGGGCTCGACGGCATCGAGGCGATCCGCCTGACGTGCCGCGGCGGCACCGGAGCCGACCGCTTCTACGCGGCGTGCGGCTACAAGGAGGTCGGCCGGGTGCCCGGCGCGATCCGGGTCGCGCCGGGCGACGACAGGGACGACATCGTCATGCTGCTCCCGCTGGGGAGCGCCTGAGGCCCCCGTGCTTCACTGGAAGGTACGAGACCGGAAGAGAGAAGGCCACGCAGTGATCCGGCAGCCAGGAGTGACCGTCCGCTACACCATGGCGCGCATCGCCATCTTCATCGGATGCATGGTCGTGATCGCGGCCCTCGTCCGGGTCGGTGCGGTGCCCAGGGGCCTCGGCGACTCCAACGGCATCTGGGTGCTGCTGCTCGCCCTCGTCGTCTCCGCGCCCATCAGCTTCGTGGTGCTGCGCAAGCAGCGCGACGAGATGTCGATGAAGGTGTCGGGCCGTCTCGACAAGGCGCGCGCCAAGCTGGAGGCCAACCGCGCCGCGGAGGACGCCGAGTAGGCCGAGCAGTCCGCGGGTCCGCGATGGACCGCGGGCCGGGCCCGCGCGGGTTCCCGCCGTGTGCCGCGGGCCTTCCGCTGTGTGATCCGGGCCGCAGGTCGTCGCACCCCCGCCTCCCCAACTGCCGTGGGGAGGCCGGGGCGGGCCGGCGCGGGAGCAGGAGGCGCGCGAGCACGAGGTGCCGACCGCGGCCTGACCCGCCGGGGGCGCGGCCCGGTGCGCGCCGCCGCCGCGCCCGGCGCGCCGTGTACCGGTGAACCCGACCGCGCCGCCCCGGTGTTCGGGACCGGGCGCTTCCCTTTAGGGTCAGCTCTGGGCGTTCCTCAGGAGCGCCGCGCACCCCCAGGAGCAGCCCGTGACCACAGCCGTGTCCCAGGTTCCCGCGTCGCGGTCCGCCGAGCCGCCGCCCGCCGTCCCCCCGCAGCTCGTCAGGGACGGCTCGGCCGTGCGGGAGGCGTACGTACCACCGCTCGCGCCCCCGGTACGGGGCGGATCGCTCGCCGACATCCCGTACGAGAACGTCCGCCAGGAGCCCGACGCCGTCGTCATCAGCCGCAAGCTGCCGGACGGCAGCTGGCAGGACGTGACCGCCGCCGCGTTCGCCGAGGACGTCGGCTCCGTCGCGCGCGGGCTCGTCGCCGAGGGGCTGCGGCCCGGCGACCGGATCGCGATCATGGCCACGACGACCTACGAGTGGACGCTGCTGGACTTCGCCGCCTGGGCGGCGGGCCTGGTGACCGTCCCCGTCTACCCGACGTCGTCCGCGTTCCAGACCCGGTGGATCCTCCAGGACTCCGGCGCCGTCGCCTGCGTCGTGGAGGACGCGGCGCAGGCCGCCCTCGTACGGCAGGAGGGCCGCAGGCTCTCCCAGCTCGGCCACTTGTGGGTGCTCGACGACGGCGGGCTCGACCGGCTGCGCGAGGCGGGCGCGGGCGTCGGCCCCGATGTGCTCGCCCAGCGCAGGGCCCTCGTCACCCCCGACAGTCTCGCCACACTCAGCTACACCTCGGGCACCACGGGCCGCCCCCGCGGCTGCGCCCTCACCCACGGCAACTTCTTCGCCGAAGTCGACAACGCCGTCGCGCTGCTCTATCCGGTGTTCACCTCGGTGAGCAAGGAGCCGCCCTCGATCCTGCTGTTCCTGCCGCTCAGCCATGTCTTCGGCCGGATGGTCGCCGTCGCCTGCCTGCGCGCCAGGGTCAGGCTCGGACACGCGCCGTCCGTCGGCACCCAGGCGCTCCTCGCCGACCTCGCCGCCTTCCGGCCGACCTTCCTGCTCGCCATCCCCTATGTGCTGGAGAAGGTCTACAACACGGCCCGCGCCAAGGCAGAACGGATGGGCCGCGCCTCCGCCTTCGACCGCGCGGCCCGGGTCGCCCGCCGCTACGGCGAGGCTCTTGAGGCGGCCGAGCACGGCGCGGGCCCCGGCCCCTCGATCGCGCTGCGCGCCGCCCGCGCCCTGTACGACCCGCTCGTGCACCGCAGGATCCGCGCCGCGCTCGGCGGCCGGGTCAAGTACGCGATCTGCGGCGGCTCGCCGCTCGGCCGCCACCTGTCGTCGTTCTACGCGGGCGTCGGCGTCGAGATCTTCGAGGGGTACGGCCTGACGGAGACCACGGCGGCCGCCACCTGCACGCCTCCGCGCAGACCCCGCATGGGCACGGTCGGCTGGCCCATGCCGGGCACGGCGGTGCGGATCGCGGACGACGGCGAGGTGCTGCTGCGCGGCGCCCATGTCTTCGCCGGCTACTGGGACGCCGAGCGCGGCGAGCCCGTGCCCGTGCGGGACGAGGAGGGCTGGTTCGCCACCGGCGACCTCGGCGCCCTGGACGACGAGGGGTACCTGACGATCATCGGCCGCAAGAAGGACGTGATCATCACGACCGGCGGCAAGAGCGTGGCGCCCGCGCCCCTGGAGGACTGGCTGCGCGCCCACCCGCTGATCAGCCAGTGCATGGTCACGGGCGACAACCGGCCCTACATCACGGCGCTGATCACCCTCGACACGGACGGCCTCGCGCACTGGCGCGAGATGCGCAGGCGGCGGACGGGCCAGGACGCGCCCGAGGCCGAGGAGGAGGAGCTGCGCGGCCTACTCCAGCGCGCCGTCGACGAGGTGAACCGGCTGGTCTCCCGGGCGGAGTCCATCCGCCGTTTCCTGGTCCTCACGACCGACTTCACGGAGGCGAACGGCCATCTCACGCCCTCGCTGAAACTGCGCCGTGACCAGATCACCCGGGATTTCGCCGACGAGATAGCAAAGCTGTACGAGAGGTAGCCCGCGCGCGGACAGACCGGGGCTGGAAAACCCGGCCGCGGAGCCGCGTCGCGGAGAGCCGGGCCCGTGCGACCGGCCGCGAAACCGGACCCACGCGACCGGGCCGGAAAACCGGAAACCGAAAAAAAGGGGGCGAGCCCGGAAAGCCGGGCCCGGAAAGGTGCAGGGGCCCCGTCCCGCCGCCGTCCGCGGCGGGGTGGGGCCCCTTGGGTACTGCTTCTCACGTAGTCATGGGCGATCGCCGACCACGGGCACTCAGGCCGGGGTGACGTTCTCCGCCTGCGGGCCCTTCGGGCCCTGGGTGACGTCGAAGTTCACGACCTGGTTCTCCTCCAGGGAGCGGAAACCAGAGGCGTTGATCGCGGAGTAGTGGACGAAGACATCCGGGCCGCCGCCGTCCTGGGCGATGAAGCCGAAGCCCTTTTCAGCGTTGAACCACTTGACGGTTCCGGTAGCCATAAGCCCTCCTTGGGCCAAAGGGTTGCCCTGCTCCAGAACCTGCAAAGAAGTCTGAAAACTACAAAAGCCTGCGGCGTCACATGCTCCGCAGGCTCTGTACTGCAAGGGAAACCAAACTGCAACTTGCGAGCGAGCCTAGCACGGTGCCTCTGCGCGGCGGTAGAGGCAAAGATCACCGCTCTCCCGCGCGTGCCGCGCGCCCGCGTGGGCACACTTTCCGGCCAGGGCGGGCGGCGGTGCGCCGCGCGGGCGTCCGCGCCGCTGCTCCGTACGTCCCCCGCGGCCGGCACGTTCCCCCCGGTCGGCACGTCCCCCGTACGGACCGGCGGCGGCGCGCATCGCGGCCCCGCGGACCCCCGGCGGGCGACCCGGGTTTAGCCTCGCGATGTGGACACTCCAGAAGAAGACACGTCAGCACAGGACGCCACAGGACCCGCCGGAGCCGGCCGCCGCACCCGGCCGCGCGTCGGCCACATCCAGTTCCTCAACTGTCTGCCCCTGTACTGGGGCCTCGCGAGGACCGGGACCCTGCTCGATCTGGAGCTCACCAAGGACACCCCGGACAAGCTCAACGACCAGCTCGTGCGCGGCGAGCTGGACATCGCCCCGATCAGCCTCGTCGAGTACCTGCGCCACGCCGACGAACTCGTCGCCTTCCCCGACGTGGCCGTGGGCTGCGACGGCGACGTGATGTCCTGCGTGATCGTCTCGCAGGTCCCGCTCGACCGGCTCGACGGCGAGAAGGTCGCCCTCGGCTCGACCTCCCGCACCGCGGTACGCCTCGCCCAGCTGCTGCTGTCCGACGCGCACCACGTGAACCCCGAGTACTTCCGCTGCGCCCCCGATCTCGGCCTGATGATGCAGGAGGCGCCCGCGGGCGTCCTCATCGGCGACGCGGCCCTGCGCGCCTCGCTGCACGAGGCGCCCCGCCTCGGCCTCCAGGTGCACGACCTCGGCGCGATGTGGAAGGAGTGGACGGGCCTGCCGTTCGTCTTCGCCCTGTGGGCCGCGCGCAAGGACTTCCTGGCCCGCGAGCCCGAGACCGTGCGCGAGGTGCACCGCGCGTTCCTCGCCTCGCGTGACCTCTCCCTCGAAGAGGTCACGAAGGTCGCCGAGCAGGCGGCGCGCTGGGAGGCGTTCGACGCCTCCCTCCTTGAGCAGTACTTCACGACGCTCGACTTCCGCTTCGGCGAGCGGCAGCTCGCGGGCGTCAGGGAATTTGCCCGCCGCACGGGCCCGACCACGGGCTTTCCCGCCGACGTGCGCGTGGAGATCCTGGACCGCTGAGGCCGGGCCCCGGCCCGCCCCTGTGGAGTGGGCGGCGCGGGCGCCGGCCCGCTCCCCGGCCGCCCCCTGGCCGCCGTCCGGTCCGGGCGCGGGGCGCTGGCGTAGGCTTGAGCGGCTGTCGTACCCCCTGTGGAAGGACCCGTTCCGGTGACCGAGAAGGCTGACCACCCGTCCGTTGACATCGCCGGAGCCCTGGACCGAGCCGCCGCGGGGGGCCGCATCACGCCCGAGGAGGCCGTCGTCCTGTACCGGGACGCGCCCCTGCACGCGCTGGGCGCGGCCGCCGACGCGGTGCGCCGCCGCCGGTACGCGGGCACCGAGCACATCGCCACGTACATCATCGAGCGCAACATCAACTACACGAACGTCTGCGTGACGGCGTGCAAGTTCTGCGCCTTCTACGCGGCGCCCAAGGACACGGAGAAGGGCTGGAGCCGCGACCTCGACGACATCCTGCGCCGCTGCGCGGAGACCGTCGAGCTCGGCGGCACCCAGATCATGTTCCAGGGCGGGCACCACCCCGACTACGGCGTCGAGTACTACGAGCGCGCCTTCTCGGCCATCAAGAAGGAGTTCCCGCAGCTGGTCATCCACTCCCTCGGCGCGTCCGAGGTCGAGCACATGGCCCGCATCTCGGGCGTGAGCGCCGAGGAGGCCATCCGCCGCATCCACGCGGCCGGCCTCGACTCCTTCGCGGGCGCGGGCGCCGAACTGCTGCCCGAGCGGCCCCGCAAGGCGATCGCGCCGCTCAAGGAGTCGGGCGAGCGCTGGCTCGACATCATGGAGACCGCCCACAACCTGGGTGTCGAATCCACCACGACCATGCTGATGGGCACCGGCGAGACCAACGCCGAGCGGATCGAGCACCTGCGGATGATCCGCGACGTGCAGGATCGGACGGGCGGCTTCCGCGCCTTCATCCCGTACACGTACCAGCCGGAGAACAACCACCTGAAGGGGCGGACGCAGGCCACCCTCTTCGAGTACCTGCGGATGATCTCCATCGCGCGCCTCTTCCTCGACAACGTCGCCCACATCCAGGGCTCCTGGCTGACCACGGGCAAGGAGGTCGGCCAGCTCTCGCTGCACTACGGCGCCGACGACCTGGGCTCGATCATGCTGGAGGAGAACGTCGTCTCCTCCGCGGGCGCCAAGCACCGCTCCAACCGCATGGAGATCATCGAGCTGATCCGCAAGGCCGGCCGCGTCCCCGCGCAGCGCGCCACCACCTACGAGCACCTCGTCGTCCACGACGACCCGGCGAACGACCCGGTCGACGACCGCGTCGTCTCCCACATCTCCTCCACGGCGATCGCCGGCGGCACCGCCCACCCCGAGCTCAAGCTCCTCGGCGCCAACTGAGGACGGCGCGGTGCGGACCATCCACCACCCGGCCCTCGGGGTGCGCACCGCGGGGGACGGACCCGCCACCCCAGGACTCGCGGTCGTCATCGACGGCGGACGGATCGCGGCGCTCGGGCCGTACGAGACGGTGCTCGGGCGCTACGGCGGCGACGGCGGGGCCCGGGTGCGGGCCTGGGACGGCGTGCTGGAGCCGGGCCGGTACGCGGCCGACGCGGCCGAGCTGCTCGAAGGGCGCTACTGGCCGGACCCGCGCGAGGCCGCCGAGTTCGGCACCGGGCCGCTGCCCGCCGCCTCCGTCGCCATGACGGACACCCGCTGGGGCGCCAGCGCGCGCCGGGGCGTGCAGCGGTTGCTCGCACGCGGGGTGACCGCCGTCGCGGGGCCCTTCGCCCGGCCGCAGGTCGCGGCGGCCGTCCGCCGCGCGGGGCTGCGCGCGCGGGCGGCCGCCCTGGCCGAGGGCGGCGCGGCGGACTTCGCGGTCTTCCCCGCAAAGGGCGCGGACGAGTCCCTCGCGACGGTGCTCGCCGGGCGGCTGGTCCACCGGCGGGCATAGCCCCCGGGGCCAGGGGCGGCCGCCGCGGCGGCTGGTTCAATGGGGCAATGACCCGTGCATCCCTGGACAAGAAGCCACAAGAAGTCGCCACGATGTTCGACGACGTGGCGGAGAAGTACGACCTGACCAACGACGTGCTCTCGCTCGGCCAGGCCCGCCTGTGGCGCAAGGAGGTCGCGAAGGCGGTGGCCGCGCGCCCGGCCGAGAAGGTCCTCGACCTGGCGGCCGGCACGGCGACCTCGTCCCAGGAGCTCGCGCGGACCGGCGCGTACGTGGTGCCCTGCGACTTCTCCATGGGCATGCTGCGCGAGGGCAAGCGGCGCTGCTCCTGGATGCCGTTCACCGCGGGAGACGCGACCCGGCTGCCCTTCGCCGACCAGGTCTTCGACGCGGTCACGATCTCCTTCGGCCTGCGCAACGTCGAGGACTCCGAACGGGCGCTGCGCGAGCTGCACCGGGTGACCAAGCCGGGCGGGCGCATCGTCGTCTGCGAGTTCTCCGACCCGACGTTCGGGCCGTTCCGCACGGTCTACCAGGAGTACCTGATGCGCGCGCTGCCGCCCGTCGCGCGCCGCGTCTCCTCCAACCCCGACGCGTACGTCTACCTCGCCGAGTCCATCCGCGCCTGGCCCAACCAGCGCGGCCTCGCGGCCCGCATGAAGCGCTGCGGCTGGTCGCAGGTGGCGTGGCGCAACCTCACCGGCGGCGTGGTGGCGCTGCACCGCGGGGTACGCGCCTAAGGCGGGCGGCCGTTGAGTTGAGGCGGGCGGCTCCGGGCGCGCGGGCGGCCCGGGGCACGGGCCGGGTCAGAGCGCCAGCTCGTACTGGTGGCCCACGAGTTCGCCGCCCTCCGCGTGCCGCGGGACGTACGCGAACGACCTCGCGAGGCTCATGCCGAGCCGCCTGGTGACCGCGATGGAGCGCTCGTTGCGCGCGTCGACCATCGCCACCACCCGCGCCACGCCCGCCGCGCGCACCCGGTCCAGGGTCAGGCGCGCCGCGGCCGTGGCGTAGCCCCTGCCCCAGTACGCGCGGCCCAGGCGCCAGCCGATCTCGATCTCCCCGTACGGGCCGAACGACTCGTGCGGCCACGGCTGCGCGCCGGTGAAGCCGGCCGCCTCGCCGTGCTCGTCCACCACCGTCCACAGGCAGAAGCCGCGCTCCGCCGCGTGGCGCCGCTGGCGGGCGGTGAGCTCCTCGTACACGGAGAACTCGGCGGGCCCGCCGTGGAACTCCATCACCTCGCGGTCCGCGAAGAGGCGGTGCCAGGCGTACGCGTCCTCGTCGGTCGGCACCCGCAGCCCGAGCGCGGGGGCGGGCGCGGGCCGGGGCGCGGCGCCGGGGAGGGGTTCCTCGACGGTGACCGCGCCGGGAAGGCCGGCGGTGCTGCTGCTGGGTACGAGCTGAGGCGAATCGTTCACGGAAGCTGCCCTTCGAGCGGCCTTGTCGGTACGCCCCCATAGACTGCCCATGTCCGTTGCCCTTCGATACGTCGGCGCGCCACTTTGCTGAGTGCGCGGCCGTGCCGCCGTATCGCGCACGTATCCGCGCCGACCCTTCGGGAGCCCCCGCCGTGACCGAGCCCCTCTCCGAGAACACCGCCGACGTGATCGTCGTCGGGGCGGGCCCCGCCGGCTCGACCACGGCGTACTACCTCGCCAAGGCCGGCCTCGACGTGCTGCTCCTGGAGAAGACGGCGTTCCCGCGCGAGAAGGTGTGCGGCGACGGCCTCACGCCCCGCGCGACGAAGCAGCTCGTGGCCATGGGCATCGACATCTCCGAGGAGGCCGGCTGGCTGCGCAACAAGGGGCTGCGGATCATCGGCGGCGGGATGCGCCTCCAGCTCGACTGGCCGGACCTCGCCTCCTTCCCCGACTACGGCCTCGTGCGCAAGCGCGACGACTTCGACGACCAGCTGGCCCGGCAGGCGCAGAAGGCGGGCGCCCGGCTGTACGAGCGGTGCAACGTGACGGAGCCGATCACCGACAGGGCGGGCCGGATCACCGGCGTCCGCGCGAAGCTCGGTGAGGAGAAGACCCCCGCGGAGTTCCACGCGCCGCTGGTCGTCGCCGCCGACGGCAACTCCACCCGGCTCTCCGTCGGCATGGGGCTGCACCGGCGCGAGGACCGGCCGATGGGGGTCGCCGTGCGGACGTACTTCACCTCGCCGCGGCACGACGACGACTACCTGGAGTCCTGGCTCGAACTGTGGGACCGCAGGGGCGGCGAGGAGCGGCTGCTCCCCGGCTACGGCTGGATCTTCGGCATGGGCGACGGCACGTCCAACGTGGGCCTCGGCATCCTCGACTCGTCGGCGGCCTTTCACGAGCTCAACTGGCGCGAAGTGCTCAAGGCGTGGTGCGCCTCCATGCCGGAGGACTGGGGCTACACCCCGGAGAACATGACGACGCCGATCCGCGGCGCCGCCCTGCCGATGGCCTTCAACCGCCAGCCGCACTACACGCGCGGGCTGCTGCTCGTGGGCGACGCGGGCGGCATGATCAACCCGTTCAACGGCGAGGGCATCGCGTACGCCATGGAGTCGGGGCAGCTGGCGGCCGACGTGATCGTCCAGGCGCACGCCCGCGCCACCCCGGCGCTGCGGGAGCGCGCGCTCCAGCGCTACCCGCAGGTCCTCAAGGACACCTACGGCGGCTACTACACGCTGGGCCGCGCGTTCGTGAAGCTCATCGGCAACCCGACCGTCATGAAGCTGGCGGCGCAGCGCGGCCTCACACACCCGCTGCTGATGAAGTTCACGCTGAAGCTCCTGGCGAACCTCACGGACCCGACCGGCGGCGACGCGATGGACCGCATCATCAACGGGTTGACGAAGGTGGCGCCCCGGGCGTAACGATGGCGCCGTGCGCCGCCGTTCCACCGAGGTGGCGGCGCACGGCGGGACGGTACGGCGTGCGCCGGGCCCGCGGGCCGCGCGGCGGGCGTCGACCGCGGTCCCGACCGCGGCGCGCCGGGAGCCCGCGACCGCCTCCGCGGCCCCACGGCCGC
>NZ_BAABEP010000100.1:0-12510 GCF_039540215.1 Streptomyces tremellae
CACCGCCAACTCCGCGAGCGCGGCATGCAGGTCGGCCGGCAGGGCCAGCCGCACCAGTCCGCCGGCGTGATCGGCCGCCGCGGACCGCGACCGGTCGAGGGGCAGCGGCGTCTCCTCGGGCGCCCCGGCCAAGGCCTCACGCCAGTAGGCGAGTTGACCGGCGAGCACGCTGTCCGGGTCGTCCGCTTCGCCCAGCAGCTCCCGCTGCCACAGGCTGTAGTCGGCGTACTGCACGGGCAGGGGCTCCCAGCCGGGCGCACGTCCTGCGCAGCGTGCCGCGTACGCCTCCGAGAGGTCTCGCCACAGCGGGGCCACCGACCACCCGTCGGCCGCGATGTGGTGCACCACGAGCACCAGCACGCACTCGCCGGTCACCACCGGGTCGTGGTCCGCCGGCGCCTGTCCTGACACCGGGGTGAGCAGGGTGGCCCGCAGCGGGATCTCGGCCGCCAGGTCGAAGGCGCCCAGGGACGCGCGCGCGACGCCGGATTCCAGTTCGGCGGCGGGGGTGGGGACGAGGGTCAGGCCGGCGCTCGCGTCCCCCGGGGGGAGGATCTCCTGGTACGGCTCCCCGTCCTGCTGCGGGAAGCGCGTACGCAGGCTCTCGTGCCGGGCGAGGACGTCGTCCAGCGCGGCCCTCAGCGCCGCGACATCCAGCCGTCCTGACATCCGCAGCACCAGCGGGATGTTGTAGAGCGCGGTCGGGCCCTCCAACTGGTCGAGGAACCACATCTGACGCTGCGCATACGACGCGGGAATCACAGGAACTCCTTACGGGCGGGCGCATCCGGCGGAGGAAGGGGAACGACTGTGGGGGCTTCAGGGCAGTCGCGACCCCGGCGGCGGGCGGGGATCCGGGCGCCGGCCGAACCGTGCATCCACTCCAACGGGTGCGATACTCCAGAGACGTTCCTGCTCACGGCATCGGTGGGAGCCACAGTTACGGCGCGCCCGGCCGGTCTCACGCCTCCACGTCGGCGGGGTCTGCCGCGGGCGGCACGCGTGCCGTTCCCGCGCGGAGGGCGTGCGGAGGGGATCCCGGCGGGGGGCACGGGCCCGCCGGCGGGGCCCGGCGGCCCCCTGCCGGCGTCGTGCCGTGCGGCGGCTCGACCGTAACAGCGGTCGTCACCGATGTCTTTCGGCCCCGCGCCACCGGAGCATGGCGTGCGGAAGGCCCGGTGCGGAGCGGCGGAAGGCTGCCCCACTCGTCTGCCGGCCCTCCGGCAGGGCGGGCGGGCTCCGGCCGGCCGCCCGCGCCACCGGCCCGCACGTGTCAGGGCGCCTTCGCGGCGCCCGACTCCGAGAAGTCCCCTCGCCGATTCGGGAGCGACGCATGAACAGGACCGACTCCAGGGAGATCGCCGCAGATCTTGCCGCCGACACCGCTCTCCTCGAAATCGCCGAGGTCCTCGGCCTTTCCGCACTCCTCGACCGGGACGCGCCCTTCGCTCTCCACGAGGCGGCGGCCGCCGCGGACGTGCCGGAGTCCGGCGCCGCCGCGTTCCTCGACGCCCTCGTCCACGCGGGCCTGGTGGAGCGCGGCGGGGATCCGCACACCTTCGTCCCGGGCTCCGACCTGGCCGACCGCAGGTACGCGGCCGGCTACCTCTCCTGGGCGCTCGACGCGAACCGCCCGTACATCGACCGGGCGGCGTCGTTCCTCCGCGACCCCGCGGCGGCGGGCGCGCGGTGGCAGCGGGAGGGGCGGCGCGTGGCGGTCTCGTCCCGCTGGATCGGCTCGTACGGCTTCTACCCCGGTGTCGTCTCGGAGGTCACCAGCCGCAAGCCGCGGCGGATCGTGGATCTCGGAGCGGGAGCCGGCGGCCTGCTGATTCACCTGCTGACCGCACTGCCGGACAGCACCGGCCTGGCACTCGACCTGAGCCCGGCGGCCTGCGAGGAGGCCGGGCGGGCCGCCCGGCGGGCGGGGGTCGGCGACCGCCTGCAGGTGGTGAACCGTTCGATCGAGTCACTCGTCGAGGACCACTCGCCTGTCCATGGCGCGGACGTCGTGCACGCAGGGTTCGTGCTGCACGACGTCGTGGGCAGGCCTGACGTGCTCGACGGTGTCCTGCGCACCTGCCGGGCGTCCCTCGCTGACGGGGGGTGCCTGGTGGTGACCGACGCGGTGCCCTACGTCGGCGACCCGAGGGAGCGGCGCTTCAGCACACTGTTCACTTACCTGCACGCCAGCTCGATGGACGTGCGGCTGCCGCCCGAGGAGGAGTGGCGTGCCGCGTTCCACCGGGCCGGGTTCTCCGACGTGGCCACCACACCGCTGCGGATGCCGGGCAGCCGCATGTTCGTGGCCGCCGGATAGGACGGGAGCACTGTGAGGATGTCGGCCGAAGAGACCGTGGCACGGGCGAGAGCCCTCTACGACGCGCGCGCGAAACGGGTGCCCATCGCCCCGTTCACCGACGCGGACCCCGCACTCGGCATGGACGACGGGTACGCCGTCCAGCGTGAGCTCGTACGCTTGCTCGTCGCGGACGGCGACCGCGTCGTCGGGTACAAGGCGGGGCTCACCTCCGCTGCGATGCAGGACATGTTCGGCGTCGGCACACCGGATTACGGACCTGTGCTCGCCTCCACCGTGTACGCCGACGGGGCGACCGTGTCGTGCGACGCGTTCATCGCGCCCAAGGTGGAGGCGGAGATCGTCTTCCGTCTCGGCGCGCCCCTCGCGGGCCCCGGTGTCACGGTGGAGCAGGCGCGCGGGGCCGTCGCCGAGGTCATGGCGGGTCTTGAGATCGTCGACTCCCGCATCGAGGACTGGCGCATCGGGCTCGCCGACACCATCGCCGACCTCGCCTCGAACGGTGCGGTCGCCCTGGCCGGGCCGGGCCTTCGCGCCGGCGCCTGCGACCCCCGTCTGATCGGCATGGTGTTCTCGCGCAACGGCGAGACCGTGGCGACCGGGGCGGGCGCCGCGGCCCTGGGGGACCCGGTCGCCGTCGTGGCCTGGCTGGCGAACGTGCTCGGCGAGCGCGGGGTGCCCCTCAAGGCGGGGCAGCTGATCATGACCGGGGCGCTCCACGCCGCGGTCCCGATGGGCCCGGGGGACACGTTCGTCGCCGAGTTCGACCGCCTGGGCCGCATCACGCTGCACGTGGACGGCGGCCGGGACACGTCGCGCGGGTCTGCCCGCGAAGAAGGGCGGTAAGCCATGGACACGGCCAGGAGGAGAGACGGGCGGCTGTCGGCGGCGGTGCTCGGTGCCGGCCTCATCGGAGTGGACCTGGCGGCCAAGATCGGGCGTTCGCGCTCCCTCGACTGCCGGCTGGTCGTGGCGCGCGGCGACGACACGCCGGGTCTGCGGCACGCGGCCAGGCTCGGCCTGCCGACCGCTTCGGGCGGCGTCCGGTCCCTGCTCGACGCTCCGGAACCGTTCGGGGTGGTCTTCGACGCCACCAACGCCGCGTCGCACGCCGAGCACGCGGAGCTGTTGCGCCCCCTCGGGACGAAGCTCGTCGACCTGACACCGAGCAAGGCGGGGCACATGGTGGTGCCGACGGTGAACGGGACGGACGTCCTGGAGCACGGCGACATCAGCATGATCAGCTGTGGCGGTCAGGCGTCGATACCGGTCCTGCACGCGCTCGCGCGGCAGCACAGGATCGACTACGTCGAGGTGGTGACCACCGCGGCCAGCCTCAGCGTGGGCCGGTCCACGCGCCTCAACCTCGACGAGTACGTGGAGACCACGCAGGACGCGGTCCGCGAGTTCACCGGGGTCGAGAACGTCAAGGCGATCCTCAACGTGAGCCCCGCGAGACCGCCCGCGACCTTCCGGGTCGCCATGTCCGTCCTGGGCGCGGGGCTGACCCGGGAGTCGGTGCGCGCGGTCCTCGCGACCGCGACGGCCCCGGTCCGGGCGTTCGCCGGGGGCTTCGAGGTCACCGCGTCGGTCGTGGAGGACGGCAGGGCCCTCATCGCCGTCGAGGTCACCTCCTCCGGGGACCGCATCCCGCGGTACGCGGGCAACCTCGACATCATCAACTCCGCGGCGCTGTACGTCGCCGAGGCGTACGCGGCGGCGCGCGTCCCGACCGCGGGCACGGTGCTGTCGTGACGCGGACCGCGGACGGGAAGAGCCGCGTGCGGAAGCCGGTTCTCGTCCATGACCCGACCCTGCGCGACGGACACCACGCGGTACGCCACAGCCTCGGCCCCGACCAGCTCCGCAGCTACGCGTCCGCCGCGGACGCAGCAGGCGTCCCCGTGGTCGAGGTGGGCCACGGCAACGGCCTCGGCGCCTCCTCCCTCCAGGCGGGCAGGGCCCGGCTCGGGGACGGCGAGATGCTGTCCGTCGTGCGCGAGGCTTTGCAGAACAGCAGAATGGGCGTCTTCATGATCCCCGGCTGGGGCACCGTCCGGGACCTCAGGAACGCCATCGCCCACGACGTCGACCTGGTGCGGATCGGCACGCACTGCACCGAGGGCGACCTCGCGGAGCGGTATCTGGGGTTTCTCCGCGACGCCGGTGTCGAAGCGCACGGCGTCCTCCTGATGAGCCACATGGCCACCCCGGGGCAACTGGCCGAGGAGTGTGCGCGCCTGGTGGCGTACGGGGCGACCGGTGTGGGGATCCTCGACTCCTCAGGCCACTTCCTCCCGGCGGACGTCACGGAGCGCGTCGGCGCCATCCGGCGGGCCGTCGACGTGCCGGTGATGTTCCACGGGCACAACAACCTGGGCATGGCGGTCGCCAACTCGGTCGCGGCGGTGGAGGCGGGGGCGGACATCGTGGACGCCTGCGCCAGGGGCTTCGGCGCGGGCGCGGGCAACACCCAGCTAGAGGTACTGGTCCCGGTGCTCGAACGGATGGGGTTCGCCACGGGCATCGATCTGTACGGGCTCCTGGACGCGGCGGACATCGCAGGACGCGAGCTGATGCCCGCTCCGCCGTCCATCGACTCCGTCGGTGTCGTCAGCGGACTGTCCGGAGTGTTCTCCGGCTTCAAGAACCGGGTACTCGACGTCTCCCTGCGCGAGGGGGTCGACCCGCGTGACGTCTTCTTCGAGCTGGGCGAACGCCAGGCGGTGGCCGGCCAGGAAGACCTCATCGTGGACGTCGCGCTCGCCCTGCGGGACGGGGCGGGCGGCAGCCGGGCCGCCGCCGGGGAGCCGCGGTCTTCCGGCCAGGTGTGACAGCGAAGGAGGAGCACGCCGTGTACGAGGTACTCAGGAGCATCCTGGTGGACGACCTCCAGATGACGGAGGAAGACGTCGTGCCGACGGCCGGCCGCGAGGAAGTGGGCCTCGACTCCCTCGCGGTTGTGGAACTGGCGGCGCTGCTGCACGACCGGCTCGGCGTGGAGATCCACGACTGGGAGCTGATGGAGGCCGCCACGGTCGCGGACGTCGCACGGCTGGTGGAGGAACGGCTGCCGCGCGCCGGGGCGGAGGCCGCCGACACACGCACCTGAGCCCGGCCCGCTGCCACCGGGTCCGGCCACCGGATCACGGACCACGACGCACGCGCACGGCGGGAGCCGCGTCCGGCGCGCCCCGGCAACGGCGCGCCAGGACCGAACAAGAAGGCAGGGAACCGTGAATCGGAGTACCACGACTGAGCTCGCCCGGACGGTCGACGGCAGTTCGCTGTCCCGCCATGTGGTCGTCGCCCCGGGCATGTGCAGCGGCGGATCGCTGGTCTTCGGCCGGATCGGGGACTGGACCTGGGAGGCGGTGGCGGCCGCCTGCCGGACCAACGTGCACGCGGCCCGCACCCCCGAGGGGCAGCCCGCCTACCTGTCCTTCTACTACTTCCGCGTACGCGGCGGCGACGCCGTCCACCCCCACGGCCTGGCCTTCGGCGACGAACTCCAGGTGACCTCGCGGGTGTTCCAGTTCGGCAGCCAGGCGGTGATCACGCTCCACCGGCTCGCGCCTGCGGGGCTCGGCCTGGCGGACACCCCGCTGTCCCCCGCGGAGCTGTACGAGCACCCCCACCCCGACTGCCTCTACGCAGAGAACTTCAACCGCTGGATCGCCCGCAGCCGCCCCGGCAGCAACCGCCGGCTGTCCCAGGTCGCGCCGCCGGACTTCTCCTACGGCGCTCTCCCCCGGCTGCCCAACCCCTACTCGCCGCGCACGCTCGTCGGGCGCGCCCGCGAGGCGGGCAGCTTCTACGCGACACCGCCTCCCGGTCTCGTCCCCGCGGGCCCCGCCCACACCTCGGAGTACGCGCTCGACGTCGTGCGCGACCTCAACGGCGCCGGGCTCGTGTACTTCGCCTCGTACTTCTCGATCTTCGACACGGCGCTGCTGCGCGTGTGGCGGTCGCTCGGCCGCGGCGACGCGCAGTTCCTGCGGCGCAAGGTGGTCGACCAGAAGGTCGGGTACTTCGGCAACGCGGACCCTGGCGCGGTATTCACCATCACAGTGCGCAGGTGGCGCAGCACGGCACGGCCGTCGATCGAGGCGGCCGACATGGCTTTGCGCGACTCCGGCACGGGTCGTCTGCTCGCCGTCGCCGGCGTGGAGATCGACCTCGACGCGTCCTAGGTGTTCTGTCCCCGGGGGCTGCGGACGGTGACGGGGCTCACGGCTGACCGATCGTGAAACGGGTGAGGGCCTTGTGGCCCGGTGTGGATTGCAGAGAAGCACCGGCGGCCGGAAAGGCGCTCGTGCCTCACCGCAGTGCACCGCCGGCCGAGACAGGACGCCTGTGCCCGGCCGGCTGCGCCGTGGACGACGGAGGGCCGCTGCGGGGGGCCGCCGCACGCTTCCAGGTCTCGGTGAGTACCGCCCAGAGGTGGGCTGACCGCCGCCGGCTGCACGGCGGCGCCGGCATGGCCGACCGCTCCAGCCGCCCGCACACCGGCCCGTGGCGGACCCCGACCCCGCGCCCGGCAGCCCCTCCCCTACGGCGGCGGCTCACAAGGCACCCGTCCAGGGCCGCGGGCCGCGAGAACCGCGCCGACACCGGCTACCGCCACCCGCGCACCGCGCTCACGGGCCGGCGACCCGCGCGTCCCGGACGTCACAGGGCGATACACCTGGCGCTCCCGCCGCGCCTTGTCCGTCCACCCGTTCAGGACCGCCGTCTCCTGACGTCTCCGCATGGCCGTCTGGGTGTGCCCGGGAGACCCGCACACCGCCGTTTCGCGGTCAGGGCGTGGAGGGGCCGCCCAGCCTCGACCGGCGCGTGCGCCGCGCGAGACGTCCCTCAGGAGGCTGGCTGCCCGGGGCGCGCCCAGTGCATGCCGTCGGGCGACTCGACCAGGCCGCCCTCGTACAGGGCGTCGTCGCCCATGCTCTCGCCGAAGATCGCCTGGACCTGGACGCGGGAGCCCTGCCAGTGGATCTTCCGTGACCGCTCCAGCAGATCCGCCCTGCGCTTCCGGCTCGACGAGGGCGCGGTACTGATCAGCGCGCTCTCGTCGGACGCGCCGCCGCCCACGAGTTCCACGAACGACTCCGTATCCGTGGCGGAACTCCCGGTGATGTTCTTCGCCTCTCGGAAGTACGCGTGCTCGTCCCTCTGCATGTCGTAGAACGCGACCAGGAAGTCGTGGAACACCTCGTACTCCCTGCGGTAACGGGTCTCGTACTCACGGAAGCAGTCGGCCTCGGCGATCGCGCCGCTCAGCGCGGTGTTGATCGACCGGGCCGCCAACAGGGCGCTGTACGTGGACAGGTGGACGCCGGAGGAGAAGAGGGGATCGATGAAGCAGGCGGCGTCACCGACCAGCGCCATGCCGGGCCGCCAGAACCTCTCCTGGATGTAGGAGTAGTCCTTGCGGATGCGGACCTCTCCGTACGGCCCCTCCGTGACCCGCTCCGCGTCCGCGAGGAAGCCGGCGATGAGGGGGCACTCGCCGATCAGGCCTTCGAGCACCTTGGCACGGGGCCCGTCCTTGAGGCGTTCCGCGCTCTCGCGCCGCAGCACGGCGCCGACACTCGTGAGTTCGTCGGAGAGGGGGATGTACCAGAACCAGCCCAGGTCGAACGACGCACAGGTGATGTTCCCCGACCCGGGAGCGGGCGCGCGTTTTCCGCCCGTGAAATAGCCGAACACGGCGATGTTCTGGAAGAACTCCGAGTACCTGCGCGCGCCGCCGATGCGCTTGTGTATGCGGCTCCTGTTGCCCGAGGCGTCCGCCACGAACTCGGCACGGACCTCCCGCCTGACGCCGTCGGCGTCGTCGTACCGCACGCCGCGGATCCGGCCGTCCTCTTCGAGGACGTCCACGGCATCGCAGCGTTCGCGGACGTCCACGCCCTTGCTGCGGGCGTTGTCGAGGAGGATCTTGTCGAACTTCATCCGCTCGACCTGGTAGGCGTAGGACGTGGGTCCTGAGAACTTCTCGGAGACCGAGAAGTCGAAGCTCCAGGGCTCCGCGTTGAGCCCCCACCGGAAGGTGCCCCCGTGCTTCTTCACGAAGCCGGCGTCCGCCACCTCGTCCGCGACTCCGAGAAGGCGGCAGATGCCGTGCACGGTGGACGGGAGCAGGGACTCACCGATCTGGTGCCGCGGGAACTGCTCCTTCTCCAGGAGCAGCACCCGGTGGCCCTGGAGCGCCACCAGCGTCGAAAGCGTGGAACCACCTGGCCCACCCCCGACGACCACTACGTCGTAATCTGACCGCACAGCAGAATTCACGCCTTCTCTGCCTCTCATGTCGCTCGCCGGTGGGCAGCGGTTCGCCGGTTCTCCGCCATCGTCACGCCCGGCGGGGAGCCCGGCATCGGCGAGAGCCACCGTTACGTGCGCCGGGCGGTCGGCCGCGCGGAGGCCGTCCTGCCCCGGCGGTGCGTCATGCCCGGTCGCGTGCCCGCAACCGGGGCCTCGGACGCTTGGGAGGAGCCGCGTACGCGGCGAGCAGGTGGTCGGCGAGCGCGGTCGGTGTGGCGTGGGCGAAGACCGTCGCGGTGGTGAGCTGGACGCCCGTGGCCGCCCCGAGCCGGTTGCGCAGGCGCATGGCGGTCAGGGAGTCGAAGCCCACCTCCGTGAAGCGCCGGCCGGGCGCGATCGCGTCCGTGCTGGTGTACCCCAGCACGGCGGCGGCGTGGGAGCGTACGAGGTCGAGCACTTCCCGGCTCCGTTCCGTCTCGGGCAGGGCGCGCAGGCGTCCGGCGAGAGCGGCCGGGTCCTCGGCCCGCGCCGTGCGCTCGGCTGCGTCTGCCGCGAGCCGCCGTACCTCCGGGACGCCGCTGAGCAGCCGTTCCACCGTGCGGGCCTCGAACGCGGCGGTGAGGCGGGGCCAGTCGGCGTCGAAGACGACGGAGGTCCCGCCGTCCGCGAGCGACCGCTCCAGCGCCGTGAGCGCCGACCGCGGATCCATCGGGACGAGGCCGCTGCGGTCCACATTGCGCGCGGCCTCGCCGCTGCTGACCGCCATGCCCGCGTCGGCCCACGGCCCCCACGCCACCGACGTGGCGGCCAGCCCCTCGGCCCGCCTCTGCTCGGCCAGCGCGTCCACGAGTGCGTTCGCCACCGCGTAGTTCGCCTGCCCGGCAGAGCCCACGACGCCCGCGTACGAGGAGAACAGCACGAACGCGGAGAGCCCCAGGTCCCGTGTGGCCTCGTGCAGATGCCGTGCCGCCTCGCTCTTCGACCGCAGGACCGCCTCGAAGCGCTCGGCGGTCAGCCCTTCGAGCACGCCGTCGTCCAGCACCCCGGCCGTGTGGACGACCCCGGTCAGCCGCTCCCGTGCCGTCACGTCCGCCACCAGCCGGGCGACGGCCGCCCGGTCGCCCACGTCGCAGGCCACCACCTCCGTGCGGGTGCCGAGCTCCTCCAGCTCCCTGCGCACGCCGTCCGCGCCGTCGGCCCGGGGGCCGCGGCGGGAGACGAGGACCAGGTGCTCGGCGCCGGCGCGTGCCAGCCATCGCGCCACACGCCGGCCAAGCGCTCCCGTGCCGCCCGTGACCAGCACGGTCCCCGAGGGGTGCCACTCCGCGCTGCGGCGGCCGCCCGCGGGGGCCCGCACCAGGCGGCGGCAGAACACGCCCGCTCCGCGGACCGCCACCTCGCGCTCGTCCGAGCTGCCTGCGAGCACCCATGCCAGACGGTCCATGACCCACCCGTCGAGCGCGTCCGGCAGGTCCACCGTCCCGCCCCGGCGCTCCGGGGTCTCAAGCCCGACCACTCGCCCGAGGCTCCACACCCCGGCCTGGTCCGTGTCCCGCGTCCGCTCGGCGCCGTCCACGGACACGGCACGGCGTGTGACGGACCACACCGGGGCGCGCACCCCCGCCTCGCCCGCCGCCTGGACCAGGGCCAGCGTCAGCGCCACCCCCAGCGGCACCGCGCCATACACGGCATGCCGCCCCTCCACGAGCGCAAGCAGCGACAGCACTCCGGCGATCCCGGCGCCATCGGTCCCCGCCAGCGCGGCGCGCAGCGGCCCCGCCGCCGCGCTCTCGGTGGCGCCCGTCGCCAGCTCCACGACGCGGGTCGACGCCCCGCGAGCCGCCACCGAGTCCACGACGTGCGACACCCACGCGTCGTCGGTGTACCCCTCGGGGACGACCACCAGCCAGGTGCCGGTCAGCGTGCCGGTCCCGCCGGCCACCGGCGTCCACGCCACCCGGTAGCGCCTGGCGTCCGCCGACTCCCGTTCCCGCTGGCGCCGCCGCCACGCGGACAGCACCGGGAGTGCCGCCGCCACCGACTCGCCGGCGCCGTCCCCGTCCTCGACCGCCAGTTCGCGCGCCAGCGCGCGTGCGTCACCGCGCTCCACGGCCTCCCAGAAAGCGGTGTCCGCGAGGGCCGGGAGCGTCTCGTCGCCGGCCGCGACCGCAGAGGCCCCGCCGGGCACGGCGGGCGGTCGCATCCAGAAGTGCTGCCGCTGGAAGGCGTACGTGGGCAGGTCCACGCGCCGCGGCGGGGGCCCGCCTGCGGCGGCGTGGGCCGCCCAGTCGACGGCCATGCCCCGCACGTACGCCTGGGCGAGCCCCTCGGCCAGGGAACCGGCCTCGTCCGCGTCCCTCCGCAGGACCGGTGCGAACACCGCGTCGGGCAGGCACTCCTGTCCCATCCCCGAGAGGACCCCGTCGGGGCCGAGTTCGACGAACGTCGTCACTCCCCGCTCGGCCAGGGCCGCCACCCCGTCGGCGAAGCGCACCGTCTCCCGCACGTGCCGCACCCAGTAGTCGGGGGAGCGCAACGCGTCGGGCGAGGCGACCGCACCGGTCACGTTCGACACCACCTGAAGGCTCGGCGGGCCGAAGGAGAGCCCGGCAAGCACTTCGCGGAAGGGCGCGAGCAGCGGCTCCGTCAGCGGCGAGTGGAAGGCGTGCCATACCCTGAGCCGCTTCGTCTCCACACCCCGCGCCTCCAGTGTCCGCACGACCCCGGCCACCGCGGCCTCCCCTCCGGAGAGCACGACGGACGCGGGGCCGTTGACCGCCGCCACGCCCACCTCGTCCGCGCAGCCCGCGAGCAGCGGCGCCACCTCGGCCTCCGCCGCCCGCACCGACACCATCACCCCGCCCGCGGGCAACTGCCCCATCAAGCGGCCACGCGCAGCCACCAGGGCGCAGGCGTCGTCCAGCGAGAACACCCCTGCCACGTGTGCCGCCACCACCTCCCCCAGCGAGTGACCGCCCACGAGGTCAGGCCGCACCCCGAACGACTCCACGAGACGGAACAGCGCCACCTCGACCGCGAACAGCGCGCACTGCGTGTACTCCGTCCGGGCCAGCGCCTCGGGGTCGCCGAACACCACGTCCCGCAGCGGCCGTTCCAGCAGGGCGTCGAACCGCGCGCACGCCGCGTCGAAGGCTTCGGCGAACACCGGGAACCGCTCGTGAAGACCCCGCCCCATGCCGAGGCGCTGGCTCCCCTGCCCGGAGAACAGCACCGCCGACTTCCCGGGAAGAACAGCGCCGCTGACCACACCCGCCGCGGGTTTCCCCGACGACAGGGCCGCGAGGCCGGCCAGCAGCCCGTCGCGCCCCGCCGCGACCACCACGCCACGGTGCTCGAACTCCGACCGGGACGTGGCGAGCGACGCCGCCACCGCCGCCGGCGCAAGGCCGTCGTCGGTGCGCACGCGCTGCGCCAGGCGCTCCGCCTGTGCACGCAAGGCCGCCTCAGACCGCCCGGAGACCGCGCACGCCACCACGCTCCCGTCGCTCGCGGGCGGCTCCGCGCGCTCCTCCCGCGGTGCCTGCTCGACGATCACGTGCGCGTTGGTGCCGCTGATCCCGAACGAGGACACACCGGCCCGCCTGGGCCTGCCCGCCTCGGTCCACTCCACCGCCTCGCGCAGCAGCCGCACTCCCCCCGCCGACCAGTCCACCTCCGGCGTCGGCTCCTCGACATGCAACGTCCTCGGCAGCACACCGTGCCGCATCGCGAGCACCATCTTCATCACACCCGCCACACCCGCAGCAGCCTGCGTATGCCCGATATTCGACTTCACCGACCCCAACCACAACGGCCGCCCCACATCCCGCCCACACCCATACGTCGCACACAACGCCCCCGCCTCGACCGGATCACCCAACCTCGTCCCCGTACCATGCGCCTCCACCACATCCACCTCACCC